>CAZQMD010000071.1:0-19242 GCA_964594185.1 uncultured Afipia sp. | reverse complement strand
CCGCCTCAGCCACCGCTTGAGTTTCAAGCGTGTTGATATCGCCCCCTGAGCCTCCGGTTCGGGAATATCAGGCCCCAGCGAGAACTTTCGCACCGCGATTCCGAGTTTCCGGTGATCAATCGACAATCCCAATTCCCTGGGCGATGCAGGTGAACGGATTGTAAGTACGATCTGGATTTCACCACTCGCAGCAGCTTCTTCAGGAAGCTGCACATGGCGCCACGACCAATCCTGATGATCCTGCCGCTTTGCATCAAACGACCATTCAGCCACCGGCACATTGTTCGCCGTCAGCGAAACCTCAAGCCGCGAATGGCTCTTGGACAGAAATGGACGAATCCGCGCGCTGAAAAAGAGCGGGCGAGCGGTGGGCCGGATCGAAAAATTGATCTCGGCGCGTTCGCCGTCGGACCATATCCCGAAACCTTCATCGACAAGGCTCCAGCCCTCGCCGAAATAATGTTGCGAGCCCAATGCCGCGGCGCAGTCCGTCAAAGGAACATAGGGCAAGCGCATATCGTGTACTTGTCCTGCCAGTTCGATCATCTTGTCCAGATTATTCGCGCAGCTATTTTCCCGGCGAAAGGAAGGTGCAAAACGATGCGCCTCTGCTTGCAGACGCCCGCGCTCTTGCAACGCTTTTTCAACGGCCGCTACGATGCCATCCACGCTCCGCGTGCGGAACAACGTCCCTGCCGCACGCCCTTCGGCGATGTGGTCCGCCATCCACGTTTCGGCCGGGATGATCGCAACCTTGCCCATAGCGACAGCCTCGCAAAATATCCCGGAAACAATATCGTGATACTCTACCGGGTCATAAGGTAGCAGGACCATATCTGCCTGCTCGATCGCCGCCAGATACTCCCCGGGGCTTTCCTCGCCGGAACGAAACTCTACATTGCGTGTCAGGAGATTTCGGGCAGAAAATTTCTGAGCCGTATGCGCTGGAAACGCATATCCGCAAAACCTGATGATGAACTTCACATCATTTCGGCTTTTTAGAATCGCAGTTGCCACGCGGATAATCAGCTCCGGTTCGAGACTCGACCGATTGACGTGAACATAAATAGTTGCGGGCTCGTTGATGCGGGCCTCGGGTCTATCGGCCACAAGACCATAGTATTTCGGGACCGGCAGAAGTAATGAAGGCCGGAGAGTCAGCCTGTCGAGATGCTCAACTGCGTTCTTGTTGTTGACCGTCAGGAAAACCCTGCTTCCGCCGGGTAAGCCCGTCAGCATCCGGGCCGCGAAATGATAAGCCCAGGCGACCTTTGAAAAGGACATCGACTGAAAGTCGAAGAAATCAGTTCTGAAAAATCTGAAGAAAACAGTTGGCCTCACCTGAGCCGGAAGCGCTGCGATCCATTGGCCAACACCCACGATGACTTGAGCTCGCGATGATGTGACAACCAGAATATCCTGCCTTGAAATGCCCGCACTTTCGATGTCCTCCCACAGCGGCTTGAGCGTGCGCTGTCCATCCACAACTGCTCCCAACATGGCATCCTTCGAGACATGCCACGGTACGGATGGAAGTATTGCGCTGGCGTTCAGTTCCTTCGCAACTTCCGGATCGGCTGTGCGGCAGACATAGACGCGCGACTCAAGCCCGCGTTCTCGGGCAGCTTCACAAAATCCGAGCACCTGATTGAAGGAATGGCCCGAATACCCAACCAGATCGAAATCAACAATGAATATGCGAGGGTTGGTGGTCATCATCGATCTGCCCGGCACACTTTTACTCGGAATTGCATCATCAAGTCCGCGTCGATCGGCTCTTTCGGAGGAGCCTAGATATTTCTTCGTCCGCTCGTAAGATCAACAACGATATGCCTCGGCTCCAGCTTCGACAAAGCGGAAGAGTAATGATCTGCATGAGAGGCAACGACGACCATCTCCCCCCACGCGATCAGGTCATCGATATCATCGGTCAACAGGCCATCAAGACCTTCCAGCGCATCGTCCGTGTAGTCATGCCGCGTTTGCAGTTCGCGGCCACGCGACACATCCGGATCGAAAGCGCGGACGCTCCGGCCCGTTTCTAGAAGCCGCTTCAAAAGCACAGCGATCGGACTTCCGCGAAGATCGCCAACACCGGCCTTGTAAGCCAGCCCGAGAAAAGCAATCCGGGAAAGCCCGCTATCCAATATCTCTGAAGCGGCGCGCGCAATCACCCCTTCGTTGCTCTTGGAGATATGGGCCAAAACCGGAATCTCCACGCCGTTCGACCGGCCCCATTGCGTGAGAACATCGACATCCTTCGGCAAACACGGGCCACCGAAAGCGAAGCCCGGCCTAAGATAAGCGGAGAAATGTTGAGATCCCTGTCGGCGCAAAAGATATCCATGACCTCGCGGCCATCGGCCCCGCTGATACGGGAAATTGCATCGATCTCGTTGGCAAACACCACCTTCAGGGCATGCCAGGCATTGTCGGCATACTTGACGGTTTCGGCCACCTCGGCGCTGGTACGAATGAGCGATGTCGCGATGCCCGAATAGATCGATGCCAGTCTGTCGCCGGTCTGCGGATCGATTTCGCCCACGACAATGCGCGGCGGCTTGCGGAAATCGGCAACTGCTGAACCTTCGCGGGTGAATTCAGGATTGTTCGCCAATCCAAACGCCTCGCCAACGAAGCCTCCCGTCGCGCGCTCCAGCAAAGTCATGATGCGGCCACGCGTCGTTCCAGGAAGAACCGTTGAGCGAACGACAACCGAATGAAAGGCCTTCTTTCTGGCGATGGCCTCGCCGATCCGCTGGATGACGGCTTCGACTGCAGAAATATCCTGGGTGCTATCGGCATTGCGCAATGTGCCGACGCAGACGAATGTCAGATCCGTCTCTGCAACGGCGGCAGCGACATCGGACATCCCGCGCAATCTGCCGCTGCGCCAGACCTCGGCGACGAGTTCATCGAGATGAGGCTCAAGAACAGGTGCGCGGCCTCGAGAAAAAAGATCGACTTTTCCGGGATCGAGATCGACGCCGACCACCTCGTGTCCCAGTTCGCAGAGACACGCACCGGTCACGGTGCCGACAAAGCCCAAACCAACGACGCTTATCTTCAAAACAGTCTCACTTCGTGATGAAAGCGTCCATTCCGGTCCGAAGCGTCAGAATTGTCTCAGATATCGCGCTTTGAAACCAATCGTAGCAACGCAAGAGCTGCGGACTATCTCAAGTCGCTCGCAAAAATACAAACTCCGTCTCGTCATAGGCGCGGCGCTCGAGTTCCTCAAAGCCATCCGGCGCCGCAAATCCCGCGGACTTGGATTCTTCGACCACAACAAGCGCACCCGGCGTCAGCCACTTACCGTCGCGCAGGGAGACAACGGCTTTTTCGGCAAGTCCGCGTCCATAAGGCGGATCGAGAAACACCAGCGAGAACGGCTCGACCGGATAAGCTGGGCCAAGATTGGCCGCATCGCGGCGATAGACTTTTGTGACGCCGCCGAGGCCAAGCGCTTCGACATTGTTACGCAGCAGCGCCCGCGCCTCTGCGCCGGTGTCCACGAACAACGTGAAAGCCGCACCGCGCGAGACGGCCTCAATGCCGAGCGCGCCGGTGCCCGCGAACAAGTCAAGCACCCGCGCGCCGTCGATCGGGTTTTCATAAGCATGCATCAAGATATTGAACAACGACTCGCGCAAGCGATCCTGCGTCGGACGGATCTCATTCGACGCAGGCGAGGCAATGTTGCGGCCTCTGAGGCGACCACCAACGACACGCATGCTTGTGCTCAGTCTTCCGCAGTGTCGCGAGGCTTCAGGTCGCGCTTGCCTTTATAGCCGCGCGTCGGGCGGCGCGGCGTGCCAAAGCCACCGGCTTCATCTTCGTTGCGTGCGCGTGATTCTTCGCTGCCCGCACGCGTCACCAGAATCTTCCGGCCCTTGCGGTCCGCAATCAGCGCGTTCGTTGTTCTTGCGGGCTTGACCCGGCCTTTGCCGCGCGGCGCGTCGTCTTCCTCAGCAGCCTGCCTGACCGGCTTGTCGAACTGCGCGCCCGACATCGCGACGATTTTCTCGCCAAGCTGCTCGCGCAACACCCGCGATTTGATTTCCTCGACCTGGCCTTCCTCGATCTCGCCCAACTGAAACGGACCATAGGACACGCGGATCAGGCGATTCACCTCAAGGCCGAGATGCGCCATGACGTTGCGGACTTCGCGGTTCTTGCCTTCGCGAATAGCAAACACGATCCAGACATTGGAGCCCTTGTCGCGTTCCAGCGTCGCATCGATCGAGCCATACTTGACGCCATCGACCTCGACACCGTTCTTGAGCTGATCGAGCTGCGCCTGCGTCACCTCACCATGGGCGCGGACACGATAACGCCGCAGCCAGCCGGTGTCTGGATGTTCGAGCGCACGCGACAGGCCGCCGTCATTGGTGAGCAGCAGCAGGCCTTCGGTGTTGAAATCGAGACGGCCGATGCTGATCAGCCGCGGCAATCCCTCGGGAAGATTATCGAAAACCGTGGGGCGGCCTTCGGGATCGTCGTGGGTTGTCATCAGGCCGCGCGGCTTGTGATAGAGAAACAGCCGCGTGCGCTCGCGCTCGGGGAGCGGCTTGCCGTCGATGGTGACGACATCATTGGCGGTGACATCGAGCGCCGGCGAATTGATCACGCGGCCATTGACCGACACGCGGCCCTGCGTGATCCATTCCTCGGCGTCGCGGCGCGAGCAGAGGCCCGCACGGGCCACGAGCTTGGCGATCCGTTCGCCGGACTTTTTCTTTTCCGGCGCAGCGCGCGGCGCACGCTTGTCAAAATCGGGTTTGCGCTCGCGATATTCGCCGCGACCGCCGAAGGCAGGGCGTTTGGCGAAGACCTTGCTGTTGTCCTCGTTGTCTCGGCGCGGGCGATCATCGCCACGGCGCGCGTCATTGCGCGGATGCTCGTGCCAGTCAGACCGGTCTGCGATGCGGCCACGCGGCGCGCGATCCTCGCGCGGGCTGTCTGAACGCGGACGCGAGAAGCGCGGACGTTCGCTCTGGTCGCGGTCGCCACGGTCAAAACGCGGCCTGTCGAAACCGCCTTCGCGGCGCGGAGGGCGGCTGTCACGCCGATCATCATCGCGTGACGGGCCACGCTTCTGCCAGGGTTTGTCATTGCCGCGATCTTCGCCACGGCCGAAATCCTTGCGCGGGCCACGGTCCGGCGCACCGCGCGACGGACGGTCGTCACGATTGAAGCGCGGACGCTCATCGCGCTGCGGACGATCATCTCGATTGAAGCGCGCCGGACGTGAATCGCCACCCTCGCCGCGCGGCGTATAAGGCTGCTTCTCACCGAACTTCCTGTCTCCAAATTTTTTATCCTGAAAACGTCCGGCTCCGGCACTGCGCGGCGCGCGGTCATCGCGCTCACGCGGCTTGAAGGAACGCCCCTCGCCACGGTCTTCGCGTGGTTTGAATGAACGCCCCTCAGAACGATCGCCACGCGGTTTGAACGGACGACCCTCGCCACGGTCTTCACGCGGTCTAAAGGAGCGACCTTCGCTGCGATCCTCGCGCGGCTTGAATGAACGCCCTTCAGGACGATCGCCGCGTGGTTTGAACGGACGTCCCTCGCCGCGATCTTCCCGCGGCTTAAATGCTCGGCCCTCGCCGCGATCCCGCGAACCGAAATCCTTGCGCGGTCCGCGCTCGGCTCCATCCTTGCGGAAATCGTCGCGCTTGCCGGCGTAAGCGCGCTTCTCGCCATAGGGGCGCTTGTCACCGAATTTCTTGTCACCGCGTGGGCCGGCAGATCGCGCGGGCCGCTCATCGCGCGAACTTCCACCGCTGCGCGAGCCTCCGCCGCTGCGCGATCCCGCGCCACCCGGGCGCCCCCTGCCGCCGGCCTTGTAGCCGCCACCTGCTCCACCTTCACGGCGCGGCGGACGGCCGTTGTTTTTATCGTTGTCGCGGGGCATGAATGATCTCTCAGGACGTTGGGCGGAATATGGGACTGTCGCACAACGCGAAATTGGCTGGCGGCACGCGCCCTTGTAAATCAGGGCGCATTTTCGCGCAAAACCGGTTCTCGCGTTTGCTGAAGACACTCTCCTAACAGAGTTTATTGCCGGAAACGAGGCATGACGGCGCGATCTTTCATGGATTTGGCCCTGAAACAGGCCGAAATCGCCGAAACAGCCAGGGAAGTGCCCATCGGCTGCGTGATCGTGCGGGACGGCGCGGTGATTGCACAGGCCGGCAACCGCACCCTCGCCGACCGCGATCCGACGGCGCATGCCGAAATCCTGGCAATCCGCGATGCTTCCCGGCTCATCGGCAGCGAGCGGCTGACCGATTGCGACCTCTATGTCACGCTGGAACCCTGTACCATGTGCGCGGGAGCGATCTCCTTCGCCCGGATCCGGCGGCTCTATTACGGGGCGAGCGATCCCAAAGGCGGCGCGGTGGATTCAGGGGTGCGGTTCTTCGCCTCGCCCACCTGCCATCATGTGCCGGAGGTTTATCCTTCGGTAGGCGAGACTGAAGCCGCAGCCTTGCTAACGAATTTCTTCAAGGCCCGGCGCTAGAGTGTGATCCAGCTTCGCTGAAGCACACTCGTCGCCCATCTTTTTGTTTGGGCATGATCTTTTCCGAAAACCGGTTTCCACTTTTCGGGATCATGCCCTAAAACAGATTGATCTTCATGCCCTCGTGCGAAGCATCGAAGCCCAGCCGGGCATAAAAACGCTGCGCATCCGTACGCCGCTTGTCCGTCGTGAGTTGCAACTGCTTGCAGCCGCGTGCCCTTGACTTGGCGATCATCGCATCCATCATCTGCTCGCCGATGCCAAGACCACGCAATGAGCGATCGACCCGCACGCCTTCGACCTTCGCGATCCAGCTGCCGTGATAGGACATACCGGGAATGAACGTGAGCTGCAGGCAACCCATTGCCGCGCCCTCGTGATCCCAGACATACAATGTGTTGTTGGGATCGGCGGCAATGGCGTCGAATGCGGCCTGATACGCTGCCATATCGCCGGAGAAATCTTCACGCCCGCGTGCGACCTCGTCATCGGCCAGCATCTCGACAATCCGGCGGATGTCCTCGCGGCGCGCTTCACGTAATGGCATTCAATTTGTCTCCGAAAAAAACTTCAACAATGCGTCGGCGGTCGCCTGCGGATTTTCCTCAGGCAGAAAATGGCCGGCGTCGATGGCATGTCCGCGGACATTGGTGGCCCATTTGCGCCAGGTCTCGAGCGGGCTGGAGGCCGAAGAAGCGATGCCTGCTCCGCCCCACAATGCCAGCAACGGGATGGTGATCTTGTTGCCGGCGTCAACATCGGCCTTGTCCTGCTCGAAATCCGTATAGGCTCCGGCGCGGTAATCCTCGCATGCGGCGTGGATGCGCAGCGGATCGCGCAGTGCCGTCAGGTAATGCTCCACGGCGCGCGGATCGAATGGGCTTGGCGCGTCCTTCTTGGCCCAGCTCTTGAAAGTCCGTCCGAAATAGTCGTCAGGATTCGATGCAATCAGGTTTTCCGGCAAGGGATAGGGCTGCGCGAGGAAAGCCCAGTGATAAATGCGCAGCGCGAAACTGCGATCCATCTTCAGCCAGTAATCATAGGTCGGCAGGATATCCAGCGTCGCAAGACGCGACAGCCGCCCCGGATGATCGAGTGCCAACCGATAGGCGACGCGGCCGCCACGATCATGACCCGCAAGGCCGAAATGGACATGGCCGAGTTGCTCCATCGCCTCGACCATGACCTGCGCCATGGCGCGCTTGGTGAACGGGGTGTGGTTCTCGTCTGTCTTCGGAACATCCGACCAGCCGTAGCCCGGCAAGTCCGGAATCACGAGCGTGAATTGGTCCGCGAGTATCGGCGCGACCCGATGCCACATCACATGGGTCTGCGGATAACCATGAAGCAGCAGCAACGGCGGCCCCTTGCCGCCGACGCGGGCAAAGATGCGACCGCCGCGTGTGCTGATCCATTCAGAAGCGAAACCGGGAAACAGATCAGCGAGGTCGGGCATGGAAAACTCTCCGTATTCACGTCGTCCCCGCGCAGGCGGGGACCCATCACCACCGAGCTCAATATGAAATACAGGATCTCACACGTCTTCTCATATCAACGCAGAACAGATTATCATTGGAGTATGATTTCCCGCCGGAGCTTGTCATCGGACGGCGCTTTGCGCCGATCGGTTGGCGGGAACGGCACCTCAATTTTGAAGGCGCCTCCAGCTTTCTTATTCCTTCTCCCGTGCCACCGCCTGCCAGCCGATGTCGCGGCGGCAAAAACCTTCCGGCCACTCGATGCGATCGATCGCTTCATAGGCGCGGCGCTGCGCTTCGCTCACGGTCTTCGCTGTCGCTGTGACGTTCAGAACGCGTCCGCCATTGGCAAGAATTTTTCCGCCATCGGCCTTTGTTCCGGCGTGGAAGATTTCCACGCCTTCGACCTTCGCGGCGTCACCGAGACCTTGGATAAGTGTGCCCTTGGCGTAATCGCCCGGATAGCCCTTCGCCGCCATCACCACGGTGAGCGCGGGCTCCGGGTGCCAGCGCAGATCGAAATGTTTCAACTCGCCATCGACGGATGCGAGCAGCGCAGGCACAAGATCCGACATCAGGCGGATCATCAGCACCTGCGTTTCCGGATCGCCGAAGCGCGCATTGTATTCGATCAGCTTCGGGCCATCTTTCGTGATCATCAACCCTGCGAACAGCACGCCCTTGTAAGGCATGCCCATCGCTTTCATCGCGCGCAACGTCGGCAGGATGATCGCTGCCATCGTCCGCTCACGCACCGCATCGGTAAAGACCGGCGCGGGCGAATAGGCGCCCATGCCGCCGGTGTTCGGTCCCTTGTCGCCGTCGAAAGCCCGCTTGTGATCCTGCGCGGCAACCAGCGGCAGCGCATTTTCGCCGTCGCACAGCACGAAGAACGAGGCCTCCTCGCCCTCCATGAATTCTTCGACAACCGCCTCCGCCCCGGCCGTGGCGAACAGCGCATCGACCGCGGCTTCCGCTTCATCGAGCGTCATCGCCACCACAACGCCCTTGCCGGCGGCAAGACCGTCAGCCTTCACGACAATCGGCGCGCCCTGCTTGCGGATATAGGCCTTCGCATCGTCCGCATCGCGAAACCGTTCATAGGCTGCGGTCGGAATGTTGTTCGCCTTGCAGATGTCCTTGGTAAAACCTTTCGAGCTTTCCAGCTGCGAAGCCGCCTTGCTCGGTCCGAAGGCCTTGATCCCTGCATTCGTGAGATCGTCGACAATACCGCCCGCCAGCGGCGCTTCCGGCCCGACCACCACCAGATCGACCTTGTTCACCTTGCAGAAATCGATCACGGCGCCATGGTTCGCCACGTCGAGCGCGACACATTCCGCGTCCTGCGCAATCCCGGCATTGCCCGGCGCACACCACAATTTGGTGAGGAGCGGCGAGGCCGCCATTTTCCACGCCAGCGCGTGTTCACGCCCGCCGGAACCGATCAAAAGGATATTCATGGATAAGGGTCGAACCGCAGTTTCTGGAATGATAGAAGGGTTTATCATGGTGTTTGATCGCCGCAATAGATTCGAGCCTCGATGAAAGCCACTGCCGCCGAACCGCTGTCCAATTCACCGGAATTTACCGTTTCCGAGCTGTCCTCGGCGCTGAAGCGCACGGTGGAGGACACTTACGGCCATGTGCGGGTACGCGGCGAAATCTCGGGCTTTCGCGGACCGCATTCCTCCGGCCATTGCTATTTCGCTCTGAAGGACGACAGCGCCAAGATTGAGGCGGTGATCTGGAAAGGCGTTCATGGCCGGATGCGGTTCAAGCCGCAGGAAGGCCTGGAAATCATCGCCACCGGCAAGCTGACCACCTATCCCGGCTCGTCGAAATATCAGATCGTGATCGAGGCCATCGAGCCTGCGGGCGTCGGTGCGCTGATGGCGCTGATGGAAGAGCGCAAAAGGAAGCTCGCCGCCGAAGGCCTGTTCGACGAAGCGCGCAAGCAGCTTCTGCCATGGCTGCCGGAAGTGATCGGCGTGGTCACCTCGCCGACCGGCGCCGTGATCCGCGACATTTTGCACCGGCTGGAAGATCGCTTTCCGCGCCGCGTGCTGGTGTGGCCGGTGCGGGTGCAGGGCGAAGGCTCCGCCGAACAGATCGCCGCCGCCATCCATGGCTTCAACGCACTGGAGAATGGTGGCCAGATTCCGCGTCCCGATCTCCTGATCGTCGCGCGCGGCGGCGGCTCGCTGGAAGATCTCTGGTCATTCAACGAAGAGATCGTGGTGCGCGCTGCGGCCGAAAGCATGATCCCGCTGATCTCTGCGGTCGGCCACGAAACCGACGTGACGCTGATCGACTTTGCCGCCGACAAGCGCGCGCCGACACCGACCGCCGCCGCCGAAATGGCGGTGCCGGTGCGCGCCGAACTGTTTGTCGAAGTCACATCGCTGGAACGGCGCGCCATGCTGTGCTGGCAGCGCGGCCAGGAACATCGCCGCAGCGAGTTGCGTGCCGCGGCGCGTGCGCTTCCGAAAGCCACCGAACTGCTGGATATCCCTCGCCAGCGCCTCGACCGTGCCAGCGCGCAGTTGCCCCGCGCGCTGCGCGCCAATGCGCATGTTTACGAGCGACGGCTCTCCGCTATCGGCGGACGCCTCACCGTGACCGCGCTTCGCACGCAGATCGATCGGGCTAAGGAAAAGGTGGAGCGGCTGGCAGCGAGTGCGCGGCGTTCCGCTGACCTGCACATCCGCCAGCGCGAGACACGGCTGAAATATGTCGCGCAGCTTTTGAATGCGCTCTCGTATAAGGGCGTGCTGGATCGCGGCTTCGCGCTGGTGCGCGATGAGCATGGACAGCCGCTGCATGCCGCCGCCCATGTCGGCCCCGATCAGCGGCTGAACATCGAATTCGCCGACGGACGCGTCGGTGCAACGGCGGATGGTGAAGGAACACCCGATACAAAGCCGAAGGCTGCGCCGGCAAAGCCCGCAACGAAACGCACCACCGATTTTGGCGTCAAAAAGGTCCAGGGCGACCTTTTTTGATCCGTCAAAAAGGGTTTCGCCGCCCCGACTGTATGCCTATATTTGGGCCTTCTTCCCGGACACCATCTGCCGGACCCGACAAGGACAGTTATCGTGCTCAATAAATTCGGGCCTTCCGGCCAGGGCGAAGCGCAGGTCGAATATCTCGACGGCGATTTCCGCGTGACCTCTCCCGGCTCCTATGTCCGTTGCGCCATCACCGGCGAACACATCCCGCTGGATGAGCTGAAATACTGGAGTGTCGACCGCCAGGAAGCCTATGCGACCCCGGAAGCCGTGCTGCAGCGGCATTATCCGGCGCAGCTCAAGAAGGCTTGATTCAGCCGCAACGTTTCATCAATACGTCAACTTTCTACGGGTGGTCCCGGCCCAGGCCGGGACCACCCGGAATTTATCGCTCCGCCTGCCGCGCTTTTGAAAGGCGCAGCGCGACGAAATCCCGCAGCAACGTTTCATCATCGAACGCCAGCGTGACCGCAAGGGCCGCGATCGCATCCGCATACTTCCGGAGACGAACATCGCCGCGAATGCGGGCCATGTCCTTTTCTGTCGTGACCAGCAACAGCGACTTTGCTGCGGCGTCCGAGACAAGCCGTTCGATCTCGTCCGGCGTGAATGGATGATGATCGGCGAAAATTCTTTCCGCGATCACATCTATGCCGTTGGCGCGCAGCGTCGTGAAAAACCGCGCCGGATCTCCGATCCCGGCAAAGGCGAGCACGCGCTGTCCATTCAACCTGTCCACGGAGGCGGAATCGGGAACAAGGCGCGCGTGAAGCACCGACGCACCACTTGTTGCAACCGGCGTTACAACATCATCGGCGGCATGACCGGCACCGATCACCACCAGCGCATCGGTGCGCGCGATCTGCGGCGGCAACGGCGCGCGCAACGGTCCGGCAGGGAACACGCAACCATTACCGATGCCGCGCGAGGCATCGATGACAATCAGCGATGCATCCTTGATGAGCGCCGGATTCTGGAATCCGTCATCCAGCAGAACAACTGTTGCACCCTGTGCTCGCGCCAGTGCCGCGCCCGCCACGCGGTCCCGCGACACAATGACGGGCACCTTCGCGGCCATCATCAGCGGCTCGTCGCCGACGTCCGCTGCCGTATGTCCCGCCTGATCGACGCGCACAGGACCCGCCAGCGCTCCGCCGTAACCGCGGCTGACTACAAAAGGCTGCTCGCCCACCTCGCGTAAAAACTGCGCAAGCGCGAGTGTGGTTGGCGTCTTGCCCGCGCCGCCGACGTGATAATTGCCAATGCAGAGAACCGGGATTTCGGCGCGTGAGCCTGCGCGCGCCATGCGCTGCGCCGTGATCGCGCCGTAAATCGCGCCCAAAGGCGTCAGCAGTCGTGAGATCCACGATGGCGGCCGATACCAGAAGGCCGGCTCACGCATCGGCGCTTCCTCCCTCCAGCCGCAGCTGCAACAGATACGGCTCCAGCGCGCTCAGCGTCTTGTCCAGCGCGCCACCGAGTTTGTTGACGACGCCTTCGGCAGCCTCGACCGAGCGCTGCCGCGCGATCGGATTGACCAGCAGATGCCCGAGCGCCTTGACGAAGTCTTCGCCGGTTTCCGTGCGAATGGCGCCGCCAGCCTGATCGAGCGATTCATAAATATCGCCGAAGTTGAACACATGCGGCCCGTGCAGGATTGCCGCGCCGAGCTTGATGCCTTCGATCGGATTTTGTCCGCCATGCGGCACCAGCGAGCCTCCCATGAACACCACCGGCGCGATCCGGTAGAACAATCCGAGTTCGCCCATGGTGTCGGCGACATAGATATCCGTGCCGCCGCCCGGCAATTCATCCTGCGAGCGCAGCGCCACCTGCATGCCCGCATTGGAAACCATCTGCGCGATCGCCGGTCCGCGATCGGGATGACGCGGCACAATCACGCTCAGCAGTTGCGGCAACCGCGACGCCAGACGGCGGTGCGCATCGAGAATGATTTCGTCTTCGCCGGGATGGGTCGATGCCGCGACAAAAATCTGACGGCGTTGCGTCGCCTCTTTCAGGCGCTCCAGCTTGCGCACATCCGCCGGCAGCGCCTCCACATCGAGCTTCAGATTACCGGAAGTCACCACATTGGGACAGCCGAGCACTGCAAAGCGTTCAGCGTCGCGGTCGGATTGCGCAAGACAGAGATCGAAACATTCCAGCAGCGCGGAGATCGTGCCGCGCAGTTTCTGCCAGCGCGGAAACGAGCGCGGCGACATCCGGCCGTTGATGATGACCATGGGAATGCGCCGCTCGGCGCTCGACAGGATCAGATTGGGCCAGATATCGGATTCGATGAACAGTGCGAGTCCAGGCTTCCAGTGATCGAGAAAGGCCGAGACGAAGCGCGGCGAGTCGAACGGCACATATTGATGGATGACGTCAGGCGGAAACCGCCGCGCCACGATCGCAGCCGATGTCACGGTTCCGGACGTCAAAAGAATACGGACATTCAGTGCCCGCAGCCGCTCGATCAGCCCTGCGGCCGCCAGCACCTCGCCGACACTCGCGCCATGAATCCAGATCAGCGGTCCCGCCGGACGCTCCATGCTCGCGACACCGCGGCGCTCGCCAAGGCGTTCGGGATCTTCCTTGCCACGCTTGAGCCGGCGCGCGATCAGCGGCGCGGCGAACGGCGCAGCCAGCGCCGACAGCCGCCGGTAGGTCGCAAGCGTCGCTGGGAGCGCGCTAGGCATGAAGCCCCTCGTCAGGACGGCCGACCAGCCCATAGGCACGGCGCGTCAGTTCATTCAGCCGTTCTTCCAGTTGCAGCCGCAACGCCTGCATGGTCTCGCTGTCTGCGTCACGCGGCACCCAGATCAAGTCGGCGCCGGCGATCACGCCGCGTCCGAATGGCAAATGAATGACCGAACGGTCCCAGTTGTTCAACCGCCTGAAACGGCTAGTGGCGATCACGACCGGCAGGATCGGCCGGCCGGATTCGCGCGCCAGCATGATGATGCCGAGGCCCGCCTTGCGCGAAACTTTCGGCACGTCGGCGGTCAGCGCCATGTTGACCTTTTCTTCTTCCAGCACCCGCAGCATCGCCTTGAACGCCGTCACGCCGCCCTTGCGATGAAATTCGGTGCCGTGGTCGCCGGAGCCTCGCACCGTCCCGATATTGAGGCGTTCCGCGGCGATGGCGTTGATCTCGCCATCGCGGTGACGCGAAATCAAAACCTTGGCCCGGTATTCCTTGCGCTTGAGGAACGGCATCATGAAATGCTGACCATGCCAAAAGGCGATGATCATCGGCATTTCCGGTTCCATATACTTGTACACGTTGGGTGGGTCCAACGTGAAGCGGTTGGTCAACCAGACGAAGCGCAGGAATTCGGCCGCGATGAAGCCCGCGACATGCTGCAGCCAGCGTGCGCGGCCCAATTTTCGGAGTGCGGCTTTCAAGTGGAGGATTTCGTGTCTTGGCCCGGATCGAGCAGCCGGTGGAGATGGACGATGAAATAACGCATGTGGGCGTTATCGACGGTCTGCTGTGCCTTGCTCTTCCACGCCGCATAGGCGGTGGCGTAATTCGGGAACAAGCCGACGACCTCGACCTTGTCGAGGTCCTTGAAGGTCACGTGATCGAGGTCGAGAAGTTCGCCGCCGATAACAAGGTGAAGCAACTGCGGTTGCACAGTTTCGGACATGAGGTGCTTTCCTAAAACCAAGGACCGGCTGATGAATTCAAGCAAAAAACATGCTCGCAATCACCACGGAATCGGGTTTTCCCGAAAATGTTTCACGATATGCGCGTGTCGCGCACGCCCCGCCGCCACCAGCAATCCATGACGAACATCGGTTTGGTTATAAACCAGGCGCTCGCCGGCCAGTGAGGTCATTTCCCCGCCCGCTTCGTGCACGATTAAATCGGCCGCTGCAAGGTCCCAATCGCGGCTGTGACCGCCCGCAAATGCGGCATCGAGCCGCCCTTCCGCGACTTTGACCAGCCGCAGCGCCAATGATCCGATCCGCGGATAGAGGCTTTCGCCCTCCTTCATGCCGCCAAGACGCTCGACCAGCGGCTTCGGCCCGGCGATTTTTGGAAAATGTATCGCCTCGCCCGGCGCAGCGGTAATCGGTGCGCCGTTGAGCCGGGTCCCTCGTCCACGCGTTGCGAAAAAGAACTCGTCGCTGGCCGGCGCAAAAACCGCACCCAGAACCGGCGAACCATTCGCGACCAGCGCAATCGAAACCGACCAGTCGTCCCGCCGCTCCAGATAGGCCCGGGTACCGTCAATCGGATCGACGATCCATGTCAGTGATTTGCCGAGCCGCGCCGAATCGTCGGCGCTTTCCTCCGACAGCCATCCATAATCAGGCGTCGCCGCACGCAGACGCGTCTCGACCAGATTATTGACTGCAATGTCGGCTTCCGAGACCGGCGAGGACTTGCCCTTGATCCAGGACTTCAGCTCCGTGCGAAACAACCCGAGCGCCAGCGCGCCGGCTTCGCGCACCACATCTTCAAGCAGAGCTGCGTCGCGTGTCAGGTGCGCGCCGCCGATATCGAAATCAGCGGCCGGCAATCGTCAATTCCCCGATGCGGACAGTCGGCGCGTTGACACCGTACTTGAACGTCAGATCGTTGGCCGGAACCATCGACTTGAAAATCTCCAGCAAATGCCCCGCGATGGTCACCTCGCTGACCGCATAGGTCAGCTTGCCGTTCTCGATCCAGAATCCCGCCGCGCCGCGGCTGTAATCGCCGGTCACGCCGTTGACACCGGAACCGATCAGGTCGGTGACATAAAACCCTTCCTTGATGTCGGAGATCAGGTCTTCGGGCGAAATCTGACCGGCTTCAAGATGGAGATTGTACGGGCCTGGCGACGGCGACGACGACACGCCGCGATGGGCATGTCCGGTCGTGCTCATGGCAAGCTCGCGCGCTGTCGCAGTATCGAGCAGCCATGTGGTCAGCACACCTTCGTCGATGATCGCGAGCTTTTTCGTGGCGACGCCATCGGAATCGAAGGCCTGCGAACGCATCCCGCGCACCCGCAACGGATCGTCGATGATGCGGATATTCTTGTCGAACAACTGCTGGCCGAGACGATCTTTCAGGAAGCTGGTCTTGCGTGCGATCGACGCGCCGTTGACCGCACCAATCAAATGGCCGACCAGCGAGTTGGACACACGCGGATCGAACACAACCGGCGCCTTGCAGGTTGCGACCTTGCGCGGGTTGAGCCGCGCCACGGTGCGCTCGCCCGCGCTCCGGCCGACATTCGAAGCCGATTCAAGATCGGAGCCATGGATTGCAGAGGTGAAATCGTAATCGCGCTCCATGCCAGTGCCTTCGCCTGCGATGGCGACCGCCGACAAGCCCTGGCTCGAGCGCAGATACGATCCGTGAAAACCGGTCGATGTCACGAGCACCATGCCACCGATGCCGGACGAGGCCGACGCGCCGCCGGACTTCGACACGCCCTTGACCGCGAGCGCTGCGGCTTCTGCTTCCAGCGCACGGCGCTCAAGCTCAGCGACAGACGGCATCTGCGGATCGAGCAGATCGAGATCGGGAAACTGTTTGGCCAACAGTGCCGGATCGGCAAGACCGACATATTCATCGTCGGGCGCGACCTTCGCCATCGCGACCGCACGCTCGGCGAGCTTCGCGACATCGCCCCCGATGTCACTCGTCGACACCACGGCCTGCCGCTTTCCGACAAACACACGCAAGCCAACATCGTCGCCTTCGGAACGCTCCGATTCCTCGACCTTGCCTTCGCGGATCTCGACACCCTGCGACACGCCGCGCACTGCAATGGCATCGGCGGCATCCGCGCCGGCACGTTTTGCCGCTTCGACCAGGCGATGCGCGAGTTCACTCAGCGCGGTCTGGTCGAACAATCCGGATGTTGTTGATTTCGGCGACGGCGACAATGATGCGTTTGGTGAAGAGTTCACAAACAAATTCCCGAGGCTTGATTTGGAAGGCTTGAATTCAAGAAACTTGGAGTCGAATGCGACACATCATGAGATGTGCCTGTTTTACGCGGACTTCAAGCATTTTCGGGGCCTGCAGGGCAGATATTTCGGTGCAGCCAGCAATATCTCGTCAATCATCCGCGCCAACCTCTCGTCAATCATGAGAACTGAAGCAATAGCAGAGAGAGACGATTAACCAGCCTTCTTAAGCGGATTCGGACGTCGCGCTGGCATGCTCCTCCCATCGACCGGGAACATAATTCCGGCGTGGGAGATAAGACCGTGAGGCGTCAATTCGGAGTCGGTGGGGTGCAACCCGCCGGGTCGAGCTGCATGTTGCAGCTCGACCCCCATTCCCTGCCTGTCAGCTTTGAGGCGCGCGATGGCCGCGCCGATGGCGGCATCAGGCATATCGAAGTTCATCGCGAGCGTGTCACCGTGCGCCGTGCCATTGGCGGCATTCGCATGGCGATCAATGTGCGGGTGCGCGACTTTCTCGGCATCGCCTGCCGCGAAACCAACGACGGACGCGCGCTGGTTCTGGTGCACAGCGATCCGTCACTGTCGGTGCCGCTGCTTGTAACCGCCGACGAACTTCAGCTCGACCTCGCCTGGCAGATGTGGGGCGACCTGTTTGCCCTGCCGCAGATCGAGGATGAAACCGATGCGGCCCGCGAACCGGCACCACGCCGCCGCCGCCGCAACATCATCAAGGATCGCCGACCGAAATTTCTTGTCCGCCGCAAGGCCGGACGTGCCGCGGCAGAACATTCAGTTTATCGCGGTGAGCGCGAGATCATCGCACGGCATTGAATTCAAAGCTCCGTCATTGCGAGGAGCGCCAGCGACGAAGCAATCCAACCTTCTCTTCTCTCAAGAGTGGATTGCTTCCCTTCGCTCGCAATGACGATTCCGGAGCGACATCTGCCGCGAACGGCAAATGCAACCTCAGTAAGAACGCAGCACCGCATCTACCAACAGGCCGGCAAACAGCATCAGGCCTGCATTGCGGTTCGACTTGAATAACCGCAAGCACAATGCGGAATCATCGATCCGGATCGTCCGCACCTGCCAGACCAGATGCGCGGCGAAGGCCGCAAGGCCGATCCACGCAAACCAGCCTGATCCGCCGAGCCACAGCGCGATGCCGATCAGCACCACCGCCAGACTGTAGAAAATCGTCAGCGCCAGTTGCGTGCGCGCGCCGAACAATAGCGCGGTCGATTTGATTCCGACCATGATGTCGTCTTCGGTGTCCTGATGCGCGTAAATCGTGTCATACGCGATCACCCACGCGATCGATCCGGCGTAAAGCACCAGCGCCGTTGCATCGATCCGCCCGAGGATCACCGCAAAGCCCATCAGTGCGCCCCATGAGAACGCAAGACCGAGCGTGACCTGCGGCCAGTAGGTGATGCGCTTCATGAAGGGATAGACCGCGACAATGACGAGCGAGGCGATGCCGGTCATGATCGCGAAGCTGTTGAACTGCAGCAGCACCGCAAGCCCGACCAGCGCCTGCAGCACAAGAAAGGCCGCCGCCTGCGTAACGCTCACCTGCCCCGCAGGAATCGGCCGGGACCGCGTGCGCTCGACTTTTGCATCGAGCTTGCGGTCGGTGATGTCGTTCCAGGTGCAGCCCGCACCGCGCATCACCATCGCGCCGATCAGGAACAGCACGATCGTCTGCGGCAGGCCGCGAAGATCGTGCGCGATACCCGCTGCCAGCGCAGCCGACCACCAGCATGGCATCAGCAGCAGCCACCAGCCGATCGGCCGGTCGAAGCGTGACAACCGCAGATAGGGCCGCATCCAGACCGGCGCATGGGTATCGACCCAGTTGGCGGTCGAGTCGGCGACGGGGGCTGCGGCGTTGCTCATCGCAACCCTCTTTGTCTGGATTGCTCTGCTTAGCGGGTCAGCACGTTACCGTTCAGCGTATCGAAGGTGCTGCCGCCGCGCTTGAGAGGCTTGGCCTCGGGCAGGGTCGCGGAACCGAGCGCTTCGCTGAGGCTCGGGCCTGCCAGTCCGGCCTGTTGCTGTGCGGCTGCCGCACATACCCGCTGCTGCAGCTGGGACGTATTGGCGTGGCCCTTCTTCATCTGGTCGCCAACCTGGGCGGGAATGCCGCACTTCTGCGCATTGGCTTCAACGAACTTGATCATCTTGGCTTCGGCCTGCACGAAATTGCCGATCAGCTTGCAGGCCTCCTGCGGCGGCGCCTTGCGCTTGCCTGCCGGCTGGATCAGCTTGGCCTTGGGTTCCCCATTCGGGCGCAGCGGCAAGGGAG
>CAZQMD010000070.1:0-19284 GCA_964594185.1 uncultured Afipia sp. | reverse complement strand
GGTCTTGGTGTAGAAGCGGATCGAATCCGGGCCGTGCTGGTTGAGATCGCCGAAGCCGGACTTCTTCCAGCCGCCGAAGGTGTAATACGCAATCGGCACCGGGATTGGCACGTTGACTCCGACCATGCCGACATTGACCTTGGCTGCGAAATCGCGAGCCGCGTCGCCGTCACGGGTGAAAATCGCAACGCCGTTGCCGTAGTCATGATCGGACGGCAGCGCCAGAGCTTCGTTGTAGTCGTGTGCGCGTACCACCGACAGAACAGGGCCGAAGATCTCTTCCTTGTAGATGCGCATGTCCTTGGTGACGTTGTCGAACAGACAGCCACCCATGTAGAAGCCTTTCTCGTAGCCCTGCATCTTGAAGCCACGGCCATCGACCGCGAGTGTCGCACCTTCCTTGACGCCGATCTCGACGTAGTCCTTCACGCGCTCCAGCGCCGCCTTGGTCACCAGCGGGCCGAAGTCCGCGCTCGGGTCGGTCGAGGGGCCGATCTTCAAGCTTTCGACGCGCGGAATAAGCTTTTCCATCAGGCGATCGGCCGTGGTCTTGCCCACCGGCACAGCGACCGAGATCGCCATGCAGCGTTCGCCCGCCGAACCGTAGCCAGCGCCGATCAGCGCATCGACGGTCTGGTCCATGTCGGCATCCGGCATGATGATGGCATGGTTCTTTGCACCACCGAAGCACTGCGCGCGCTTGTTGCTGGCAGCAGCGCGCTCGTAAATGTACTGAGCGATCGGCGACGAGCCGACGAAGCCCACGGCGCGGATATCCGGATCGTCGAGAATCGCGTCCACGGCTTCCTTGTCGCCGTTGACGACGTTCAGAACGCCGGCCGGAAGACCGGCCTCGATCATCAGCGCTGCCAGCGCCATCGGCACGCCTGGGTCACGCTCCGACGGCTTGAGGACGAACGCGTTACCGCAGGCAATGGCGGGAGCGAACTTCCACATCGGGATCATGGCGGGAAAGTTGAACGGCGTAATACCGGCGACCACTCCAAGCGGCTGGCGCATCGAGTAGATGTCGATGCCGGGGCCTGCGCCTTCGGTGTATTCGCCCTTCATCAGGTGCGGAATGCCGCAGGCGAATTCAACAACCTCGAGGCCGCGCTGGATGTCGCCCTTGGCGTCGGGAACCGTCTTGCCGTGTTCCCGTGCCAGAAGATCGGCCAGCTTGTCGTAATCGCGCTGCACCAATTCCAGGAATTTCATCATCACGCGGGCGCGGCGCTGCGGATTGGTATTCGACCACCCCACCTGCGCGGCTGCAGCGTTCTCAACGGCGGCCCGCGTTTCGGCCTTGGAGGCCAGCGCAACCTTGGCCTGAACCTCGCCTGTCATCGGCTCGAATACGTCTGCGAAACGGCCCGACGTGCCCTTGACTTCCTTGCCGCCAATAAAATGACCGATCGTGCGCATGCGTATCCTCCAAAGCGAATGTTTCGGAGGTTCTAGCACCGCCATAACCGGATGAGGAACCGGGTTCTGCGCACAGCACGGTAGCGTGCAATGCAAAGAGGCATTCCGGGTATTTCAGGCCTCGGTCTTCGGCGCTGGCTTCTTCGTCTTCGTGCGTGGTTTTGCCGCGCTCTCGGCCCGCAGGGCCGCCTGGCGGCCAGCGCTCAGGATTTCATCGGAGAACTCGCCCGTTCCCGCAGTTCGGGCCAGAATCATTGCGCCCATCATCGTCGAGACGGCCGCGATAGCTTCACGGCGCGCAGCCTTCGGCGACAGATCCGGAAACTGCTCCGCGAGCACGCCGATCATATCCTCAAGCTTGGTTGTGAAAGCCTTTCGTATCTTCGGATTGGCACGCGACGCCTCGACGCCGAGCGAGGGCAACGCACAGCCGTTCCCGGCGTCGTCCCGATGTTCGGTCGACAGATAGCCGTTCACGATGGACGCAAGACGTTTGCCGTCCGGTGCCTGCTCGGCCCGTTTCCGCCACCGTCCAGTCGCCTGCTGCATGGCATGGGCGAATGCCTCGCTGATCAGGGCATCGCGCGACGGAAAGTGGGCATAGAACCCGCCATGGGTCAGCCCCGCCTCCTTCATCAGCTCCGCAACACCAAGACTCGCTGCGCCACGCTCGCGCAGACGCACCGACGCATTCTTCACGATCCGCTCGTGGGTTTCCGCCTTGTGGTCCTTGGAGTAACGCATCGCGACCTCATCAAATGTCCCGGATCATATAATAACACAGTTCGCCCATATAAATGCGTGTTTTCGCGCAAAAATGGCTGCCATGCACGGATTTGACGGCCGATAGAGGATCGCGCACCATCGTGGCTTCCCGCCATTCCACGCAACCGTCAGGCTTTACAAAAAATGCAAACAATCAACGACTATTGCCATGTCACGCGCGGCGACAACGGCATTGCACAATTGACCATCACAAATGCCGGCCCGCTTAACATCATGAACTCGGCGGTCATCAATGGCGTCCGCGAGGGACTGGAACAGCTCGGGAAAGATCCCGACCTGCGCGTCCTGATTATCAGGGGCTCGGGCGAGAAGAGCATGATCGGCGGCGCGGACATCAAGGAGATGGCGACGCTCGATCAGGCTTCGGCGGAAAAGTTCATCACCGGACTGCGCGACCTCTGCGAAGCGGTTCGGCAGTTTCCTGCACCGGTGATCGCGCGGCTGCGCGGCTGGTGTCTCGGCGGCGGACTGGAATTCGCTGCTGCCTGCGATCTGCGGATCGCATCGGCGGATGCGAAATTCGCAATGCCCGAAGTCAAGGTCGGAATCCCCTCGGTGATTCACGCCGCCCTGTTGCCGCGATTGATTGGCTGGGGCCGGGCGCGCTGGCTGATCCTGACCGCCGCAACCATTGACGCACCGACTGCCCTCAACTGGGGACTGGTCGATGAAGTGGTCGCCGAAAACGAACTCGATCAGGCCATCGCAACAGCGGCTTCTGCGATTGCCGAGTGCGGTCCCGCAGCGATGCGAAGCCAGAAAGCGCTCTTGCGCGAATGGGAGGAGCTTCCGCTAACGGAATCGATCAATCTCAGCGTCGGCGTGTTCGGCCAGTCTTTCCTGACCGGCGAACCCCAGCGCCACATGCAGGCATTCCTCGACAGACGAAAATAACTCATCCGACACACGAAAATAATTCATGCGAGTTTTGGCATGCCAGAGAATGTTTTAAACATTCAACGGCTTGTCCGGACTCGATTCATGCTTTTATTGTCACGGATGCGGATTGCATTTTGCGCATCCGTTCATATGATGCATGTCATCTAACATGGTCAGGCGCGACACGCGCCAGGAGAGCAATTGCATGTCCACGTCCGATCCCGTTGTCATCGTTTCCGCAGTTCGCACTCCTCTCGGCCGTTTCCAAGGCGACCTGTCGTCCTTCAGCGGACATAACCTCGGTTCCCATGCCATCGGTGCCGCGCTTGAGCGCGCAAAGCTGGCCCCGGAACAGATCGACGAAGTCCTGATGGGCTGCGTTCTTCCCGCAGGTCAGGGTCAGGCCCCTGCCCGCCAGGCCGCGCGCGGCGCGAAACTGCCGGACGCCACCGGCGCCACCACCATCAACAAGGTGTGCGGCTCGGGCATGAAGGCCACGATGCTGGCCCATGACCTCATTCATGCAGGCTCGGCCAACATCGTCGTCTCCGGCGGCATGGAGAGCATGACCAACGCGCCTTACCTGCTCCAGAAGGCACGCGGCGGTTATCGTGTCGGCCACGACCGCATCATCGACCACATGATGATGGACGGTCTTGAAGATGCCTACGAGACCGGCCGCTCGATGGGCGATTTCGGCGAAGCCGCTGCTGAAGCCTATCAGTTCAGCCGCAAGGATCAGGACGACTACGCCGTCGAAACGCTGACGCGCGCCCGCAAAGCCGTCGAAAGCGGCGCGTTCAAAAAGGAAATCGCGCCGATCTCGGTCAAGGAAAAGGCCGGTGTCCGCGTTGTCGAGAATGACGAGCATCCGCTGAAGGTCGATCCGGCCAAGATTCCGAACCTGAAGCCTGCGTTCCGTCCCAACGGCACCATCACTCCGGCCGCTTCCTCCGCGAATGCCGACGGCGCGGCCGCGCTGGTTCTGACACGCCGCTCGATCGCGGAACGCGAGGGTCTGCCGATCCTAGCCGAAATCAAGGGTCACTCGACCCACAGTCAGGCGCCCGACTGGTTCACCACCGCCCCCATTCCGGCAATCCGCAAGCTGCTGGACAAGGTGGGCTGGAAAGTCAGCGACGTCGATCTGTTCGAGATCAATGAAGCCTTCGCAGTCGTTCCCATGGCCGCGGCCAAGGATCTCGGCATTCCGCGCGACAAGCTCAACGTCAACGGCGGCGCATGCGCCCTCGGCCATCCGATCGGTGCAACGGGCGCGCGGCTGATCGTCACGCTGCTGCACGCAATGGAAAACAACAACGTCCAGCGTGGCATCGCCTCGCTGTGCATCGGCGGCGGCGAAGCAACTGCCATCGCCATTGAGCGCAAGCTGAACTGATAAGCTCCGCGCCAACTTGCAATGCACCGGCAGCTTTTCGCCGGTGACGTAAAGCTGCATCCCGACAGGCGGGCTGCATGATCACCTGTGCAACCTTGTGGTGAGATCGTGAAACGAAGCAGCGCCATACGACGCATTGTCGTCACCGGAATGGGAGCCGTCTCGCCGCTCGGCTGCGGTGTCGAGAACAACTGGTCGCGCCTGATTGCCGGGCAATCCGGAATTCGCGCACTGTCGGACAATGTCGCAGCCGACCTTCCCGTCAAGGCATGCGGCATCGTGCCGGATGTCGTTGACGATCCGGAGGCCGGATTCGATCCGGATCGCGCTGTCGCGAAAAAAGATCAGAAGAAAATGGATCGCTTCATTCAGTTCGCCATGATGGCGGCGGGCGAAGGGGTGACGCAGGGCGGCTGGGCGCCCCAGGACACGCGTTCACGCGAACGTACAGCCACCATCATCGGCTCCGGCGTCGGCGGCTTTCCTGCCATTGTCGATGCGGTCCGTACCGCGGATGAGCGTGGCGTGCGCCGGCTTTCGCCGTTCACGGTGCCTGCATTTCTTGTCAACCTCGCAGCCGGACAGGTCGCGATCCGCCATGGGTTCAAAGGCCCGCTCGGTGCTCCCGTCACCGCATGCGCGGCCGGTGTACAGGCCATCGGCGATGCCGCCCGCCTCCTGCTTGCTGGCGAAGCGGATATTGCCATCGCTGGCGGCGCCGAAGCCTGCATCGATCGCGTCAGTCTCGGCGGATTTGCCGCCGCCCGCGCGCTTTCGACCAATTTCAACGATCAGCCGCAGCGCGCATCCCGTCCGTTCGATCGTGATCGCGATGGATTTGTGATGGGTGAAGGCGCAGGTATCGTGGTCATCGAGACCCTCGACCATGCGCTGAGCCGTGGCGCGACGCCGATTGCCGAATTGGTCGGCTATGGCACGACGTCGGACGCTTACCACATGACCGCCGGACCCGAGGACGGCGACGGTGCGCGCCGCGCCATCGAGATTGCGCTGCGCCAGGCCGGCATCTCCCCGATCGAGGTGCAGCATCTCAACGCACACGCGACCTCAACGCCTGTCGGCGACAATGGCGAGCTGGCGGCGATCAAGGCTGTGTTCGGCACCGAGGGCAAGGTCGCAGTCAGTTCCACGAAATCGGCGACCGGTCATCTGCTCGGTGCAGCGGGCGGTCTGGAGGCGATCTTCTCCGTACTTGCTTTGCGCGACCAGATCGCACCGGCAACGCTTAATCTCGATCATCCGGATGCAGCCGCAGAAGGCATCGATCTCGTACGCGGCGCTGCGCGTCCAATGGCGATCGAACACGTCCTGTCGAACGGTTTCGGCTTCGGCGGCGTCAATGCGAGCGTTCTGTTCCGCGCCTGGTAAAGCGAGGAATCGCAATCAGGCTTTGCTTGAGGCGTCGTGCTTGTTCTTGGCGAGCAGATAATCGCGTGTCGCCTTGGTCGCGCCGCGTCCCGGCTTGAACATCAGTTCATCCGGCGAGAGCGTTCTGCCCAAGCTGCTACGCACGGCCATCTGTTCGACAGTCGCGCCGCTTTTGCGATCAACACCAATCGCCGGCTCATTGCCCGGTCCGGAAACCCACCGGTCGCCCCATTGCATGATCGCCATCAGGGGTGTCTGAAATTCTTGGGCTTTCTGCGTCGGAACATACTCAAATCGCGTTCCGCGCTTGCCGACATCGATCTGCGCCAGCATTCCTTCTTCGACGAGACGCCGCAATCGATCGGTCAAAATATTTCGTGCAATGCCAAGACTGCGCATGAATCCTTCGAACGAACGGACGCCGCCCAACGCATCCCGCAGGATCAGGAACGACCAGGAGTCGCCCAGCGACGCAAGCGCACGAGCGATCGAACAATTCAACCGGGCGAAAGAAGGCTCCCGCATAGCAGTCATTTCCTTCATTTAGTTGCTAAATCATACTAGTTGCAATACCGAACTAATTATAACATTTCGCATCCAGCCGCAAAGCGGCGATTTTAGGAGAGCACTATGCATAGCGTTCAGATCAATTCGTTTGGAAAACCATGGGAAGTCGTGGAAACCATTGCCCTTCCCGATCCCGGTGCTCCCGGAGCGGGCGAAGTCGTCATCGACTTGGAGTTCTCGCCGATAAATCCATCCGATCTTGTGCTGATGCGCGGACTTTACGGCGTAAAGCCCAAGCTGCCTGCACCCGTCGGCGCGGAAGGCCTTGCGCGCGTGGCCAAGATCGGTTCTGACGTGACAGGCCTCAAGGAAGGCGACCGTGTCCTGTTTCCGCGCGGCACGTCGACATGGCTCACCCGCAGCAAAGTGAAGGCCGACGGCCTGTTTGCACTGCCGGCGAATGCGGACCCACAACAACTTTCGATGCTGATGGTCAATCCGCCGACGGCTTATCTGATGCTGACGGAATATGTCGCCCTGAAGCCTGGCGACTGGGTCATCCAGAGCGCTGGAAACTCAGCTGTAGGACGCGCTGTCATTGCCATCGCCAAGAAATTGGGTATTCACACCGTCAGTGTCGTGCGCCGCCCCGAATTGATTGACGAGTTGAAGACGCTTGGCGCCGATGTGGTGCTGGTCGAAGGTCCGGATCTGGCCAAACGCGTTGCGGAAGCAACCGGCAAAGCCAAGATCAAGCTCGCGCTCGACAGCGTCGGCGGCGCTGGCCTGATGGCGTTGAACGATTGTCTGGCCAATGGCGGCACGCTGGTCGCGTATGGTGTGATGAGCGGCGGCCCCGGCCCGTTCTTCACTGCGCCAAACATCTTTCGCGATCTGACGCTCAAGGGGTTCTGGCTGATGAATTGGTTCGTCAGGAATCCGCCGGAACGTGTTCTTGAGATTCAAAAACAAATGGCGGGCTGGATCGCGGATGGAACGATCTTCACGCCAGTGGAAGCAACCTACCCGCTCGACCAGTCGACAGCAGCGATCTCTCATGCCGCCAAAGGCACGGGTAAAATCCTGTTTAAGGGTGGCTGAGCGGCTATAGCTTCGAAAGCGGAAGCGAAACTCTCCACACGTCGATGATGCATAGCAGGCTTCCCTATTCAGGGAAGCCGCACTGCCTTAGAACAATCGGCATGATTGGAGAGTCCCATGACCCAGCCTGCCGTCGATGCCCGCAATGCAGATCAGATTGCCTACTGGAACGGCCCCGGCGGCAAACACTGGACGGACCGGCAACAACTTCAGGACATCGTCCTTAGCCCCGTCTCCGAGGTGCTGATCGATCGTGCGGCCATAAAGGCCGGCGAAGCCGTGATCGATGTCGGCTGCGGTTGCGGAGCGACCTCCTTCGATCTTTTGCACAAGACCGGTCCTTCGGGGCGCGTCACCGGTATAGATATTTCCGAACCGATGCTCGGCCGGGCAAGAGAGCTTGCGCCATCGGGCGCGCCCGTTGAGTTCGTGCTGGCCGATGCGACCGTCTATCCATTCAAGCCCGCGAGCGCGGATATCCTGTTCTCCCGCTTCGGCGTGATGTTCTTTGCGCAGCCATCGGATTCCTTTACAAACATGCGCAAGGCTTTGCGACCGGACGGCCGCCTTGTCTTCGCGTGCTGGCGCACGCCGCGCGACAATCCCTGGATGATGCTCGGCCTGCAGGAAGCCTACAAGCATGTGCCGAAACTTCCTGAAATGAAGCCGGACGATCCGGGTCCCTTCTCGTTCGCGAACGAAGAGCGCGTCCGCCGCATTCTGGACGAAGCCGGTTTCACCGATGTCAGACTGGAGCGTGTCGACCTCTTACTCGACATCGCCACCGGCCGCGGGCTTGAAGCGGCGATCGAGACGGTCCTCGCTATCGGTCCCGCCAGCCGGGCGCTGGAAAACCAGCCAGCGGATAAAGTCGCGGCTGCAACGCAATCGATCAGAACGGCACTTGCCGCGCACCGAAAGGGCGAAACGGTGCCGCTTGGCGGCTCGATCTGGATCGTGACTGCGGCTAACGGCTCCTAACTCTCGCCGCGACCGCCTCACCGCTGCTGCGCAAAACCGGAACCTATCGCCGTTGAAGGCGATTATTCCGGCGGTATCATTAATTGCGGAGACGACAATGGCGCGGAAATACTCGAAAGGCGCGGCGAAGAAGGTCGAGCGTGCAATGCACAAGCGGAAAAAAGGCACGTTGAAAAGCGGAGGCTCCGGCAAGACGGTGAAGAGCCGGAAGCAGGCGATCGCTATTGGTCTTTCGGAGGCGCGCAAAGAAGGGAAGAAAGTGCCCTCGAAAAAGTCGGCGAAAAAATCCCGCGCAACAAAATCCCGGAAGACTAAGACAGCAAAAAAGGCCAAGCGGTCGAAATCCTGAACCAGGGTCTATTTCCACACACCCATATAAAAAACAAATAACGCGAAAGGGTTATCCGCAGGAACGCGATCTCGCCCGCTCGACAAGGCATAAATCGGCTCTTAGTCTGCGCCAAACTCGAAACGGGGCTGGGAGAGATGCGACGCGAGGTCTGTTTTGTGCTGGCGCTTGTGACTGCGTTGTTCGCATTCACTGCACCCGGCATCGCACAGACGGACACGAGTGCCGAAATCACCTTCTGGAATTCGGTGAAAGATTCACGCAATCCTGCGGAGATCACCGCGTATCTCGACAAGTTTCCGAACGGGACCTTTGCATCCCTCGCCAGAATTCGACTGGAATCGCTCAAGCCCAAGACTCCGTCGCCGCCCGCCGAACAGTGGGCTGCTATCGGCTTTGCCGCGCGTGGCGCATGGGGCGCCGTCTGGCAAAAAACGACGCGAGATGAGGCTGAAGCGCGCGCCCTCACCCTCTGCGTAAACAACGGCGGGCGCGGCTGTAAAATCTCTTCAACAACAAAATGCGGCGCGATGGCATTCTACACCACGCGCATTCGCCGGACACGGTACTGGGGCGCGTACACTGCCGAAGGCGCGACCCTCGGTCAGGCCATCGATGCCGCCTCGGCGCGTTGCCGCAAGGAAGGCCGGAGTCCATCGGATTGCAACATCCGCGCATCGTTTTGCGCCGACGGCAGCCACAAAAGCTAAGCGTCTGCTATTCCGCCGGGATTACATCCACAGCCACCGCTAGCTTTTGCTTGCGCGAGCCGACGATCACGCCATCGACAGGCGACACGTCGGTGTAATCACGGCCGACAGCCAGCACGACGTGATCGTTGCCAATCACTAGATCATTGGTCGGATCGAATCCCAGCCAGCCCAACTCCGCCCCGCACCAGACCGACACCCACGCATGGGTCGCATCCGCGCCCTGAAGCCGCGGTCGCCCCGGCGGCGGCGTGGTCCGCAAATATCCGCTGACATAGGCCGCCGGTAGCCCAAGACCACGCAGGCCCGAGATCATGACGTGCGCAAAATCCTGGCACACACCGCGCCGCTTCGCGAAAACATCGCGCAGCGGCGTCGAAATCTCGGTTGCCTTTGTGTCATAGACAAAGTCGCGGTTGATCCTCTGCATCAGGTCCACGGCTGAAACGAAAATCCCGCGACCTTCCGAGAAACTCATCCCAGCATAGTCGGTGATCTGCGGCTGGATAGGAACAAGCGGGCTCGCGAACAGATACCCGACCGGAAAGCTCGCGGCGAGACCGTTCGACGCGAAAGCAGCCTCCCGCACCTGCTCCCATGGCGGCGAAGCCATGTCGCGCGGGGGCACCGGGCCTGGGACATCCACGCGTGATCGCGCATCGGTCCATAACACACGATGCGCTGCCTCGATCACAATGCTTTCGGTCCGGATGCCGAAAAAATCTGTCCTTGCTGTCCGCTCGATGGGAAGCGGCTTGATCTCGACCTTGTGAGAGATCAGTTGCTGACCGTCGCCGCTCTTCGGCTCAAGTCTGAGCGAACACCGCGCAAAGCTGACCGGGCTTTCATAGGAATACGTGGTGACATGACGGATATCGTAGATCACGCGAACCCCGTCAACTTCTCCGGCCGCAACGCGCTGCTGCCGTGCGGGAAGTAATGCGAACCGATCGCATCCGCCAGATTGAGAAGGTTCTGTTCAAGCGAGAACAGCGCCTTGGTATCGAAGGCCTCCGCTTCTCCTGCCGTCATGCTGGCTTGAAGAGTCACAGCCAGCCGATGCGGCGGATCGATCAACCCGCCTTCCCGCATATTCGCAAGGCTGGCGATGTGATCGTTGAGGGCCGCGATCTGGAATGCAACAGAGCGCGGATTGTAAGGGTCCAGAACAACAAGATCGCGAACCGGCGCCAGCAACGGACCGACGAGGTAACGCGAGCGATAGGTGATCTGACAATCGACCAAGGTCAGCAGCAGATCGAGATCCTCGCCGGTCGCGTTATCATAGGCAAACTGGCGCGCGAAACGCGCCGTATTGATCGCGCGCTCGACGCGGCGGCCCATTTCGAGGAACCGCCATCCCGCAGCGCGATTCATGTTTTCCTGCGCGAGGCCTGCGAACGTCGCCAGCGATTGCAGGGTCCACTCCGCCGCTTCCAGCAACGCTTCGTCATCGTCGGCCTTCTTCGACAGGCGTTCCACCATTTCAGTGATGACATGCCAGGCGTCAGGTGACAGGCGCTCCCGCAACGTTCGCGCTGTGCGCTCTGCAGAGCGCAGCAGCGACAACGCGGAACCGAACTTGTCGCTCGCCTGCAACGATTGCGCGGCCGTTGTCGCGAGTTTCGCGCGCGCCGACGGCGTAGTCGCCCCCCATGCAACCAACAGGCGTTGAATGCGCTCGATCACCGGTTGCATCGGCGAAGGTCCCTTGCCCGGCTCGCGCAGCGCGCCGCCGAGTGCACGCACCAGCCGTAACGTGGCTTCTGCGCGTTCGAGATAACGGCCAAGCCAGAACAGGTTGTCCGCCGCGCGGCTCGGTACCCAGCCGGCAATCCGCTTGATCCGGACAGAGTCGATCGGCGGCAGCAATGTCGAGGTGGCGACTTCTTTCTCCGAAACGACCCAGACGTCGGCGGCGCGCGTGCCCTCTCCCATGGAGACGGCGCGTGCATCAGGCTGATCGGCAATCCGGCAGAACCCACCGGGCAGGATGGTCCAGCCGTCCGGCGTCGCCGCTGCGAATACCCGAAGCACGAACGGACGCGGAGAAATATGTCCGTTATCCCACACCGGCGTTGTGGAGAGACGCACCATCTCCTGCCCGACATAATCGATGCCGCGCTTGGCGATGGCATCGACCAGTTGCGCCCGCTGATCCTTCGAGAGCGAACCGCCGATGACCGGTCCGCGTCCGGGGAAACCCGGCACGGACTGGCCATAAGCTCCTTCGATCGCCATATCGTCGAGACGCGACAGCACTTCCTCGCGGGCGGATTTCTGCCCGCACCACCATGTCGCGATGTGCGGCATCTTCAGATCTTCGCCGAAGAACCGTCGGCTCAGGCTCGGCAGAAATCCGAGCAGCGTGCGCGCTTCCATCACACCGGACCCGGGCATGTTAGCGACCGCGACTCCGCCCTTTCTGACGACATCGATCAGGCCCGGCACGCCAAGCATCGATCGCGCATCGAGCTCGAGCGGATCGAGCGAATTGGAGTCCACGCGTCGCAGCAACACATCGAGCCGCTTGAGTCCTGCGACAGTACGGACATGGAGCCGATCCTCGCTCACAGCAAGGTCATCGCCCTCCACCAGCAGGAAGCCGAGATAACGCGCCAAAGTCGCGTGTTCGAAATAAGTGTCGCTCGCGCTGCCCGGTGTCAGCAGGCCAATCCGGGGTTCATCGCGATCCGCAATCCCGCGCAAACTGTCGCGGAAAGCTTCGAAGAATGGCGCGACACGCTCGACATTCATCGAGGTGTAGAGGTTCGTCAGCGCGCGCGACAGCACCAGCCGATTTTCGAGTGCATAGCCAGCGCCGGACGGCGCCTGTGTGCGATCGGACAGAACCCACCAGCGGCCGTCGGGACCACGGCCGATATCTGCTGCATAGAGATTGAGATAGCGGCCGCCGGGCGGCGACACCCCGCAGACCGAGCGCAGATATTCGGTGCTTCCCGCGATCGCCGCCGCAGGCAGCGCACCATCCGCGATCAGACGGCCTTCGCCGTACAGATCACGCAAGATCAGTTCGAACAGTTCAGCGCGCTGTGCGACGCCGTCGGAAATCTGTTTCCATTCGGCTTCATCGATCAGCAGCGGAAGATGGCTGAGCGGCCACATCCGCTCCGCCGCGTCCCCCGGCTTCCGATAGGTCACACCCGCCTCGCGCATATGCTGATCGGCGGATGCGAAGCGGCGCTCGATCTCTCCCGGCGCCAGCGTCGAGAAGGCATCGAAGAAACGCGCCCAGACCTCGCGCGGCTGCCCCCTGGCATCGAGAAATTCGTCCGGAATGCCGGGCAGCGGTGTATAGCCGCGCGTGCAGTCCAAAAGGTCCTGCTGCGCCTGCCGCGACCCGGTCGCTCCGTTACCCGTTTCCGCCATCCCGACTCGCCTTCTGCTGCTTGCGGTAACTTCGCCGATAATGGCGGCGGCCTCAATGCGTTACCGGTGTCCGCAGGTCCAGAGTCAGGGGAAACTCAAGGGTTCTTTCCTCGGGTGGGACGGTTATTGGGCCTGGGGTGTGACCATGGTCCTGAAAGCGGGCGCGCCGCCTCGCCTCGGCTTCATAGCTGTTGACCGGCTTGGTCTCGTAGCTGCGCCCGCCGGGGTGGGCGACATGATAGACGCAGCCGCCCAAAGAGCGTCCGTTCCAGGTATCGATGATGTCGAATGTCAGGGGAGCATGAACCGGAATGGTCGGATGCAGCCCCGACGATGGCTGCCATGCCTTGAACCGGAGACCGGCCACGGCTTCGCCGGACCGGCCAGTGTCCCTCAATGGCAAGCGGCGGCCATTGCAGGTCACGACATGACGTCCCGGAATGAAACCACTGACCTTGACCTGCAGACGCTCAACGGACGAGTCCACATAGCGCACCGTGCCGCCGGCAGAGCTTTCCTCGCCGAGCACATGCCACGGCTCCAGCGCCTGACGCAATTCCAAGGTCACGCCGCCATGCTCAACGCGACCGAACAGCGGAAAGCGGAATTCAAGCTGTGCCTCAAACCATTCGGGCTCGAAATCGTAGCCTGCCGCTTTCAGATCGGAGAGCACATCCAGAAAATCCTGCCAGAGGAAATACGGCAGCATGAACCGGTCATGCAGCGTCGTGCCCCAGCGGACGAACTGTCCCTCTTGCGGCTCCCGCCAGAACCTTGCGATCAACGCGCGAATGATGAGCTGCTGAGCGAGACTCATACGCGCATCGGGCGGCATTTCCAGCGCACGAAATTCGACAAGACCCAGACGTCCCGTCGGACTGTCCGGCGAATAAAGCTTGTCGATGCAGATTTCCGCGCGATGGGTATTGCCGGTGATATCCACCAGCAAATGGCGGAATGTGCGGTCCACCAGCCACAACGGGACTTTCTGACCTTTCGGCGGGATTTGCGCGATGGCGATCTCAAGCTCATACAGTGCGTCATGCCGCGCTTCATCGATGCGCGGGGCCTGACTGGTCGGCCCGATGAACATTCCCGAGAACAGATACGACAGCGATGGATGCCGCTGCCAATACAGCACCACGCTCTTCAGCAAATCGGGTCGCCGCAAGAATGGCGAGTCGGCAGGCGTGCTGCCTCCGACCACAACGTGATTGCCGCCTCCGGTGCCGGTATGACGGCCATCGATCAGGAAACGATTCGCGCCAAGTCGGACATGCGCCGCCTCCTTGTAAAGGCCAATGGTCGTATCCACGATCTCGCGCCAGTTCTTGGCCGGATGAATATTGATCTCGATCACACCGGGATCGGGCGTTACCTTGATGACTTCGACACGCGGGTCGTATGGCGGCGCATAGCCTTCGACATGAACCTGAAGCTTCATGTCTTCGGCAGTCGCCTCGACCACCGCAATCAGTTCGAGATAGTCATCCAGTTTTTCAACCGGCGGCATAAATGCACACAGGATGCCGTCGCGAATTTCGATGGAGAGCGCCGTGCGGACGCCTCCCTTGCCGTTTCCGACCTGCTGCTCCTGAATGAACTGACGTGGTGCCCCATCCATTTGCGCACCGTCATCGAATACGGATTGCGCAGCCGGCTCGGGTGAAGGCGGGCGGCCATCGAACACGGGAAGCGGCTCCCGCTCTTCCATCGGGTCCTGCTCGACGAGATAGGGGTAATCTTCGGGCGGAATCCACTGCAAGGAGTTCATCGGCAATCGCAGCCCGAGCGGTGAATCGCCCGGCATGAGAAACAGGTTTCCGCGCCGCAGACTCCATTTTTCGCTGCGCCACCGGCTGGCCGCTTTCGCATTCCATCGTTGCACCGGAAGCACAAAGCCGCGAGGGACATTCAGTCCCTGCTGGAACACCTGCGCCATGCGCGAGCGTTCCTCGGGATCGGCCAGTTTTGAATCGCTTGGATCGACATTGCCCGGAAGACTGTTTTCCTTCAGCAGCCAGTGTGCCTGATCTTCATAAGCGGGCAGCACGTTTGCGGCATCGACGCCGAGCTTTTCCGCGACACTGGCTGCAAACTTTTCAGCCTGTTCGATTTTGGCAGCGCGGGGCCCCTCCATCGGCGCAATCAGATCGGGATTGCGCCAGATCGGCACACCGTCCTTGCGCCAGTAAAGCCCGAACGCCCAGCGCGGCAGACTCTCGCCGGGATACCATTTGCCTTGCCCGTAATGCAGCAAACCACCCGGTGCAAACTGTGTCCGCAGACGTCGAATGAGATCGTCGGCAATGCCGCGTTTGGTCGGACCGACAGCCGCGACATTCCATTCTGCGGATTCGAGATCATCCATCGACACGAATGTCGGCTCGCCGCCCATGGTCAGCCGGACATCATCAGTCGCAAGGTCTGCATCGACCTTTTCACCGAGTGCGTCGAGCCGCTTCCAGGCGTCGTCGGAGAATGGCTTGGTGATACGCGGAGCTTCATTGACACGCGTCACCTTCATCTCAAAACCGAACTCGACATTGGCCGAACTGACATTGCCGCTGATTGGCGCGGCGGTCCGGTAGTGCGGTGATGCTGCGACCGGGATATGCCCCTCACCCGTCAGCATCCCGGATGTCACATCGAAACCGATCCAGCCCGCGCCGGGCAGATAGACTTCGGCCCATGCATGAAGGTCCGTGAAATCGGCCTCGACCTCGCGCGGTCCTTCCAGCGGATCGATATCCGGTCGCAGCTGGATCAGATAACCCGAGACGAACCGCGCGGCCAATCCAAGATGGCGCAATACCTGAATCAAAAGCCATGCGGAGTCGCGGCATGATCCCGCGCCGGTCTGCAGCGTCTCCTCCGGCGTCTGAATGCCCGGCTCCATGCGGATCACGTAATTGATCCGCTCACGCAGCTGCGCATTGAGATCGACGAGAAAATTCACCGTGTTGGTCGGCTCGCGCGGAATACCCGCGAGATATTGTGCAAGCAGCGGCGTCACCGGTTCGGTCTTCAGATAAGGCGCAAGCTCGTCGGCAATATCCGGCGGATACTGAAACGGGAACGTCTCTGCATACGGCTCCACGAAGAAATCGAACGGATTTACGACTGCCATATCAGCAATGAAATCGACGTCGATCTTGAATTCGCGCGTCGGCTCCGGAAAGACGAACCGCGCAAGCCAGTTACCCTGCGGGTCCTGCTGCCAGTTGACGAAATGTGTCTCGGGCAGGACTTTCAGCGAATAGCTGGTGACGCGTGTGCGAGAATGCGGTGCCGGCCGCAGGCGGATCACCTGTGGCCCAAGGCTGACCGGCTGATCATATTTATAATGCGTGACGTGATGCAGGGCGACGGCAATGGACACGGCGCGGCAACCTCAATGGCTAGTGTCCTGTGTCCGACCTTCGCTTCACTTTGAAGCAGCTCTCAAGCGAACGTCGGACACAAAGGGACACTAGCAAATTATGACTCTAGCGATCCTTTGGTTCTGATATTCGTAAAAGTGCCCGCGAAGGATTTGGTACGAATGTCAGAACCGGATCGCTAGTTTTTTGAGCAGAACACCTGCGCAAGCCTCTATCAAGTGCGAACAACGGGCATCATCTGCCTAACGCATTGGCGAATCGAGGTTTCGTGCCGAAATTCCGAGCGATTTGATCCGCGAGGCCAGTGTGGTGGGCTTGATCGCCAGCAGTTCCGCCGCGCCGCCAATGCCAAAGACCTTGCCGCCGGACGCCTTCAATGCCGCCAGAATGTTGCTGCGCTCGTGCTCGCGCATTTCATCGTCAGTCATGATGGCTTGCGGCACACCATTTTTGGGACGCCGCGCCGGAGCAGCCGTTTCGGTTCCACCCTGCTGATTCGGCAGATCGATCCGCAGCCGTCCGTTCTGAGCCAGAATGGCGGCGCGCTCGATCACGTTATGCAATTCGCGAACGTTACCGGGCCAGTCGTATTGCATCAGGCGGCGCACATCGCCTTCCGACAATCTCAGATCGGACTTGAATGACTTGTTTCCGCTGGTGAGGAAATGCTGCGCGAGCAGCGGAATGTCTTCGCGGCGATCGCGAAGGGGCATTGTCTCCACCGGAAACACGTTGAGCCGGAAGTAGAGATCTTCGCGGAAACGCCCCTGTTTCACTTCCTGCTTCAGTTCACGGTTGGTCGCCGCGATAACACGAACATTGACTGCGCGGGTACGCTCTTCACCGACACGCTCGAAATGCCCCTCCTGCAACACGCGCAGCAGCTTACCCTGAAGTTCGAGCGGAATTTCGCCGACTTCGTCGAGAAACAGCGTTCCACCGTCGGCGAGTTCAAAGCGCCCGATGCGATCACGCAGCGCGCCGGTGAATGCGCCTTTGACATGGCCGAAGAATTCGCTTTCGAAGAGTTCGCGCGGAATAGCTGCGCAATTGACACGGATCAGCGGGCGGTCACTGCGCTGGCTTGCCTCGTGAATGGCGCGCGCAATCAATTCCTTGCCTGTGCCGGATTCACCCGTAATCAAAACGGTCGCATCGGTTGGCGCGACAAGGCTGACCTGTCGCAGGGTCTTCTGAACCGCCGCTGTTCGGCCGATGATGCCGCGCGGATTGGTCTCGGTGCGGATTTCCTCCTGCAGATAAGCGTTTTCCTGCTCCAATCGCTCGCGCAACTGGTCGACTTCCGCAAGCGCTGCGCGCAGTTGTTCATCCGCCTCGCGGCGCTGGCTGACATCGCGGAACACGATCACCGCCCCAACCACCACACCGCGATCGCGGATCGGCGTCGACGTATATTCGACCCAGACCGGCGTGCCGTCCTTGCGCCAGAACACCTCGTCATTGACCTGATGCACTGCGCCGTCGCGAAACGCCGCATAGATCGGACAGTCCGTGTGCGGGTAATGCCGCCCGTCGTGATGCGTGTGATGCACGGTCGAATGAATGTCGGTCCCGACAAGTTCTTCCGCCGTCCAGCCAAGAAGACGTTCAGCGGTGGGATTGACGAATGTCGTCTTGCCTTCGGCATTGACGCCGTAGATACCCTCACCCGCTGCGCGCAGGATCAACTGGTTCTCACGCTCGATGTCGCGGAAGACGCGCTCGACACGCTGCCAGGCAGCGATGCCGCCGCGCATATGATCTTCCGCGGTCGCATCGACAAGACGGCGACGGCGCTGCTCGAGATCGTTCATCGCCAGCAGAACCAGCGGCGCGCCGTTCTGCGGGATCAGCGAGCCAGTATATTCCAGCCGCAGCTTGTTTCCCGCCGCATGACGCGGCGTGAGCGACGTGGTCCAGAACGAGCCCTTGGCGAAGACAGCCTGGGTGAAAACGATTAGCGCCGGCACCTGCCCCGCATGCAGGGCGCTGATTTTCATTTGCCGCAGCAGCGCGCGGTCATAGCCAAGCAGCGCACAGGCGGCGGGATTGGCTTCGAGAATCCGGTCGCCATGCGGATCAAGTAGCATCGTCGGCTCGGCTGCGAAGTCGAGCGCGGTGCTCCATAGACCAACGTCACGAACCGGCGCTGATGACAAAATGGCGTCCATTCGATCTCTACGAAATATCGTAATCAAACTACGAATATTCGTATATCACGAGTTTTCGTAACCGACAATGTTACCGCTGCGACACAGGGACATTGATAAATCGGGCGAATTCGTCGTGGCACGTCCCTTGCGTAGTGAATGGAAACATCACGCTGGAGGCTTCCATGTCCACCTTCGACAATCCATTCGATCCGAACCGTCGCCTTTCCTCTTTCGGCTGTGCCTGCGGCCAGCATGCAAGCGACGCAGAACACCAAGCCGCTCTCCAGCTTCAATCCGTACCGGCTCAGAACGATGAGAAGCGGTACGAGGGCGTTGTCGCCTCAGCGGTGATGCGCGCGGTGTTCCCGCAGGATGTGGCACGGCGCGCATTCCTCAAATCAGTGGGCGCAGCCACTGCCCTCGCCGCGGTCTCGCAGTTTTTTCCGCTTAAGACAGCGACTGAAGTGTTCGCGCAAGGCGCGCCGCTGGAAAAGAAGGACCTCAAGGTCGGCTTCATTCCAATCACCTGCGCAACGCCGATCATTATGGCCGCGCCGATGGGCTTCTATGCCAAGAACGGCCTGAACGTCGAAGTCATCAAGACCGCCGGCTGGGCCGTCATCCGCGACAAGACCGTCAACAAGGAATACGACGCCGCGCATATGCTTTCACCGATGCCGCTGGCGCTGACACTCGGCGCGGGCTCGAACCCGGTGCCCTACACGATGCCTGCCGTCGAGAACATCAACGGCCAGGCGATCACGCTGGCACTCAAGCACAAGGACAAGCGCAACCCGGAGGACTGGAAGGGCTTCAAGTTCGCCGTGCCCTT
>CAZQMD010000069.1:0-19330 GCA_964594185.1 uncultured Afipia sp. | reverse complement strand
CACCAGACACGGTATGTTATAGTCGAGCAGCACCAGGCTTGCGGTCTTCCCGCGGAGGCCAAGGCCGGCTTCAAAATAGATCGGCAGATAGATCATGAACGGCCAGTAACAGAAGTTCATGCCGATGCAGCCGATAATGGCGCCGCTGAACTTTCGGATACGGAACACCGAGAAGTCGAACATCGGTTGCGCCGCGTTGCGTTCGACAAGCACGAATGCGGCGAAGCTGGCGACGGCAATGGCCGCGAGGCCGATTGCAGTGGTTCGGCCGAGGTCCGCGCCCTGCGTGATGACATAGGTCAGGCTGAAGACGGCGATCGTGAGTGTGACGATGCCCCAGCCGTCCAGCCGTCTGGCGTGCGGATCGCGGGATTCGCGGATTCCCATAACAGCCGGAATGAGCGCGAGCACCGTCAGCGGAACATGAATCAGGAACACCCAGTGCCAGCTCGACACCGCGTTGATAGTGCTGCCGATAATCGGACCGAAGCCGAGGCCGACACCGCTGATGATGCCCCACGCGGTAAAAGCCCGGCCGCGTTCTGTCTCGTCCTGGTACTGATGCGAGATGATGGCGATGGAGCAGGTGAGCATCGCGCCGCCGGCGAGGCCCTGCAGAAATCGCGCGGCGATCAGCACCGCTGCGCTCTGCGCCAGACCGCACATCAGCGAGGTGATCCCGAAAGCAATGGTGCTTGTGAGGAAGACACGCTTGCGGCCATAGCGGTCAGCGAACGTGCCCGTCGCCATCAGCACCGTGGTGCAGGCGATGGTGTAGGCGTTCATGATCCACTGCAGGTCTTTGAAGTTGGCTGGCAGCGCCGTTTCCAGTGTCGGCAGGATGACGGGGACGCTGGATATTTCGAGGCCGAACATCAGTGATGCCAGACACACGCCGATCAGAGCGGCGACGTTTCCAGCCGAGGGGGAGGCGGTCATGGGAGTCCTTTCAACCCGGCGCGAGATGCGGGCGGGCTGGTATGGACGCTCCCGTTTCATGATAGAAATGAATTGATTTTGTTGCTTTCAGTTCATGTGTTCATATATTGGATCGATGGACTTTGAACCCACATTGCTGCGCGCCTTCGTCGCCGTCTGCGAAACTGGCGGTTTCACTCGGGCGGCTGAGCGGCTTCATCTGACCCAGTCCGCTGTCAGCCATCAGATCCGGCGACTTGAGGAGCAGGTGGGTCGCCCGCTTCTGCACCGGACCACGCGCAAGCTCACGCTCACCGAAGACGGCGAAGATTTCCTGCGCCATGCCGAACAGATCTTGCAGAGCCAGGACGCGCTCACGCGCCGCTTTCGGTCCTCTACGATCTCGGGCGTCATTCGCCTGGCGTTCCTGAAAATTTTATCGGCGACCGGTTGCCGCAATTGCTCGGCCGCTTCGCGCGTCAATATCCCTCGATCCGGCTCGAGGTCTCGGTCAGCGTCTGTCTCGACCTGCGGGCCAAGGTCGATGCTGGCGAACTCGACCTTGCGGTGGCCATCACGGAATCGAATAACGAAGGCGGAACGGTTCTCCGCCAGACGCAGTTCGTCTGGGCCCCCGCCGATACGTTCACGCGGCCGCAGAATTCCTCATGGCCTTTCGCGTTCTCGCCGCCGCCATGCGCGCTGCGTGCGATGGGGATCGATGCTCTCACCGCGTCGGACATCCACTGGCACATGGCCTTCACATCGGCGAACCAGCATGGCCTGAAAGCAGCCGTGAAAGCGGGGCTGGCGGTGTCGATTTTTGCCAGGGAAGAAATCGAACCGTGGATGGTCGTTCTTGATGAAAGCGACGGCCTGCCGCCGTTGCCGAAGGCGAAGTATGTGCTGATCGAGAAGCGGGGCGAGCAGATGCCTTGCACATCCGAGCTGGGCCGGATGATTTTGGACGAGGCGGGTCTGTCGTCTCATCCCATTGCGGGCCTGACACCAAATCGTGCCACCGCCAATTCCTGAGTTTACGTGACGCGTTGTCGCCAGCGGACACGACATCGGCGTTAAGGTTGCGATGCCGCTGCGACGTGTTGCGGACTGCCGTCGACGGCGGCCTGTGTCGCGCGGAAACGTGACGGCGGCTCGCCGATGATGCGCTTGAACGCGCGGCTGAAGGCCGCTTCCGATTCATAGCCCAACTGGCGCGCCACCACCGCGATCTTCATCCGGTCGCGAACGAGCCATTGCTTGGCCTGCTGCATGCGCAGTTGCGCGACATAACGCGCGGGTGTCTCTCCGACAACGCTTGCAAATCGTAGAGCAAAGGATGAGCGCGAAGCGTGCATGACATCGGCCAGCGCATCCACGCTCCAGTCCCGGGTCGGATCGCGATGGATCGCGGCGAGGACCCGGCCGATATCCGGATCGCGTGCCGCCGCGACCCAGCCTGCGGAGCCGCAGCCTTTCTCGACCCAGTTGCGGATCAATGCGCCGGCGACCACATCGGCCAGCCGAGTCAGCATGCCGCCCGCGCCGACCCGGTCGAGCGCCAGTTCGCGTGTCATGGCAGCGAGCAGATGCGGGATGGCGGGCTCGTCAGCCGCGATTTCATGCATCTGGATGACTTCGGGCATCATGCGCAGCAGGGGATGCTGGCTGTCGATGTTGAAAGTCATGCCCGCACCGAACAGCACGGTCTGCTCGCCATCGTCATTGCTGCCGCTGACAGTATCGACGATGCCGCAGCAGACCGGCTCGAACTGGCAATTCTCGACCGGCGCGGGGAAGGCATCGGGCGAACTGGCCAGAGCATGTTCAGCGCCGCGCGGCAGCAGAACCGCGTCGCCTTGTTCGATGCGTACCCACGTCTTATCTGAGGTCCGCAGCCAGCAGCCGCGCTCCGCAATGAAGTGAAACTGCGCCTTCGGCTGCGCGGGAAAAACGAGTCCCCACGGCTCGGTCATCCGGCAGCGGGCGTAATCGACACCTTCCAGCCGCAAGCCCCGCAGCATCTCGGTTAAGGGGTGCGCCGCAGCATTTTTGGACGAATGATCAAGCATTGAGGGTTTCCTAGCATGGAAACTCCAAAAAGTCACGGCCATCTTCGCTGCCTGATTGCGGAGACTGCCATGACCGATTCCCTTGCTACCCCTCTTGAGGCCGACGCCCGGGCCTTAAACCCTACCCACATCACCGAACGCGCGGAACCGGCCTGGGCGGCCGTCGTCTCGCTGATGCTTGGCGCATTCAGCCAGGTGACCGCCGAATTCCTGCCCGCCAGCCTGCTCACGCCGATGGCCGCCGACCTCGGCGTTTCCGTCGGCGCAGCCGGGCAGGCGGTGACGGCAACATCTCTCGTCGGTATCGTTGCCGGACTTGCGACGGCTATCGTGACCCGGAGCATCGACCGCCGCGTCGTGCTCTGGTTGCTGACGGTGCTGCTGATCGTGTCCAACCTGATGGCGGCCACCGCCAGCAACATGACGATGCTGCTGCTCGCCCGCGTCCTGCTGGGCATCAGCCTGAGCGGTTTCTGGTCGATGGCCGCAGCCACCGCCATGCGGCTCGTTCCGGCGGAGGCGCTGCCGCGCGCGATCTCGCTGGTCATGAGCGGCGTGTCCATTGCCACCGTGAGCGCCGCGCCGATCGGGGCCTATCTCGGCGACCTGTGGGGCTGGCGGAACGTGTTCCTGCTCGCAGCCGTCGTTGCCGCAGCCGTGCTGGCGTTCCAGATGCTGACACTGCCGCGCCTGCCGCCGCTGACGTCGCCCGACGTGCGCACGCTGCTTGTGCTGATGCGCAGGCCGAATGTCCGGCTTGTCGTGATCGCCATCGTGGTGACCATCTCCGGTCACTTCTCGGGCTTCACTTACGTGCGGCATTTCCTTGAGCAGGTGCCGGTGCTTCCGGTGACGGCGATTTCGCTTGTATTGCTTGCTTATGGCGTTGGCGGCTTCTTCGGCAACTTCGCAGGCGGAGCCATCGCCACGCGCAGCGCGAAGGGCGCCGTGGTCGCGGGCGCTGCAAGCATCGCCGTGCTGGCGCTGGTGCTGTTCGTGTTCGGCGGTTCAGGCGTTGTCGCCGCCATCGCGGTCGGACTCTGGGGCTTTGCGTTCGGCGCGCTTCCCGTGGGTTTCCAGACGTGGATGGTGCGCGTCGCTTCCGATGAAGCCGAATCCGCGGGCGGTCTCCTGGTCTCCGCGTTTCAGGTCGCCATCACCATCGGCGCGGTCGTCGGCGGCATTCTGGTCGATGTGACCGGAGCGTTGGGAGCCATCGGGTATTTGGCGGTCGGGCGTTTGGGGGGTGCGCTGGTGGTGTTGCTCTCGCCCAAAAAAGAAGCGGCCGCCAAAAGGCAAAAAAAAATCCCCCGGCCAAAAAGCGGGGGGATTTTCCGATTTACTTCGCCGTCAGTTTCACGCCCATCCGGCCCGCGATCTCCTGCGTGAACTGCCAGGCCACACGGCCCGAGCGGGAGCCGCGCGTCGTGGACCATTCCAGCGCTTCGCGGGTCAACTGATCGTCGTCGATCTTGACGCCGAAGTGCTTGGCGTAGCCGCGCACCATCTCGAGATATTCGTCCTGGCTGCACTTGTGGAAGCCGAGCCAAAGGCCGAAGCGGTCGGACAGCGACACCTTTTCCTCAACGGCTTCGCTGGGATTGATCGCGGTCGAACGCTCGTTCTCGATCATGTCGCGCGAGAGCAGGTGGCGGCGGTTCGATGTCGCATAGAGGATGACGTTCTCGGGCCGCCCTTCAATGCCGCCTTCGAGCACGGCCTTGAGCGACTTGTAGGACGCATCGTTGCCGTCGAATGACAGGTCGTCGCAGAACACGATGAAGTGGAAATCGGATTCGCGCAGCAGCGCCATCAAGAGCGGCAGGCTTTCGATGTCCTCGCGATGAATCTCGATCAGCTTCAGCCTGCCGTTGACGGCGGGATCGGCGTTGACGGTCGCATGCGCGGCCTTGACCAGCGACGACTTGCCCATTCCGCGCGCGCCCCAGAGCAGGGCGTTGTTGGCGGGCAGGCCCTTGGCAAAGCGCTCGGTGTTCTCGATCAGGATATCGCGCATCCGGTCGATGCCCCGGAGCAGGTCCATATCGACCCGGCTGACCTTGGGAACCGGCACCAGATGGCCGCTCGGGTGCCAGACGAAGGCGGCTGCGCTTTTGAGAGAATCGGCGCTCGACGCCCTAGTGGCCGATTTGCCGAGGCTGGCGGCGATGCTCTCGAGGGCGAGGGCAATCCGGGCAACCGTTGCGCTGTCTGTTGTCGCCGCAGGGCGTTTTGTCGCGGCGGGGCCAGCCTTGCGGGCGGCTGGCTTTGTTGCGGTTTGTTTAGTTGTTTTACGGGTCTTTTTGGACATGATTGGCCCCCTTGCGGCGGCACCCTTAGCGAGGCTGGCGAGCGGCTGCAACCGCCACAGATGCATGGCAAAATCCGGTTATCCGGTGCCGTTGCAATTGGGCGGTCTGCCGCTATAGTCCGCGCAAATTCGGCCAAAACGGCCCTCTACCTACGCGTTTAGCCCTCAAAGGCGGCGCCTTCCCGAGGACTTTCTGATGTTCATCACTCCCGCCTTTGCCCAAGCCGCCGGTGCCGCTGGCGACACCAACAGCATGCTGATGTCGCTGCTGCCGTTCGCGCTGATTTTCGTCATCATGTACTTCCTGATCCTCAAGCCGCAGCAGAAGAAGCTGAAGGACCATCAGGAGCTGGTGAAGAACATCCGCCGCGGCGATACCGTCGTCACCAACGGCGGCCTTGTCGGTAAGGTGACCAAGGTCGTCGATGACGATCAGATCGAGGTGGAAATCGCCGACGGCGTGAAGATTCGTCAGATGCGCCAGATGATCTCGGGCGTTCGCACCAAGGGCGAGCCTGCGAAGGACACCAAGGAAGAAACAGCGGCAAGCTGACGCCTTCCGCTGCCGCTCTATCAATCTGACGAGACATTAAATGCTGTATTTCACGCGGTGGAAGGCGCTGGGAGTCATTCTGACTGCCCTGATCGTTTGCCTTTTCGCGGTTCCGAACTTCTTCCCCGAACATGTGGTCAAGACCTGGCCGAAATGGGCCCAGCGTCATGTCGTGCTCGGCCTCGACTTGCAGGGTGGCTCGCACATCCTGCTCGAAGTCGATTCGAACTCGGTGAAGAAGGACAAGCTCGATCAGGTGCGCGACGACACGCGCCGCGTGCTCCGCGATGCCAAGGTGCCCTATACCGGCCTTGCCATTCGAGGCGACAACGTCGAAGTCCGCATCACCAATCAGGCTGACCTGGCCAACGCCCTCACGAAGCTGCGCGAGCTTTCGCAGCCGCTGGGCGGCATTCTCGGCTCAAGCGGCCAGCGCAGCGTCGAAGTCTCTGATGCCGGCAATAATGTCATCCGGTTAAGTGTTCCTCCCGCGGCCATCACAGAGCGCGTGCGCCAGTCGGTTGAACAGTCGATTCAGATCGTCGAGCGCCGTATCAACGAACTCGGCACCGTCGAACCGCTGATCCAGCGTCAGGGCGTGGACCGCATTCTGGTGCAGGTGCCAGGTCTGCAGGATCCGACCCGCCTCAAGGAGTTGCTCGGCAAGACCGCGAAGCTCGATTTCCGCATGGTCGATTCGACCATTTCGCCGGATCAGGCCCAGCAGGGCCGGTTGCCACCGGACTCCGAACTCCTGATGAGCGCGTCGTCGCCGAAGACGCCGTATGTCATCAAGAAGCAGGTGCTGGTGTCGGGCGGCGACCTGACCGACGCACAGCCGGGCTTCGACCAGCGTTCCGGCGAGCCCATCGTCTCGTTCCGCTTCAACACGTCCGGCGCGCGCAAGTTCGCCACCGCGACGCTTGAGAACGTCGGCCAGCCGTTTGCCATTGTGCTCGACAATGAAGTGATCTCGGCGCCGGTCATCCGCGAACCGATCACCGGCGGTTCGGGCCAGATTTCCGGCAGCTTCACGGTGCAGGGCGCCAACGATCTCGCGATCCTGCTGCGCGCGGGCGCATTGCCTGCGCCGCTGACCATCATCGAGGAACGCACCGTCGGTCCGGGACTCGGTCAGGACTCGATCGCGGCGGGCGAACTGGCGTCCTATGTCGGCTCGGTGCTGGTCATCGTGTTCATGCTGCTGACCTACCGGCTGTTCGGCTTCTTCGCCAACGTCGCGGTCGCCATCAACGTTGCGATGATCTTCGGCATCCTGTCGCTGCTCAATGCCACGCTGACGCTGCCCGGCATCGCCGGAATCGTTCTGACGGTCGGTATCGCGGTGGACTCCAACGTGCTGATCTATGAGCGTATCCGCGAGGAACTGCGCGCCGGACGCACCGCGATCTCGGCCATCGACGCCGGGTTCACGCGCGCGCTTGCGACCATTCTCGACTCCAACATCACCACCTTCATCGCGGCGGCGGTGCTGTTCTACATCGGCACCGGACCTGTCCGCGGCTTCGCAGTGACCCTCGGCATCGGCATCATCACGACAGTGTTCACGGCCTTCACCGTGACCCGGCTGATCGTGGCGACATGGGTGGCGTGGAAGCGGCCCAAGACCGTGCCGATCTGAAGATAGCGAGTAGACTGTGACTCATACCATCATCATCGCGCTCGCCGTTTTTATCGTCATCCTGACGATCCTCAGCATCTATGGCGTGATCCCCGCGCTTCGCATCGTCCCGGACGATACGAAGTTCGATTTCATGCAGTTTCGTCGCATCAGCTTTCCGATCTCGGCACTGGCATCGCTTCTGGCGATCGGTCTGTACTTTGTGCACGGCCTGAACTTCGGCATCGACTTCAAGGGCGGCACGCTGCTGGAAATCCAGACCAAGTCCGGTCCGGCAGACATCGCGGCGCTGCGCGCGCAGCTTACGACACTGAATTTCGGCGACGTCCAGCTTCAGCAGTTCGGCGGTCCGTCTGATGTGCTGATCCGCATTGCCGAGCAGCCGGGTGGCGACCAGGCGCAGCAGGCGGCCGTGCAGAAGGTCCGCCAGTTGCTCGGTGACAGTGTTGACTATCGCCGCGTCGAAGTTGTCGGCCCGCGCGTCTCGAGCGAATTGCTCGCCTACGGCACGGTCGGCCTGATGCTCGCGATCGCGGGCATCTTCATCTATCTCTGGTTCCGCTTCGAATGGCAGTTCTCGCTGGGCGCGATGATCGCGAACGTCCACGACATCGTGCTGACGCTCGGCTTCATGTCGATCACGCAGATCGAGTTCGACCTGACCAGCATCGCGGCGCTGCTGACCATTCTCGGTTACTCGCTCAACGACACCGTCGTCATCTACGACCGCATTCGTGAAATGCTGCGGCGTTACAAGAAGATGCCGATGACGGATCTGCTCAACACCTCGATCAACTCGACACTGTCGCGCTCCATCATCACCCACGTCACGGTGACGCTGGCATTGCTCGCGCTGCTGCTGTTCGGCGGCAAGGCGATCCACTCTTTCGCGGCGACGATGACCTTCGGCGTCGTGCTGGTCGGCACCTATACGTCGATCTTCATCGCAGCGCCGATCCTGATCTATCTCGGAGTTGGCGAAAACCGGGGCGGCGGCGAGGACGACAAGCCGTCGAAGCCGTAATGGCAGATCACGCGCCGGACGGACTGCATCTTCCGCGTTCGGCGCCGATCGAAGCCTACGGCCACGGCGGTTTCCGGTTTGCCGACATGTCGCATCGCGGCTCGCTGCTGTGCCTGCCGAATGCGATATGGGCGTGGTCCGTGACCGAGCCGAAGGATATCGACCGTTATTCGCTGGCGCGCATTTTCGAGCACGCCAATGAGATCGATACACTGCTGATCGGGACCGGAAGCGAAGTCTGGATCGCGCCCGCGCCGCTGCGCAACGCGCTCCGGCAACTTCATGTCACGCTCGATACCATGCAGACAGGCCCGGCGATCCGTACCTACAATGTCATGATGGGCGAGCGCCGGCGCGTCGCGGCGGCGCTGATCGCAGTGCCATGAGCACGACGGGCAGCGAAGCAACCGCCTTCTGCACCGATCTGGTGCGGGCGCGAGATTTCAGGACGTATGCGGCAAGCCTGTTCGTGTCGCCCGAGGCGCGGCGCGCGTGGATTGCACTCGCGGCCTTCAATGCAGAGGTGTCCTACATCCGCGATCATGTCAGCCAGCCGTTGCCGGGGGAAATCCGTCTGCAATGGTGGCGGGATGTGTTGACGCGCGAGGGGCAAGGTGCTCGCGGCGAAGCCGAAGCCAATCCCGTCGCCGCTGAATTGTTGCGTGCGATTGCGCGCTACGATCTGCCGGTCGAGACACTCGTGCGCCTGATCGATGCGCATGTGTTCGACGTTTACGACGATCCGATGCCCGACATGGCGGCGCTCGAAGCGCATTGCCGCGATACATCCGCGGCATTGTATGTCTTGCGGGCGCAGATACTTGGCTCGGTGTCGCCGGAGATCACACACCTGTCGGAACATGCCGGCATTGCCGAAGGACTGACCGACATCATGCTGGCCTTGCCGCGTCATGCCGCGCGGCGTCAGATGTATTTGCCTGTCGACCTGATGTCCGTTCATGGCGTGATCGCGGAAGAAGTTTTTCTCCAGCAGGGCAGTGCACCGTTGAAAGACGCCTTGGCGCATCTGCGCCGCGAAGCTGGCTCGCAACTGGAGCAGGCGACGGCGATGCTCACAAACGCACCGCTCACCGCGCGCGCTGCGTTTCTGCCGCTGAGCGTGATCGCAAAAACTCTGGCACGTCTTGAAACCTCCGAGCCGTTCGCGCCGCCGTCAGCGTCACGCCTCGGAACGCTCTGGACGACATGGCGTGCAGCGAGCGCGACGCCGTTCAAGGCGTGAAGCGTCGTTCAAGAAAAGCCGGTCAAGTTAATTCGCGCATGGATCGACGCTTGAATCACGATCCGTTTGCGTGCCGCAATCCGGTCACCGCTTTGCCTTTTGCAGCAAAGTCTGCCTCCATTTTGACTTTACGAAAAATGGCGGGTTTTACGCATAGCCGACCCAGCCCCTGAAGCTCAGTCCGGCGTAGAACAGGCTGACATCCGAGAACCCGGCTTCGCGCAGCGAGGCTTCGTCGTCCTCGGGCGACAGAACGGACAGCCGAGTCGCTATCGCATGCCTGGCGCTTTCGACATTCGCAGCAGCCGTGCCGCTGAATGCGACATGACGGGCGATCCATGTCGAACGCTCCGGCTCGCTCTGCGGGAAGCTGATGTGAGCGACGACAAACGGCGCGCCGGGCACCAGACGGCGATGAACCTGACGTAACGTTTCGAGGCGCTGGTCACGCGGAACGAAATGCAGCGTCAGCAGGCATACCGCGCCGTCGAACGGCCCGACAGGTGCGCTGTCGATATAACCTTCATGGAGGCTGACGCGCGATGCGTGCGGTCCGACAATCTGTTCCGCCAGCCTGAGCATGTCGGCGGACGGATCGATGCCGGTCAATGTCCAGCCGGGATGCGCGTCAGCGAGCGCTTTCAATTCCAGACCGCCGCCTGCGCCGAGCACCAGAACCTGTCCCTGCGCGGGAACGCGCTCCACCAGCAGCATCGACATCATGCGATGCAGACCGTCGAAGCCAGGCACCTGTCGCGGCGGGCCTTCCGCATAAGAAACTGCGTGGGCCGCACCAAAGGCAGCGTTGCTGCCGGACGCGGCAGCCGAGGAGTCGTCTTTTGCCATGCGTTTATTTTCGCCAGAGATGAAATTTACGCCGCATCGGAGACTTGCAACGTCTCCGCGATCCAGCGATCGAGATCCGACAAGGCGCGCGCGCTGATGGCCTGTTTCTTGGCGACGGTCTTCTCGTTGCCGCGTAGCCGCGATCCATCCGGCTTCTTGATCGGTGGCGAGGCGAGCGGCGGAAACAGTCCGAAGTTGATGTTCATCGGCTGGAACGAGCGCGGCCCGGCATCGATGGTTTCGATGTGTCCGCCGGTAATGTGTCCGAGCAGTGCGCCGAGCGCCGTTGTCGGCGGAGGCGGTGCGATCTTGCTTTGCCTGACGTCTGCTGCTGCGAACAGCCCGGCAAGCAGGCCGATGCCTGCTGATTCCACATAGCCTTCGCAGCCGGTCATCTGCCCGGCGAAGCGCAGGCGCGGCTGCGCTTTCAGGCGCAACTGCGGATCGAGCAGCTTTGGCGAGTTGAGAAACGTATTGCGATGGAGGCCGCCGAGGCGCGCGAACTCCGCGTTCTCGAGACCCGGAATGGCGCGAAGCACGTGCGTCTGCGCGCCATGCTTGAGCTTGGTCTGGAAGCCGACGATGTTGTAGAGCGTGCCGAGCTTGTTGTCCTGTCGCAGCTGCACGATGGCGTAAGGCTTCACGGTCGGGTCGCGCGGATTGGTCAAGCCCACCGGCTTCATCGGCCCGTGACGCAGCGTCTCGCGGCCGCGCGCAGCCATTACCTCGATCGGCAGACAGCCGTCGAAGTAGGGCGTGTTGGTTTCCCATTCCTTGAAGTCGGTTTTCTCGCCTGCGATCAGCGCGTCGACAAAGGCGTCGTATTGCTCGCGGGTCATCGGACAGTTGAGATAGTCGGCGCCGGTTCCGCCGGGGCCGACCTTGTCGTAGCGCGATTGAAACCACGCCACGTCCATATTGATCGAGTCGCGATGCACGATCGGCGCAATGGCGTCGAAGAAGGCGAGGGCGTCTTCGCCGGACAACTGGCGGATGGCGTCCGCGAGTGCGGGTGATGTCAGCGGCCCCGTTGCGATGACCACATTCTGCCATTCGGCTGGCGGCAGGCCAGCGACTTCCTCGCGGCGAATTTCGATTCTGGGATGCGCTGCGAGCGTTGCGCTGACCGCTGCGGAGAAGCCGTCACGGTCCACCGCAAGCGCGCCGCCGGCCGGCACCTGATTGGCGTCGGCGCTGCGCATGATCAGGGAGTTCAGCCTGCGCAGCTCAGCGTGCAACAGGCCGACGGCGTTGTTGGCTGCATCGTCGGAGCGGAAGGAATTGGAACAGACGAGTTCGGCGAGACTGTCGGTGCGATGCGCATCGGTCGTGCGCACCGGGCGCATCTCATGAAGCATCACGTTGACGCCGGCGTTTGCGATCTGCCAGGCGGCTTCCGAGCCGGCGAGGCCGCCGCCGATGACGTGAACTGTTTTCTGGATGGTGTCTTTGTCGTTGTGAGTTGTCATCGCTCACAACTAGAACCCGCAACGCCCCGATGCAAATCATTCGGCGGCCTGAGTTGACGCAGATACGACAACGCCCGCACAGGGCGGGCGCAATCGTTCGTCAGTCAGTTTGACAGCGGTTAGCCGTTGTACGCACCGGCTGCGACCCGCTGGATGTCGGAGCGGTCAAGCCCGATATCGGCCAGTTCCCGATCGCTCAGCTGCGACAGCTCAGCAACATTGCGCTGATAGTCACGGAACGCCTGGATAGCGCGGATAAATGAGAGCAGCATGGTTAGTCTCCTTCGTATTCGCGATTCAGCTCTTGGAGTAGCCTCATCGTTGGAACTGAATATAGGGGAGGATTCTGCGTTGCAACACCGCAAATGTTGCGATGCAGCTAAGCGATATTCGCATGCCTTGAGTAAGAAGTGATTAATCTTTCACCTTCGTCTTTAAAGTTTAGGCGAGAGATCAGAACATCTCATATTCTTGAACAACACCATTTAGGCCGGTATTTCATCACGTTGACGCAAAGGAGACACAAATTCTCGTTCAGTCCGATTCATTGGTATCAATGTAGGGGCGCTATAAGCTATGCCCAATCGGATGGGTCGAGAAATGCTCTTGGCATGCCAACGGGAGAATCAATAAAGCGAACAATAATTCACTTTAATGCCAAGCACGATCTCTTCTCACGCTGAATTGGGTGAGCAGTGTGTGGACCTTCAAACTTGGGCATGGCATAGCCGCCGGATGCGTCACCGCCGTTCAATTCGCCAATTGCTTTTGACCATCGCGCTGTCGCATGTGCTGGCGATTCAAGGGCTGTTGCTGGCTGCGAGCGGGAGCCTAGCCCTTGCAGACGCGTCCGGCGAAGGTGCTAGCTTCATCTGCTCGGGCGCGGCATCGGCAAATGACAATGCCGACGGGACCGCTCCGCTCGGCCAGACAAAGCACCGCGATTGCCTGAGCGCTTGTCTCTCGGCACCAGCGGCCGGCGAACCGCCAGCTACCGGCACCGCGTTCACGCGACCTGCGCACGAAAGTCGCTCTCATATCCTGCAGGACATGTCCCTGCCGGTCATATCGCAAGCAAGAGCCTTTCTGGCGCGAGCTCCCCCGGCGCTGATCTGAGACAAGCGTTTCGGAATTATCTTTCAGCATTATTCGGGGAACAACATGACCTTCAACTTCCGCAACACCCAGCGGCCGCTGGCGGGTGCCGCTCTGGCCTTGATCGCCTTGCAATCTACCGCGTCCGCCCATGTCACCCTTGCCACCGGAGAGGCCCGTACGGGCACGTACTACAAGGCGGTATTTCAGGTTCCGCACGGATGCGACGGCGCGGCCACGCAGGCGATCCGGATTCAGATCCCGGAAGGCGTTATCGGCGTGAAGCCGATGCCGAAGCCCGGCTGGACGCTCAACATCACCCGCGGCGCCTACGCGAAATCCTACCAGAGCCACGGCAAGGCCGTGACAGAAGGTCCGAAGGAGATTGTGTGGTCTGGCGGATCGCTCTCCGACGACAATTACGACGAATTCGTCTTTACCAGCTTCCTCGCTGGGGATTTCCAGCCGGGCCAGACAATCGCATTCCCGACGGTTCAACAGTGCGCCAAGGGCGAAACCCGTTGGGACCAGATCGCGGCTGACGGGCAAAATCCGCACAGCCTGAAATCACCGGCTCCGGCATTGCGGATTGTTGCCGATAACGCGACGACCGGTCAGGCGATGGATCATAGCAAGATGGATCACGGGCAGGCGGCTGCTCCGGCTTCAACGGGAAATGACACTTATAAGGTCGGTGATCTCGTTGTGGTGTCGCCGTGGACGCGCGCGACGCCCGGCGGCGCCAAGATCGCCGGCGGATATCTCAAGATCACCAACAACGGCGCTTCCACGGATCGCCTGACGGGCGCGACGTCGGCGAGCGCCGATCGTGCGGAGATTCACGAGATGTCGATGACGGACGGGGTGATGAAGATGCGTCCGCTGGCGGATGGATTGACCATCAAGCCCGGCGAAACGGTCGAACTCAAGCCCGGCGGTTTCCATATGATGTTCATGGATATCAAGCAGCCGCTCAAGCAGGGCGACACGCTGAAGGCGACGCTGACTTTTGAGAAAGCCGGGAAGCTGGACGTCAGCTTCAGCGTCCAAGCCCTCGGGGCTGGCGCGGGTGCAGCACCAGCGGCTCACAAGCACTAAAACAGTGATGAGATGCCGCGGCAGCGCGGCTGCTGCGCCATTTTCATGATTAGCGTTTGCGACTGAACTGCGGCGATTGGGCTTTTGATAATCTATCGGCCGAGCGCAGCCGCGAACGCATCGCCGTCCTTCAGGCCGAGTTCGTAGGCATTGCGGATCCCGTCGGGATTTCGGATGTCGAATTGCCCCACATCGACCTTGCGCGACGGCTGCGCGTAGGTGCGGCCGCTGATCTTCGGGATCGTTTTGTAAACACGAGTCAGCAACACCAGCGTGCGGCCACCTGCGGCCTCGATGGATTCGATTGGCTCTACGGGCACGTTATCGACAAGCCCGCCATCGAAGGCAGGCCGCCCTGCGACGTGCGTAACGGGCATAAAAGGCGGAACACCGCTGCTCGCCATCAGCGCATCGCGAAATTGCTGCGCATCGGTGACTGCGCGCGCAGCGACAAACTCCGGCCGGAAACCGAGTGCACGTCCGAACCGTGGGTGCACCGGATGAAACATCTTCTTCTCGAGTTGGTAAGCACCGATGCCGATGGCTGCGCCGAGCGATGGCGTCAGGCCACGCGGCAGCCGCGCGACCGCGATCTGAAAGTCGGTCATCTGCTGCAGGCGGCTGAACGCGTCCGCATCGATGGTCTGGTGGAGCAGTTCTGTATAGAGCGGCCCGACGGGGCAGAGCGGCTCGCCGCGTCGCCATGCCGCGAAATCGAAATTCTTCAATCGCGGATCGCATGCGCCAATCACACGGGCGCGCGTTTCCGGTCCAATGCCGAGCAGCGAATAGACCGCAGCAAAGGCGCCGGCGCTTGCACCTACCACGCGTGCTGGAGCGAAACCAAGGCGCTGTGCCGCAGCTTCATAGAAGCCGCCCTGCCAGTAACAGCGGTTGCCACCGCCTGCGAAAACCACTGCGTCGAACATGGAAACTTTCGGATGCGCATCTTGGAAGCACGCATCCATGCCAAACCCCGACGTAGCAGGCAACAGCAGGAGCGCCTGTTTACGTGCGCATCAGCTATCCTTGCGACCCCACCAGAACAGGTTGACCGGAAAATCAGCCGCATAGCGCCGTGGCTTGGGTTGTGTTGGAGCTTCATACGGCATGGCGACCGGCTCGATCACCTTCCGATAGAGATGCCAGGTCGCGTGGCCAAGCACCGGAATGACGACCGTCAAGCCAAGGAAGAACGGGATGGTTCCGGCAACGAGTAACACCGCAACGATCAGGCCCCATGCCGCCATGGGAAGGGGATTCTGCGCAACCGCACGAACCGAGGTGAGCATGGCATCCATGGCGCTGGCGTGGCGGTCGAGCATCAGTGGAAAAGAGACAACGCTGACACAGAGAGCAACAAGCGCGAACAGAAATCCGACGCCGCATCCCATCACGATCAGCCGATGGCCCTCGGATGTTGTCAGGACGCGATTGAAGAAGTCAGGGAAGCTGGACGCAGGCGCATAACCGAATGTTGCGCTGTAGATCGATTGGGCTGCTGCGAGCCAAACGAGGAAGAGAACAAGAAGCATGACACCGAAGGCTGCCATCGCTCCGATAGACGGAGACCGAAAGACACCGAGTGCATGTGAGGCGGTCGGAGCTTCGCCCTGTTCGCGCCGCCGGCTCAAATCATAGAATCCGAGCGCGGCAAACGGCCCAAGCAACGCAAAGCCGGCTGCGAGGGGAAAGAGCAGGGGCAGGATCGAATAGCCGAGCACGGTACGCGCCAGAATGATTCCGAGCACGGGGTAGATCAGCGCGAGCAGGATGGCGTGCGTGGGGACAGCTTTGAAATCGTCCCACCCGAGACGAAGCGCGTCCCACAAATCCTCCATCGTCATTTTCTGGACGGTGTATGTCGAGGAATCGGTCGCGAGCGGAAGCGTCTTGATATTGGAGGAAGCGGGGCTGCTCATGGTGGCTGTCTCCTTGCGATGCTGCGCTGATGGCGCTGCGATTGCGTGTGGGGCACCGTGCAAGTCACAAGACTATCATGATCGTTCGAAAGGACATCCGTGAAAACATCACGATCGCTTGCAACGGGACAACTGCGCAAGCGCAGCAAAGTTCTGTGAGAGAACGGCGATACGCACCCGCGCAACGGTCGGTAAAACTCTCACGCCCGCGTCATTATGGCGTCTTTTTGACAGTTTTGACTTAATCCACCGCAGCGCAATGTAGGCGAGTTGCATTGGCAAGCCGTGAACGCACGTCTACACTGACATGTGACTACCGGTGCGATGCGGCCGGACGTGCGGGGGAGCATCATTCAATCCACCAGTCAATCGACGGACTATCGGGAGTTTTACAAATGAGCATTTTTGGAAAGATCATGGGCGCGATTTTCGGCACCAAAGCCGAAGCTGCTGAGCCTGCCGGTGGCGCTGGAGCGCCTGCGGGTGGCGGAGCAAGCGTGCCGATGGTCGATGTGGCGCCAATTCTCGACAAGGCCGTTGCGGCCAAGGGCGAGAAGCTTGAGTGGCGGACGTCGATCGTCGACCTGATGAAGGCTCTCGATATCGATTCCAGCCTTTCCGCCCGCAAGGAACTGGCCAAGGAATTGAAGTACGACGGCGACACCAGCGACTCGGCCAAGATGAACATCTGGCTGCACAAGCAGGTCATGACCAAGCTCGCAGCCAATGGCGGCAAGCTGCCGGATGACCTGAAGAACTAATTGCTACGCGGCCGGTAAGCCAGGTTGAAAGGCCCGCCGTCGAGGCGGGCCTTTTTCATTGCAGCGCACACTCGTGTCGGCCCTGTTCAAATCGTCGCACCCGGCATACAAAATGCCACGCCGAACGAGTCCTGCCGCTCCCAGTTGACGCGCATGACAACGATCCGGCCAACAACCAACCAACAACATGATGCGGGAAACGACCATGACCGAACTCAATCGCAGACACATTCTGGCCGGCGGCGCGGCGGCCCTTGCAGGCACTGCGGCCTTCTCTGAGGGGGCGGAAGCCGAAGTGGGACTGAAAGCCGTATTCCCTGTTGCCCAGGCGACAATTCCTATCGTCGGTCTCAAGGAGGTGTTTCCGGTTCGTCGCATTTATTGCATCGGCCGCAACTACGCCGCGCACTCGCGCGAAATGGGATCGGACCCGACGCGCGAGCCGCCGTTCTTCTTTCAAAAGCCGACCGATGCGATACAGAACGTGGCGATCGGTACGGTTGCGGATCATCCGTATCCGTCGCTGACCAAGAACTATCATTATGAGGTCGAACTGGTGGCCGCGCTGAGAGCAGGCGGTTCAAACATTTCGACGGAGAAAGCGCTGGATTGCGTCTACGGCTATGCCCTCGGCCTCGACATGACACGCCGCGATCTGCAGCGTGCGATGGGCGACCAGAAAAAGCCCTGGGAGATCGGCAAGAGCTTCGATCGATCTGCGGTGATCGGTCCGATCCATCCCGTCACCAAGACTGGTCACCTCGCTAAGGGCGCGATTTCTTTGGCGGTCAACGGAACGGTGAAGCAGAGTTCGGATCTCAGCAACATGATCTGGAGCGTGGCAGAGCAGATCTCGAAATTGTCGGAAGCTTGCGAACTGAAGGCGGGCGACATCATCTATTCCGGGACGCCAGAGAATGTCGGGCCTGTGGTGAAGGGTGATGTTGTGCTCTGCAAGCTGGACGGCCTGCCGGACATGTCGATCAAGATCGTTTAGTTCGCTTGGACAGCCTGAATGCAAAAGCCCGCCGTTGGCGGGCTTTTGTTTTTCTGGAGTGATGTAGATCAGGCGGCGACGTCCGCGAATTCCGGATGTTTGTCCAGATAATCGACCACGAATCCACATCCTGCCACGACCTTGAGTCCATCGGCGCGAATTTGCTCCAGCGCGCCTTGTACAAGTTCTGAAGCAATGCCGCGTCCGCGCAAGGGGCGGGGCGTTTCAGTATGCGTAATGATGACCTTGCCCGGAGCAAGCCGATAGTTGGCGAAGGCGATGGCGCCATCGACATCGAGTTCGTAGCGGCTGAGCGCGGTGTTGTTGCGAACCATGATCTGATGCCTGATTTTTTTCCGGATTTGATCCGCGGCCGACGTTATTTCAGCAGATCGGCATAGTCCGGATGTTTCTCGATGTATGCCTTCACAAAAGGACACTGCGGGACGACCTTGAGGCCGGCAGCGCGGACTTGATCCAAGGCACCCTTGATCAGTTTCGATCCGATGCCTTTGCCGCCCAACTCGGGCGGCACTTCGGTATGAATGAACGTAATCACGCCGTCGGAAAGTTCATAATAGGTCGCCGCGATGTGGCCTTCGACCTCGAGCTGATAGCGTTTCCGGGCGGGATTGTTCTGAACGGTGTCGGTCATTGCGTCATTCCAGATGTTTGGATCGGGTTGCTGGTGAGGCTCGCTGTTAGAGCAATGGCCACCGGCTGCCGATGTTTCCTCCATCGACAAAAACCCGTTCCGGAGGTCTTGTAAAGGTTGCCGCGATTCATAGGTCCTTGAAAGACATACCGCAGAGCGGCCCTGGGTCGTTGGATAACCGGAATGTCGGACCCTGGCTGCCGCTGTCGTATGCCTTCGTTCAATGGAGGTATCACATGTCAATCGACCGGTTCCTGGATACGCATCGGTCATGGGAAGATTGGGCCGGCATGCTGCTCGGCCTGCTGATTACCCTCTCGCCATGGATGACCGGTGAAGCAAACAACGGCCTTGGCGCGCATACCGATCAGGGTTTGGCGCTTCTGAACGCTGTTTGTGTCGGTATTTTAGTCTTTGGATTCGCACAGCTTGAATACATTGCCCTTCGGCGCTGGGAGGAAGCGTGTGAGATCGCGCTTGGTTTCTGGCTGCTCATTTCACCTCACATCTTTGGTTATGCTGCAGGTGGAACGCTCAGGCTCTGGCACACCTCCCTCGGCGGCGCTGTGATCCTGCTCGGGATTTTGAAACTCTGGCAGGACTGGGATCTGAGTGACGAGGAGTTGGCGCGGCACGGGCAATAACTTGCCGCTGAGTGTGAATCTGAGTTCTATTTGGCCAAAATGAAACAGCAGGAATCTGCTCGGGCCCGGGGCGAGGTCAT
>CAZQMD010000068.1:0-19419 GCA_964594185.1 uncultured Afipia sp. | reverse complement strand
GACGACTTGCCGAATGTCGCCGACGCACGCGACGCCATGAAGCGGGAGACCGAGGACGAATACCGCCGCCTGCTTTATGTCGCGATGACGCGCGCGGCGGATCGTCTGATTGTCGGCGGCGTGATGCCGCGCAAGACCATGTCGGCGAATTCCTGGTACGAACTGATCCAGACCGGACTTACCGCGTCCGGCCTGCAGATGGACGAGCGCGACACTGCCCATGGCAGGGTCAAGCGCTTTTCGCGCAGCACCGATGTCGAGCCGCCCGCGCCGCCGGCCGTGCAACAGAGCGCACCCACTATACCGAGCCTTCCGGCCTGGCTTCGCGCACCCGCGCCGCCGGAGAAGCCGCCGGGCGTCCCGCTGCGCCCTTCCGATCCGGCGGATAGCGAAGCCGACGGCCATGCTGTTGTCAGCAGCGAATCCCGCGCCGCCCGCGAACGTGCGCTGAAACGCGGAACGCTGACCCATCGCCTGCTGCAATCGCTGCCCGATGTCGCGCCCGAGCGGCGCATGGATGCCGCGCGCAGTTATCTTGAGCGCAACGCCAAGACCCTGTTCAGCGATGCCGAGCGTGAGACACTTGCGCAGCAGGTCATCATGCTGATCGCGACGCCCGGCTTTGTGGCCCTGTTTACGCAAGGCAGCCGCGCTGAAGTTTCGATCGCCGGGCGGATCCAACGGCCCGGCAGATCACCGCTCCTCATCTCCGGCCAGATCGACCGGCTGGTGGTGACAAAGGACGAAGTCCTGATTGTCGACTACAAGACCAACCATGCCCCGCCGCAGACGGCAGCCGGTGCGCCGCGCGATTATGTGCGGCAGCTTTCGCTTTATCGCGACGTGTTGCAGCGGCTCTATCCGGGCCGGCCGGTGCGCTGTGCGCTTCTCTGGACCGAAACAGCCGCGTGGATGGAGATTCCGGCCTCCGCGCTGGACGCAGAGCTGCAATCGGTCGTTTCCTGACCAGCCATGAGACCCCGACCGGACCGCTGCCCCACTCTAACCCATTGAATTGGAAAGAAGTCCCAGACTTCCAGTTTTCCCCGGCCGGGAACACGTCCCGGTGACCAGCCTTGACCGCGCAAGGGGGCATTCATAGGTTCATCCTACGTTTCCGGGGCGCGATTCTCTCAAGAACCTCCGCGCCTGTCATCCAAAGAGGCAAATCAACATGACTGTGGGTAAGGTTTCTGACGCCGATTTCGACAAGGAAGTGCTGAACGCGAACGGCCCGGTCGTGGTCGATTTCTGGGCGGAGTGGTGCGGCCCGTGCCGCATGATCGCGCCTGCGCTTGACGAGATTGCCGGCGCCATGGGCGACAAGGTCAAGATCGTAAAGCTCAATGTCGACGAAAGCCCGAAGACCGCGTCGAAGTATGGCGTGATGTCGATCCCGACCCTGATGATCTTCAAGGGCGGTGAGATGGCGTCGCGTCAGGTCGGCGCAGCGCCGAAGGCCAAGCTGCAGCAGTGGATCACTGCGGCGGTCTGATTACGAAAACTGATCGGTTTTCTTTTGAGATTTGACAAACGGCCTGCGCAAGCGGGCCGTTTTTGTTTGCGCGCGATTACTGCGGCGGTGTGCCATTCTCCGCCAGCACATGCCCGGCAAGATACAGCGAACCGGTGATGAGAATGCGCGGCGGCACTTCATAGGCAAGCTTCGCCACCGATTTCAGCGCCGCATCGACGCTGGCCGCAATCTCGACCCGCATGCCGAGTTGGCGCGCGGCATCCGCCAGCACATTCGGCTCCATGGCATTGTCCTGATCGGGAATTTTTACCGCGATGATGTGGCGGGTCTGGCCGGCGAAGTTGGCGAGGAAACCCGCTGCGTCCTTGTTGCCCATCATGCCGGCGATCACCACCAGCGGACGCGACACCCGTTCTTCAAGATCGCCCAGCGCAGCGGCAATGACCCTTCCGCCATCCGGATTGTGCCCGCCGTCGAGCCATATCTCCGCATCGCGCGGCGCAGACGCCACCAGCGTACCCGATGTCAGGCGCTGCATGCGCGCGGGCCATTCTGCACGCGCTATTCCCTGCTCGAAAGCGGAGGACTCCAGCTTCAGGGATTCGATGGCGCGCAACGTTGCAATGGCAAGGCCTGCATTGTCGAACTGGTCCCGCCCGAACAGGCGCGGCGCGGACAGATCGAGCAGACCTCGCTCGTCCGAATACACCAGACGACCGTGCTCAACATTAACGTGCCAATCCTGTGTGGCGGCATGTAGCGGCGCACGCATGCGTTTTGCGACGTGTTCAATTGCGGCTTCAGCTTCCGGCGGCTGCTCGGCGCAGATCACCGGCACAGCCTTCTTGATGATGCCCGCTTTCTCGGTCGCGATCTTCGCCAGCGTGTCGCCGAGAAATTCGATGTGGTCCATCCCGATGGACGTGATCACGCTGGCCAGCGGCACATCGATCACATTGGTCGCATCCAACCGCCCGCCGAGGCCAACCTCCAGCAGCACAACATCTGCGGGATGTTCGGCGAATAGATAAAAGGCCGCGGCGGTTTCGATTTCGAAAATTGTGATCGGCTCGCCCGCGTTGAGGCGCTCGCAATGATCGAGCGCGTCTCGCAACTGCGCGTCAGTCACCAGCACGCCGCCACCAGCCTTGCCGAGGCGAAAACGTTCGTTGAACCGCACCAGATGCGGCGAGGTGTAGGTGTGAACGCGCAGGCCCGCGGCTTCAAGAATGGCGCGCAGGAACGCGACCGTCGAACCCTTGCCGTTGGTCCCGGCAACATGGATGACCGGCGGAATGCGGCGCTGGGGATGGTCGAGACGCTCGAGAATGCCCCACATCCGATCGAGCGTGAGATCGATGCGCTTCGGATGCAGCGATGCGAGACGCGCAAGAATATCGTCGTAGGACCCCGACGCGTTTTTGGACGGTTGGGCCGCGGCTGACGTCACGCGGGCGACGCTGCCGCAGGCAAATCGACAGGCAGCGCTGCGGCCCGCGACTCAAAGCCTTCTGCGGCCGGTGCCTTGGTCAACAGACGGCACAGCCGCGCCAATGTCGACCGGAGGTCGAGGCGGTGCACCACCATGTCCACCATGCCGTGCTCTTTCAGATATTCGGCGCGCTGGAAGCCTTCCGGCAGCTTCTCGCGGATGGTCTGTTCGATCACCCGCGCACCGGCGAAACCGATCAACGCACCGGGTTCTGCGATCTGCACATCGCCCAGCATCGCGTAGGAGGCGGTGACACCGCCGGTCGTTGGATTGGTAAGCACCACGATATAGGGCTGATGAATCTCGCGCAGCATCTGGATTGCCACTGTGGTGCGCGGCATCTGCATCAGCGAGAGAATGCCTTCCTGCATGCGCGCGCCGCCGGAGGCCGCGAAGATGATGAAGGGCGATTTTTTTTCGACCGCCAACTCAAGGCCTTTAACGACAGCTTCGCCCGCCGCCATGCCGAGAGAACCGCCCATAAAATCGAAATCCTGCACCGCGACCACGACGGCATTGCCTTCCAGCTTGCCGTAGCCGACCTTCACGGCATCGTTCATACCGGTCTTGGCGCGCGCGTCCTTGATCCGGTCGGCATATTTGCGTTCGTCGCGGAATTTCAGCGGATCGGGTGTCACTTCAGGAAGCGCGACGTCGTACCAGGTCTCGTTGTCGAAGATCGACTTCAGCCGAGCGGTCGCGCCCATGCGCATGTGATAGTTCGAACCGGGAATGACAAACTGATTCTGTTCAACATCCTTGTAGAACACGAGTTGCCCGGAATCCGGGCACTTGATCCAGAGATTCTCCGGCGTCTCGCGCTTGAGAATGCTGCGAATCTTCGGCCGGACAACATTGGTCAACCAGTTCATGACGGGCTCCGCCTCGGTGAATTGGATATATGGACGCCTAAGCGAAGCCCGGCAACCCGGCTTCGCCCAAATATCCCGCTTGTCAGCTCGCTATTCCGCAGCCTGCTTGGCGCCGCGCACGCCCTGTGCCAGCGCTGCCGTTAGATCGGCAACCGCCGGAACTGTTTTCGCCGTGGCGCGGCCTTCGGAATCGAGCGTCGCGCGCAAGGCATCGATCAACGCCGATCCGACAACAGCGCCGTTCGCCGCCTGGGCAATGCCGCGCGCAGCCTCCGGTGTCCGGATGCCGAAGCCGACGCACACCGGCAATTGGGTATGGCGCTTGATGCGTGCCACCGCGGCAGAGACCTGCGCGGTATCGGCGCTGGCCGAGCCGGTGATGCCGGTGATCGACACGTAATAGACGAAGCCCGACGTGTTCGCGAGCACTGCAGGCAAGCGCTTGTCGTCCGTGGTCGGCGTCGCGAGGCGAATAAAGTTCAGTCCGGCCTTCAGCGCGGGAATGCAGAGTTCGGTGTCTTCCTCCGGTGGAAGATCGACGATGATCAGCCCGTCGACACCGGCGGCCTTCGCATCGGGAAGAAACTTGTCGACGCCGTAGATGTAGATCGGATTGTAGTAGCCCATCAACACGATCGGCGTGGTGTTGTCGTCCTTGCGGAAATCGCGGACCACCTGCAGCGTCTTCTTCAGTGTGGTGCCCGCTTTCAGCGCGCGCAGACCCGCTGCCTGAATCGCCGGACCGTCGGCCATCGGATCGGTGAACGGCATGCCGATCTCGATAATGTCCGCGCCCGCCTTCGGCAGCGCCTTGATGATATCGAGCGAGGTCGCCAGATCCGGATCGCCGCACATCACGAAGGTGACGAAGGCCGCGCGGCCTTCGGTCTTCAACTCGGCGAAACGTGTATCGATGCGCGTGGTCACTTCTTTTTGCCCTTCAGAATATCGCCGACCTGCGGCACGTCCTTATCGCCGCGGCCCGAAAGATTGACCACCATCAGGTGATCCTTCGGCCGCTTCGGCGCGAGGTCCATTACCTTCGCAATCGCATGAGCCGGTTCGAGCGCGGGAATGATGCCTTCCAGCCGCGACAGCAGTTGGAATGCCGCCAGCGCCTCGTCGTCGGTCGCGGAGAGATAAGTCACGCGGCCGGTTTCATGCAGCCATGAGTGCTCCGGCCCGATGCCCGGATAATCGAGACCCGCTGAAATGGAATGCGCGTCCTGGATCTGTCCATCGTCGTCCATCAGCAGATACGTGCGATTGCCGTGCAACACGCCGGGACGTCCGCCAGCGATCGATGCAGCATGCAAATGGGTAAGGCCATGGCCGGCCGCTTCAACGCCGAAAATCTCGACAGCCGGATCGTCGAGGAACGGATGAAACAGACCCATGGCATTGGAGCCACCCCCGATGCAGGCGACCAGCGAGTCCGGCAGGCGGCCTTCGGCCTCCTGCATCTGCGCGCGCGTCTCGGTGCCGATGATCGACTGAAAGTCGCGCACCATCATCGGATAGGGATGCGGACCCGCGACGGTGCCGATACAATAGAACGTGTCGGCGACATTGGTGACCCAGTCGCGCAGCGCATCGTTCATCGCATCCTTCAGCGTGCGCGAGCCGGACTGCACAGGAACAACCTTTGCGCCCAGCATTTCCATGCGGATCACGTTGGGCTGCTGCCGCTCGACGTCGACCGCGCCCATATAGACGATGCATTCAAGCCCGAAGCGCGCGCAGAGCGTCGCAGTCGCAACGCCGTGCTGGCCCGCGCCGGTTTCCGCGATGATGCGCTTCTTGCCCATGCGGCGCGCGACCATGATCTGGCCGAGGACGTTGTTGACCTTGTGCGAGCCGGTGTGATTCAGCTCCTCGCGCTTGAAGTAAATTTTCGCGCCGCCGAGATGTTCAGTGAGACGCTCGGCAAAGTAGAGCGGCGACGGACGGCCGACATAGTCCTTCAGGTAGCCGTTCATTTCCTTCTGAAACGCCGGATCTGCCTTGGCGTCGGCATAAGCCTTTTCCAGATCGAGGATCAGCGGCATCAGGGTTTCGGCGACATAGCGTCCGCCGAAAATGCCGAAATGCCCGCGATCGTCAGGACCGGACCGGAAGGAATTGGGGAGAGGCAAGTTCATACGCTGCTCGCAATCTTCGAAGGAATTATCGCACGCTCCGCATCTCGCGCGGCGCGAATGAAGGCGCGGATCATGTCGGGATCTTTCACGCCCGGCGCGCTTTCCACGCCGGACGACACATCGACGCCACCGGCATGGGTGACGCGGATCGCCTCGGTGACATTGCCGGCATTCAATCCGCCGCCCACCATGAACGGGATGGTCAGCTTGATGTTTTCAAGCAGGTGCCAGTCGAACGGCACACCGAGACCGCCAGGACGCGTGGCATCTTTCGGCGCACGCGCATCGAACAGGATGCGGTCGGCCACGGCGGCATATCCGGGCAGGCTTCCGAGATCGGCGGCGGTGGCAACCGACAGCACCTTCATCACCGGCAATCCGAATTTCTGCTTGATGTCGCGCACGCGCGCGACGCTCTCGTCGCCATGAAGCTGCAGCAAACCCGGCTGCAGCGCCTCGATGCAATTCTCGAGTGAAGCGTCATCGGCATTCACCGTCAGCGCCGCCTTGATGGCGCGGCCCTTTACCAGCCTGCCGAGTTCGCGGGCAGTGCCCAGCGAAACGTGACGGGGCGACGCCTCGAAGAACACGAAGCCCACCATGTCCGCGCCAGCATCCAGCGCGACCTCAAGGGTCTCGCGCGTGGACAGGCCGCAGATTTTTACCGCAAGGGACATGGTTTCCGGGGCACGTTCCGCCATGGGCCGGTGTTCAAAACGTCAGGCCGCAGGCTTGGGGGTTATCGGCGGGTTCTACAACGCCGCGCCGTGCTTGTCTCGCCCAATGGCCGGATATTGCGGGGTCAGGCCAGGCATCAATGCCGGAACCTGACCGTTCGTCCGGACGGCAGCCAGCCGGGTCTGTTCGCGCAAGTCGGCCAGTTCGGCGCGGGCGTGGCGCGCATCCGCCTCGTGCTGCCGGGCGGCGCGCCGCCAGTGACGCTGGCCGAACCAGGTCGCGACGCCCCCGGCGACAACCCCGAACATGGCCACCGCGATGATCACCACAAACAGCGGCAGCGAGACCCCGAGCGCAGGATCGCTGGAGTTGAACGGATCGAACGAGAGCGTGACCATGTGGCGGTTCGCAACCGCGAACACAACGAACAGGATCGCGAGCGGCAGGATCACCAGGACGTTGAAAATCTTGCGGAGCATGATGCGTCCTCGCGCCACGTTTTCAAGGGCAGCCGCGTCTCAAAGACGGTCCGCGAACGCGAGCGGCCGTGCCCTGGAATTGTTATAGCCTGCCGATCAGGTCGCCGGGACCTGATCCGCGCCATCTTCGCGATTGAGCCGCTCGCGCATTTCCTTGCCGGTCTTGAAGAACGGAACGCTCTTCTGCTCGACGGGAACATGTGCGCCGGTGCGCGGATTGCGGCCCGCGCGCGCAGGCCGGTGCTTCACCGAAAAAGCGCCAAAACCGCGGAGTTCTACGCGATCGCCGCGTGCGAGCGCTGCAACGATTTCGTCGAGAATTGCGTTCACGATGTTCTCGACATCCCGCTGATAGAGGTGCGGGTTATGCTCGGCGATGCGCTGAACGAGTTCGGATTTGATCATTGACTATGGGGCCCGTGACGTGCGGTGACAACATTTCCTTGAAAAAGCCTTGAACTGTCAAGTCGCTAATTCAAAGTGTGACAAGGGTAAATCGCGTGACAAACGCCGGAATTCGTTGTTGGTCTCGTCGCCGCAATGCGGTGAAGATCGCCTGAAACGGGAGTCATTGCGGTCAATTTGCGGCAGCCGGATGCCAGAGCGCGAGCATGCCATCCAGCCCCAGGCGATCGACCGCCTGACCGACGCCGGACTGCTCGATCTGCCGTGCCAGCGCCCCCAGCCCTACCGCATCCAGCGCGACCGACGTCGTTGCCCGCAGGAAAGTCATATCCCCGAAGCGCGGGGCGAGCTTGAAATCCCGCACCGGCACATCCGCGCCAACCTTCTTTTGCGCGACCAGCCACGCCACGGCGGTTTTCTCGTCGCCGAGCTGGTCGATCAGCTTGAGACCCACGGCCTGACGCCCGGTAAACACGCGGCCATCCGCCACTGTCTGCAACGTCGCGTCGTCCATGCTGCGGCGATCCTTCACCAGACCGCGAAACCATGCGTAGGAATCCTTCACCAACGAGTCGAGCGCGGCGCGCGCTTCGGGACTGGTCGGCTCGTAGCCATTGGGCGCCGCCTTGAGCGGCGATGACTTCACTTCCTCGACCTTGACGCCGACGGTCTTGAGCAGATCCGACACATTCGGAATCTGGAACAGCACGCCGATCGAACCCACCAGCGAGGTCTGCTGCGCGATGATCTGGTCCGACGCGAGTGCCGCGATGTACCCGCCCGATGCAGCGAGGCCTTCGACGACGACGACCATCGGCTTCTGCGCCTTCAGCCGCGTCAACGCATCGTAAAGCTGCTCGGAGCCGGCGGTGGTGCCGCCCGGCGAATTGATGTGCACGATGACGGCGGCGGCGGACGACTTGCCCAGCCGCTCCAGCGCCTCGACGCGTGACTGATCGCTGCGGATCAGACCGTCGATCTTCACCCGCGCGATCGCGTTCGAGCCCGAAATCGCAGTGCGTGCTGCCGGCGATGAAAGCACGCCCACCGCAACAGCCGCCGCGATAACGCCGAGCGCTGCGATCACACGCCAGAAGGTCAGCTTGCGGCGAATGCGGCGGCGATCAACGATCACATCGGAATCAAGCGACATGGATTTTCTCCTCACGCATCAGATACTTTGCAACGGCCACAAAGACTGTCGATCTGACATGTTATCCCGCGCATTTGCGAGTGGCAGCCTTGATGCAGGGTAACTTCATTACATCAACTTCGATGTAAATTGAAGACAACAAGGCAGCACAGCAGATGCGAGTCTTCTTACGTGAGCAATCGCTCACCATCATGCCCGACCATTGTCATCGCATACACAGCGCCTTGTATGCCACCCGTCACAGCAACGGGAACGAAATGCTCGGTGCGTCCCTGCGTCGCGCTTTCAATCAAAACGCTGCGCATCGTGCCGACCTCGCGATCGAGCCGCCTTTGCAACGCGGCTTCACCATTTGCCCGCAGCCGCCGTGCACGATCCTTGATCACGCGGCCATCGACCTGCGGCATCCGCGCGGCCGACGTGCCGGGACGGAGCGAATACGGAAACACATGCAGGAATGTCAGATCGCATTCCTCGACGAGATCCTGCGAACGGGCGAACATGTCCTCGGTCTCGGTGGGAAAGCCCGCGATGATGTCCGCACCGAATGCGATATCGGGCCGCAATCGCCGCACCTGCCTGCAGAACGCGATGGCATCGGCGCGCGAATGCCGCCGCTTCATGCGCTTGAGAATCATGTCGTCGCCGGCCTGCAGCGACAGATGCAGATGCGGCATCAGACGTTCATCGGTCGCAATGACGTCGAGCAGATCACGATCCGCCTCGATGGAATCGATCGAGGAAATCCGCAGCCGCTTCAGCTCAGGCACATGCTTGAGGATCTGCCTGGTCAGCGCCCCAAGCCTGGGCGCACCGGGCAGGTCGCTGCCATAACTCGTCAGATCGACGCCGGTCAACACGACCTCGGCATGGCCCGCTTCTGTCAGCCCGCGCACCTGATCGACCACCGCGCCCATCGCTACCGAGCGCGAATTTCCGCGGCCATATGGAATGATGCAGAAGGTGCAGCGATGATCGCAGCCGTTCTGCACCTGCACGAAGACGCGCGGCAGACCGTTCTGGAAACCCGCAGCAAGATGCGGCGCCATCTCGGTTACAGCCATGATGTCGGAGACGGCGATTTTTTCTCCGCCGCCCTCAAACGCAAGACGGGTATCGCGCCATGCGGCACCGCGCATCTTGTCGTCGTTGCCGAGCACACGATCGACTTCGCCCATCTGCGCGAACATCTGCGTCTGGGTCTGCGCGGCGCAGCCGGTCACGACAATGCGCGCATGCGGCCGCTCGCGGCGTAACCTGCGGATGGTCTGGCGCGCCTGCGCCACGGCTTCGTTGGTAACGGCGCAGGTGTTGACGACAATGGTGTCCTGAAGGCCCGCGCCTTCCGCCTCGCGCCGGATCACATCCGACTCGACGGTGTTTAGCCGGCAACCGAAGGTGACGACATCGACGGACATATCAGACGGCGCTGACGAAGAGCGACGGATCGAACTGCCCTTCGAACTCGAATGCGGCGGGCCCTGTCATCAGAACGTGATCGTCCTCGGCGCGCCATTCGATGGTGAGAGCGCCGCCGGGCAGCGTCATTTGAACCGTGCGCTCGGTGCGCTTCAGCCGCGCGGCCGCCACGGCGGTCGCGCAGGCCGCCGAACCGCAGGCCTTGGTAAGGCCCGCACCGCGCTCCCATGTGCGCATGACGATGTGTTCGCGGTCCACGACATGCGCGAGCGTGATGTTGGCGCGCTCCGGGAAGATCGGGTGATTCTCAAGCAACGGCCCGAACCGCTCGAGGTCGTAGGCCTCGATGTCATCGACCCAGAAGATCGCATGCGGATTGCCCATGCTGACCACCGAGGGCGAATGCAGGATCGGTGCGTCGATCGGACCGATCTGCAATTCGATGTAGCGCGTATCGCGGAATTCCTCCGCCAGCGGAATGTCCTTCCAGCCGAACTTCGGCACACCCATGTCGACGGTATAGAGACCGGCCGACGGTCCCTGCCAGCAGTTCAGAAGGCCCGCGCGGGTCTCGAAGGTCAGTGCATTCTTGCTGGTTTCCTCGAACATCTGCCGCGCCACGCAGCGCATGCCGTTGCCGCAGGCGGCGGCTTCCGAGCCGTCATTATTGTAGATGCGGATAAAAGCGCTGGTGCCCTGAATGCGCGGCGGATGCAGCACCATCAACTGGTCGTAGGGCACGCCCGCAGGTGAAGCAATCGCGCGCGCCTCGCCCGGCGTGACCGTTGCGGCCGAATCGCGCAGGTCGAGAACGACGATCTCGTTTCCGATCCCGTTCATCTTGGCGAAGCTATGGTTGGCGAGGGTGCTCATGAGACCGCTTATATGGCGAATGCAAAGCAACTTGACCAGAGCATCGGCGCTGCCTCGCGATTGCCGCGTTTGGACCGCATGCCAGTTCGCGGCGTTCGTGGTAGCTTGCGTTTGCTGAGAAATATTTCCCCCGCTTCCGCCCCGGAGACCGTCGAATGACCAATAGCCGCGTTGCCGTCCTTGTCGCCATGGCGCTGGTCGTCGCGGCCGCGGTCTGGTTCAAGATGCCCATCGGATCGAATTCGGGAACAGGCACGACGCCGGTTCAAACGCCGGCGTCCGGCCCGACGGCCGCGGCCCCGCCTGCCGCCCAGCAGGCTCCAGCCGCACCGGCAACCCCTGCTCCATCTGCCTCGACCGCCGCCCCGGCCGCTCCCGAAACGCCGGCGACCCCACCGGCCGCAGCACAGGCCCCTGTGACCCCGCCTGCTCCCCCAGCGGAGGCCTCATCAACGCCCGCGCCTGCCGCCCCGAACGTGCAGACCGCCGATCCGTTCGGCGAGCAACAGACCCTGACCGCGAAGAAGGTTCTGATCCTCAAGGGCAGCGCCACCTGGGACAATGCCTTCGAGACGCTGGTCGGATCGCTGAAGACGCTCTCGGGCTTTCTCGACAAGCAGGGCATCAAGCCCGCCGGCTCATCCCTGATCGTCTACACCTCCACAGATGATGCAGGCTTCACCTATCAGGCCGAAATCCCGGTCGATCAGGAGCCGAAAAACCTCGCCCGCGGCATGAGCATCGGCACATCGCCGGAAGGCCCGACGCTGAAATTCGTCCATCGCGGCTCCTACGACAACATGGACAACACCTATGAGGCGATCACCAATCATCTCGATGAAAAAAAGCAGGAAGCCAAGGATACGTTCATCGAGGAATACGTCACCGATCCGCTGACGACGACCGAAGACAAGCTCGTCATCAATGTGTTCGTGCCGCTTAAGTAAAATAGCTGCTCAGACAGAAACCGGAGTTTTCAGAATGCGCGTCCGCACGATTATCGCCGCGACCGTCCTCGCCGTCATGGCCTCAAACGCGTCGGGGCAAACGCTGCAGCCGACAGTGTCGGTGACCGGCGAAGCATCGATCTCGGTTCCGCCAGATCTGGCGCAGATCGACAGCGGCGTGACCACCGAAGCCAAGACCGCGCGCGAAGCGTCCGAAGCCAACAACAAGGCCATGGCAGGCGTCCTGCAGGCGTTGAAGAACGCTGGCATTGCCGAGAAAGACATTCAGACCTCGCGCCTGTCGCTGTCGCCGCAGAGCACGCCGGGCCGGAATCCCAATGCGCCATTCCAGATCACCGGCTATCGCGCCAGCAACCGCGTCACCGTCACCATTCGCGACATCGGCAAGGTCGCCGACACCATCGACGTGCTGGTCGGTTCAGGCGCCAACGAGATCAGCGGCATCAGCTTCATGGTGTCGAAGGCTTCAAAACTGCTGGATGACGCGCGCTCCGAAGCCATTGCGGATGCACGGCGCAAGGCGGAGATTTATGCCAGGGCCGCCAACGTCGCGCTCGGCGCGCCGGTGAGCATTTCGGAAGAAACCACGCCCGGCCCGGTGCCTTATCGCAAGATGGCCGTGCGGATGGATGCCGCCGCCGCACCGGTGGCCCAGGGCGAAGAGACGCTGCGCGTCTCCGTCAGCGTATCCTATGAGCTGAAGCAGAAGGCGCAGTAAGACAAATCAACAAGGTTCTGACCTCATCCTGAGGAGCAGCCCCGTGGCTGCGTCTCCAAGGATGAGGTTTGCCACTCATGGTTCGAGACGCGCGAAGACGCGCTCCTCACCATGAGGACTCCGTTCAAATCTCGAACACCTGACCCGGCTTCAGCGCGACGAACCTGTCGCGCGCAACGCCCGCCGCATCGAGCGCCGTCGCCAGATCGTTGACCGGCGCATCGATCGCTTCATCGGTGAGCTGGAACGTGCCGTGATGATGCGCCAGCGCCATCTCGGCACCGCAATCGGCCAGTGCCTTGACGGCATCTTCGGGGTTCATGTGCTGATCGCGCATGAACCAGCGCGGCTCGTAAGCGCCGATGGGCAGAATCGCTGCACGCAACGGCCCATGCGCCTCGCGGACGCGGCGGAAATGAACGCCGGTGCCGTAGCCGGAATCGCCGACGAGATAGAGCTTCCCGGCCGGTGTCTCCAATACGAAGCTCGCCCACAGCGCCTTGTTGCGATCGAACAGCCCGCGCGCAGTCCAGTGGCGCGTGGCCACCAAGGTGACCGCGACACCATTGCCGATCTCGATTCGCTGATTCCAGTCGAAACCTTCGGCACGTATCGCAGCATCATTCGAGAGCATCGTGACGTCATTGCCCAGCGGCGTGATCACGCGCGGCGAAAATTTTGCAGCAAGCTTCGACAGTGTCCGCGCATCGAGATGGTCGTAATGGCCATGCGAGACCAGCACCACGTCGATCGTCGGCAGCTTGTCGAAGGCGATACCGGGATCGTTCACCCGCTTCGGTCCGGCAAAGCTGATGGGCGACACACGCTCCGACCATACCGGATCGACCAGAATGTTGAGGCCGGCGGTCTGGATCAGCCAGCTGGCGTGGCCGACATAGGAGAACCGCACCTTGTTGCCGGTCACCTGCGACGGCGGAGTATCGGCATAGGGCGACGGCGCGCGCTCGGGCCATTTGGCGGCCTGCTTGGTGACCTGCCAGCGCAGCACCTCCCAGAGCTTCTTTGGCGGGGAACCGTCGGGATCAAAGAAATAGGTGCCGTCGAAATGATCGGACGGAGGGCCGGCATAGGTTTTCATGCGGGAAATCCAGGCGGATGGCAGGCCCACGGCAACCGCCGCACCGGCAAGCAGACCGAAAAAGCGGCGGCGGGTGACTTTCATGGGCTCCAGATGGCCAAAACGGCCGTTTCGAGCAAGAGTTAGGTTCCCTCGGCGTCCGGCGCAACCTGCCCCGGAATCAGCGTTTTTCGGTCCTTTCTTGACTTTTAGGGCTCCGGGGAGTTTAACCCCGGCACTTCTCGGAAAGATTTTCTTTTCGATCCGCCGCCCGGCACCAGATGCCGGAGGTCAACGCCCGACAGCGCGATGCGCCCTCGGGCGTAAAAGTGTTTGGAATTTCATCTCCTTCGGGAGCAACAGGTAAGGCCGCGATGTTCGACAATCTGTCGGAACGACTTGGAGGCATACTCGACCGTCTGACGGGGCGCGGCGCGCTGTCCGAAGCCGATGTCGATGCCGCCATGCGCGAAATCCGCCGCGCCCTGCTTGAGGCCGACGTCGCGCTGGAAGTGGTTCGCACCTTCACCGACAAGGTGCGCGAACAGGCCATCGGCGCCACCGTCGTCAAGTCGGTGACGCCGGGCCAGATGGTCGTGAAGATCGTTCACGACGAGCTGGTCGCAACGCTTGGCTCCGACGATCAGCTCATCGATCTCAATGCGCCCGCGCCCGTCGCGATCATGATGGTCGGTCTGCAGGGTTCCGGTAAGACCACCACCACCGCGAAGCTGGCGCGCCGTTTCACCCAGCGCGACAAGAAAAAAGTTCTGATGGCGCCGCTCGACGTCTATCGTCCCGCCGCGCAGGAACAGCTGGCGGTGCTCGGCCGCGATCTCTCCATCGAGACGCTGCCCATCGTCGCCGGTCAGAAGCCGGTACAGATCGCGCAGCGCGCGCTGCAGGCCGGCAAGCTCGGCGGCTATGACATCGTGCTGCTCGATACCGCGGGCCGCACCACTCTCGACGAAGAGATGATGACGGAAGCCGCGGAGGTGAAAACCGCCGCGAATCCGCATGAAGTGCTGCTGGTTGCGGACTCCCTGACCGGTCAGGACGCAGTCAATCTGGCGCGCGCCTTCGATCAGCGTGTCGGCCTCACCGGCATCGCGCTAACCCGTGTGGACGGTGACGGACGCGGCGGTGCCGCGCTGTCGATGCGCGCCGTCACCGGCAAGCCGATCAAGCTGATCGGCACCGGCGAAAAGACCGATGCGCTGGAAGACTTCTATCCGTCGCGTATCGCGGGCCGTATTCTCGGCATGGGCGACGTCGTCTCGCTCGTTGAAAAGGCGGCTGCGCATATCGACGCTGAAAAAGCCGCGCGCGTCGCCGAGAAGATGCGCAAGGGCAAGTTCGACCTTGCCGACCTGCGCGACCAGTTGCAGCAGATGCAGACCATGGGCGGCCTCGGCGGCCTGATGGGCATGATGCCCGGCATCGCCAAGATGAAGAACCAGATCGCTGCGGCCAATCTCGACGACAAGGTCGTGAAGCGTCAGATGGCCGTGATCGATTCGATGACGCGCGATGAGCGCAAGAATCCCGACATCCTCAAGGCCAGCCGCAAGAAGCGCATCGCTGCCGGCGCAGGCCTCAAGGTCGAGGAAGTCAACAAGCTGCTCAAGATGCACCGGAACATGGCCGACATGATGAAGGCCATGGGTCAGGGCAAGCGCGGTCCGCTCGCGGGCATGGCGCAGGCGATGGGCTTTGGCGGCAATGGCATGCCATCGGCCGAAGCGATGAAAGAATTGGCGGCGAAGATGCCCGGCGGAATTCCGCAGGGGGCGCCTTCGCTGCCGAAGGATTTTCCGGGCCTGCCTGGGCTTGGAAAACCGACACTGCCGGGCCTTGGCGGATTTCCAGGCATCGGCAAGAAGAAATAACGCGAACACTTTTCACATCATTCGAACACACCAACGGAGAAACAAATGTCAGTCGTTATCCGCCTCGCGCGCGCAGGCACCAAGAAGCGTCCGGTCTATCACGTCGTCGTCGCCGACTCGCGCTTTCCGCGCGACGGCCGCTTCATCGAGCGTCTCGGCCACTTCAATCCGCTGCTCCCGAAGGACAGCGAACTTCGCCTCAAGCTCGACATGGAGAAGGTGAAGGTCTGGCTCGCCAAGGGTGCGCAGCCGTCGGACCGCGTCATGCGTTTCCTCGATGCCGCCGGCGTCAAGAAGCGCGAGCCGCGCAAGAACCCCGAGAAGGCCGTGCCGCGCAAGGAGCGCAAGGCCAACGCTGAAGCCGCCGCCAAGGCGTAAGCGTTTTTATGGCCAAAGCAGCGCAAATCTGCGTTGCGAGAATCGGCGCCGCGCATGGCGTGCGCGGCGAAGTGAGGCTGTGGCCGTTCACCGAAGACCCGATGGCGGTGATCGATTACGGCCCGCTCTCAACCAAGGACGGCGCGCGCCAGTTCGAAGTGGTGCGCGCCCGGATCGCCAAGGATCATCTGGTCGCGGTCATCAAGGGCATTGCGACCCGCGAAGATGCCGAGCGCATCAACGGCCTTGAGCTTTACATCGGCCGCGACAGGCTTCCGGACACGGAAGATGGCGAATACTACCACGCCGACCTGATCGGACTGCGCGCACTCGATCCTGCAGGCGCGGAGATTGGCAAAGTGCTCGCGGTCCATAATTTTGGCGCAGGCGACATCATCGAAATCGCGCCGCCGCAGGGCGCGACATTGTTGCTGCCGTTTACGAACGAAGTCGTGCCGACGGTCGATCTCGCAGAAGGCCATGTGGTGATCGTGATGCCGCAAGAGATCGACGGCGATTCTCCGCAAGACGCGGACATCTGAACCGGGATACCCGACCCATGTGGCGCGCAACCGTGCTCACGCTGTTTCCGGAGATGTTTCCCGGCCCGCTCGGCATCAGCCTCGCGGGCAAGGCGCTTGCCTCCGGCGTGTGGGCACTTGAAGCACGCGACATTCGCGACGCCGCCACCGACAGGCACCGCAGCGTCGATGATACCCCGGCCGGTGGGGGGCCCGGCATGGTGCTGCGCGCCGACGTGCTGGCAACGGCCATCGATGCCGCCCAAATCGCCCCCGAACGCCCCCGTCTTCTGATGAGCCCGCGAGGCCGGCCACTGACCCAGAAGAGGGTGATGGAACTCGCCTGCGGCCCCGGCCCCCTGATCGTCTGCGGGCGGTTCGAGGGCATCGACCAGCGCCTCATCGAGGCCCGTGGGCTCGAGGAAATTTCCATAGGGGATTACGTCCTCTCCGGCGGGGAAATCGCTGCTTTGGCCCTGATAGACGCCTGCGTGCGCCTTCTGCCGGGGGTGATGGGCAAGCTAAGCTCCGGAGCCGACGAGAGTTTCTCGGACGGACTACTGGAATACCCCCAATATACCCGTCCGCAGGATTTCGAGGGCCGGACCATCCCGGATGTTCTCGTCTCGGGCGACCACGCCAGGGTCGAAGCCTGGCGGCGGGCGGAGGCCGAGGCCCTGACCCAGGCGCGGCGGCCGGACCTCTGGGCCGCAAAAATTGCCCGGAACGCGGCACCGAAGCCGCGAAAAGACACGACAAAAGGGTGACAACCGGCTGGCTATGGCGTATAGGACCGGCCAATCCGTGCAGACGCTGGATACGAATTTCCGCGCAGCCCCTTCCGGGCGCGCCGCCGATGGAGTTTTGTGATGAACATCATTCAAGAGCTCGACAAAGAGCAGCTGGAAAAGCTTTCCGCCGGAAAGACGATTCCGGATTTCGGACCGGGCGACACCGTGATCGTCAACGTCAAGGTTGTCGAAGGCGAGCGTTCGCGCGTGCAGGCCTATGAAGGCGTTTGCATCGGCCGCAACGGCGGCGGCATCCACGAGAGCTTCACCGTCCGCAAGATTTCCTACGGCGAAGGCGTGGAGCGCGTGTTCCCGATCTACTCGCCGATGATCGACTCGATCAAGCTCGTGCGCCGCGGCAAGGTGCGTCGCGCCAAGCTGTATTATCTGCGCGGCCTGCGCGGCAAATCGGCACGCATCGTCGAGAAGCAGGACAACCGCGAAAAAGAAACACTCAAGGCTGCTTCGGGCGAGTAATCGCGCGACACGCTGCGGTATCAAAGAACTGGAATCAAAAAAGCGCGGTTCGCTCCCGCGCTTTTTTCTTTGGCACTGTTGCTGGAAGCTATTTCTGCTGCGTCAGCGGCCCGTTCATGATCCAGCGATGACCGAACGGATCGCGCACGATCGCAGTCCGCGTGCCCCAGAACGAATACGTCGGCGTCACTTCGCCTTTCGCGCCGAGCTTGGTCGCACGCGTGAACACCTCATCGACCTCGTCGGCGGTCGCGAATTCGAGGCTGACGGACATGGTTACCGGTTCCCCCGGCAGCGGCGTGCGCGCGGTGCCGAATTCGGGAAAGGCGTCGGAGAGAAACAGCGCACCGCCGTTGATCTCGAGTTCGCAATGCAGGATACGCAGGCCGTCGAGAGCTGGCATCAGCGCCTTCTGCTTGGCGTCGAAGGCAGCGGTGTAGAAGGCTATCGCACCGGCGGCTGGCGAAACGGTCAGATACGGAGCAACCGGCGGGCGTGAAGACATTGTGCCATCCTGCGCAAGCTATTATGTCGTCAGGATACTTTCCCCCCGGAAGTTAAGCGAGTAAAAAGCAGACCTGATTATTGGTGGCCGACAAGCCCCTGAAAACACCATCCGGACGACGAAAATGGCCAAAGCGACGACCCTGTACGACAAGATCTGGAACGACCATCTGGTTGATGAGCAGCCCGACGGCACCTGCCTGCTCTACATTGACCGCCACCTTGTCCATGAGGTCACCTCGCCGCAGGCCTTCGAGGGACTGCGCACTACCGGCCGCAAGGTTCGCGCGCCGAAGAAGACGCTCGCGGTTGTCGATCACAACGTCCCCACCACCGATCGCTCCAAGCCCAATCCCGATCCGGAAAGCGCCGAGCAGATCGCCACGCTCGCCGAGAACGCGCGCGAGTTCGGCGTCGAATATTTCAATGAATACGACAAGCGTCAGGGCATCGTGCATGTGATCGGTCCGGAGCAGGGCTTCACGCTGCCCGGCACGACCATTGTTTGCGGCGACAGCCACACCTCGACGCACGGCGCGTTCGGCGCGCTGGCGCACGGCATCGGCACCTCCGAGGTTGAGCATGTGCTCGCCACGCAGACGCTGATCCAGAAGAAGGCGAAGAACATGCGCGCCACCGTCGATGGCAAATTGCCCGACGGCGTCACCGCGAAGGACATCATCCTGGCGATCATCGGCGAGATCGGCACCGCGGGCGGCACCGGCTATGTGCTCGAATACGCCGGCGAAGCGATCCGTTCGCTGTCGGTGGAAGGCCGTATGACGGTCTGCAACATGTCGATCGAAGGCGGCGCGCGCGCCGGCCTGATCGCGCCCGACGAGAAGGCTTATGAATTCCTCAAGGGCCGTCCGATGTCGCCGACCGGCGCCGCATGGGATGCAGGCGTGCGCTATTGGGATACGCTGCGCACCGATGAAGGCGCACACTTCGATCACGAGATCCGTCTCGACGCCGCCAAGCTGCCGCCGATCGTCACCTGGGGCACTTCGCCCGAGGACGTGATCTCCATCACCGGCGTCGTGCCGGATCCCGAGCAGATCGCGGACGAAGCCAAGCGTCTGTCGAAGGAACGCGCGCTGGCTTAC
>CAZQMD010000067.1:0-19865 GCA_964594185.1 uncultured Afipia sp. | reverse complement strand
GCGGGAAGACGCCGGGCCGGCGGGTCCGCCGAATGCCCCCCCCCCCCGCGCGCAGCGCGGACGGCGCATTGAACGCACCATCCAGACCGAGATCGAAGAGGCTGCCGATGACACGCCAGCCGAGACGACACGTCCGGTCGCCTCGTACGCGTCAGCCCCCCGTAGCAGCAATGCCAGCCTGATGTCGGGCCGCGGGCTCTACTGAGCGCGCAGAGCCTGGATCAGGGTCTTACTTCAGGCCTTTCAGGAATTCGATCAGTGCGGCGTTGACCTCGTCCGGGCGCTCCTGCTGAATCCAGTGCCCCGCGCCCTCGATCAGGAGCTTGCGCCGCAGGTTGGGCAGCACCTTGTCCATTTCGGTCACGCGCTTGCCTCCGATGATGCCGGTCACCACGGAATCGTCCGCGCCTGCAATGAAGATCGCGGGCTGATGGATTTGCGCGCCGTGCCAGGGCGCGGTCAATTCCCAATTCCTGTCGATGTTGCGATACCAGTTCAGGCCGCCGCGAAATCCGGTGCGCGTGTAGGTCTCGACGACATGCGCGAGATCTTGCTCGCTAACCCAGGCAGGGCGGGTGCGCTCCTTCGTTGGATCGCCCAGGAAGCCCTGTCCCTCCTTCAGGAACAGTGACGACTCCACTCCGAAGGTGACAGCCCGCATCGTAAAGCTGACATCGCGTTCGAATTCGGCTTCTGCCACGCCGGGCTTCTGAAAGTACTGCCAGTAGAAATTGGTGACGCCGCTTTTTGTCAGCGTATCGAGTGGGCGCTCGCGTCCCCGGAACGGAGGCGGCACGCTCAATCCGCCAACGGCCGTGAAGATGTCCGGCCGGAACAGGGCGGCATGCCAGGCGACCGGCGCGCCCCAGTCGTGGCCGATGATGATCGCCTTGGTCTCGCCGAGGGCGGCCACCAGCGCCACCATATCTCCGACCAGGTCGAAGATCGAATAGGCTGAGATGTCCTGCGGCGCGGAGGTGCGTCCATAGCCGCGCATGTCCGGGGCCACCACATGGTAACCGGCTGCGGCAAGGGCCGGGAGCTGATGGCGCCACGAATGCGACAGTTCGGGCCAGCCATGGCAGAGCAAAACCAGCGGTCCGGAGCCCTGTTCGGTGACAAAAATCTCGATGCCGTTGGCTGAGATCATTCGCGATGACGACATCGGTTTTCCGCCTCTTTTTTTGAGGATTTTCAAGGCTGCAGCTAGGCCGCGAAGCCACCTGCACGTTGTTTGGTATCAGCCCAACTGGTACAAGGCGATCCTCAGGAATCTCGACATGGCAGCCATTCTCACAACATCCCGGAGTCGCAGGCATCGGACGGGTCGGTTCTGGCCGCTTGTCGCTGCCATCCTTGTGTCCGGCGCGGTGCTGGGAGGCGTGGCTTACGCTGCCAACAACAGCGTGCAGGGCGCCAAGAAAGAGGACGGATACGAGGTCGATGCGCCCACCGCCATCCTGATTGAGGCGAAATCCGGCAGCATCCTGTTTGAGAAGAACGCCGACGAATTGCGCGCGCCATCCAGCATGATGAAGCTGATGACGGCCGAGGTGGTGTTCAACGCGCTCAAGAAGGGCGACATCAAGCTCACCGATGAATTCAGGATCAGCGAGAACACATGGCGCAAGGGCGGCGCGCCGTCCGGCGGCTCGACCATGTTCGCGGCGATCAACAGCCGCGTCAGCGTCGATGATCTGCTGCACGGAGCCATCATCCAGAGCGGCAACGATGCGTGCATGGCGCTGGCTGAAGGCCTGTCGAACACCGAGGCGGCCTTTGCCGAGCGCATGACCAGGCGCGCGCGAGAACTGGGCCTGACGAAATCGACCTTCGCGAATTCCAACGGACTGCCGGACCCCGGCAACAAGATGACCGTACGCGAGCTTGCCACGCTGGCGCGTCACATCATCCTGACCTATCCGGAACACTACAAGCTGTTCGGCGAGCGCGAGTTCACCTGGAACAAGATTCGCCAGCAGAACCGCAATCCGCTGCTGACCATGCTCGAAGGCGCAGACGGCCTGAAGACCGGCTTCACCAAGGAAGGCGGCTACGGCATGGTCGGCTCTGCCGTGCAGAATGGCATGCGGCTGATCGTGGTGGTCAACGGACTCGAAGATCCCGACGACCGAGCGACGGAAGCGAAGAAGCTTCTGGAATGGGGATTCCGCAACTTCGAAGCGCGTACGTTGTTCGCGGCCGATCAGGCCGTCGGCTATGCAAAAGTTTTCGGCGGTGACAGCCGGTCGGTGAAGTTGGCGAGTCCGGAGCCGATCAAGGTGATGGTGCAGCGAAACGGCACCGACAAGCTGGTTGCGCGCATCGTCTATACCGGCCCCGTGCGTGCGCCGGTTCAGCCCGGCCAGCAGATCGGTGTGTTGAAGGTCTGGCGCGGCACAAACATCGCGATGGAAGCTCCGCTCGTGTCCGCCGAGGCTGTCGCAACAGGTTCAACGACGCGCCGCGCGATCGACGGCGCCAGCGAACTTGTCATTGGCCTGTTCCGCGCCGGCGCGGAGAAACTCTGACATGAGCGAAGCCGCAAAACCGAAGCCTCCGCATCCGCGCGGCCGTTTCATTACATTCGAGGGCGGTGAAGGCTCCGGCAAGTCCACGCAGATTCAGTTGCTGGCGGATCGCCTGAACGCAGCGAAGCTGCGCACCATTACCACGCGTGAACCGGGAGGATCGGCGGGGGCCGAGATTGTCCGGCATCTGCTGTTGTCCGGCATGGCCAAGGCGTTCGGTCCGGAAACCGAGTCATTGCTGTTCGCGGCCGCGCGCGACGATCATGTCAGTCAGGTAATCGAACCGGCTCTGGCGCAGGGAACGTGGGTGCTGTGCGATCGGTTCACGGATTCCACGCGGGTCTATCAGGGTGAATTGGGAAAGGTTGATCCCAAACTGATCCGGGCGATGGAACGTGTGACCATCGGCAATCTCAAGCCGGACCTCACGGTCATTCTGGATGTGCCGGTTGCGGTGGGCATGGAGCGCGCGCTCAAGCGGCGCGGGACGGCGGCGCCTGATAGGTTCGAAGGCGAAGGCGTCAGCTTTCACGAAAAGCTGCGCGATGCTTATCGTAAGATCGCAGAGAGCGACCCTGAGCGCTGCGCACTGGTGGACGCCGATGCAGACGCCAAGACTGTGGCCGAGCGGGTCTGGAAGGCGCTGCGCGACCATCTTTTCTCGGTCGCGACCACACGCGAGACGTCTCAGGCATGAGCCCCAAGTCGTCAGAGCCGGAGATTGCTGTTCGCGCACCGCGCGAGACCACCGTGCTGTTCGGTCATCCCGATGCCGAGCAGACCCTGCTGACAGCCTATCGCAGTGGACGCATTCCCCATGCCTGGCTGATCGGTGGCGCGCAGGGGATCGGCAAGGCCACGCTCGCTTATCGCATGGCGCGGTTCGTGCTCGCCCATCCCGATCCGGCGGCGCAATCGGTACAGGCTGCTGACAATCTTTACGTCGATCAGGATCACCCGGTCGCCCGGCAGGTTGCGAACGGAAGCCACGGCGGCTTGCTGACACTGGAACGCACGGCCAATGAGAAAGGCACGATGCGAACCGTCATCACCGTGGACGAGTCGCGCGAGACCATCGGGTTCTTCGGCTCGACCGCTGCATCTGTCGGCGGGTGGCGCGTCTGCGTGGTCGGTACGGTGGGTGAACTCAATGCCAATGCCTCGAATGCGCTGCTCAAGATTCTTGAGGAGCCTCCGGCGCGGTCGCTGTTCCTGCTGATCAGTCACGCGCCGGCGCGCGTGCTTGCCACCATCCAGTCGCGTTGCAGGAAGCTCGCGTTGCGACCACTGGAGACAGACGATGTGATTCAGGCTGCTGCAGAGGCCGCCGGATTGACGCGTCGCGATCCGGCGCTGATTGACGCGGCCGATGCAGCGGAGGGGAGTGTGGCGCGTGCGCTGACGCTGCTCGGGGGGCAATCGCTGGGACTTCAGCAGCGCACGCTAGAACTTCTCAACCGCCTGCCGCAACTCGATCAGCGCGCGCTGCATGCCCTTGGCGATGCACTGCCGCTCAACGACCGGGCCGGATTGCGGGCTTGTATCGACACCGTCGACCGTTGGCTCACGGGACACCTGCATGCACCTGACGTGGGCGCAAACCTGCCGCGCCTTGCACGGCTTGCCGAGGTATGGGAAAAGATCAACAACGCGGCGCGCGATACGGAAAGCTTCAATCTGGAACGGAAGCCGCTAGTTTTCTCGGTGTTCGGTATGCTCGCAGAAGCCACCGCAGCTCGCTAACCGGACAGTCGCAGCGGTCTTACAACACCACATCACGAACGCGTGCGCAGATATCAGCGCCGTTTTGAATTTCAAGGAAGCGTCATGGCCAAAGCCAAGAAAACCGCAGCAAAGAAAAAGGTAGCCAAGAAGGCCGCCAAGAAGGTTACGAAATCCGCACGCGAGGCTGCGAGCCGTCGCGCGTCGGTCGCGTCGAAGAAAAAAGGACGCAAGGCAGTCACCAAAAAGGCGGTCAAGAAAGCTGGCAAGAAAATCGTCAAGAAAACGGCAAAGAAGGCCGTCAAGAAAACCGCGGCAAAGCGCGCGGGCAAGAAAGCCGTTGCCAAGAAGAACGTTGCCAAGAAGACCAGCGCAAAGAAAAGCGGCGGCGCAAAGACAGCTGCCAAGACGTCAGCTTCGAAAAAGCCCGCTGCCAAGGCTGCTGTTGCGAGTGCGCCTCAAGCTGCAAAGCCGGTGACACAGAAGGCGCCGCCGAAGCCAGCCAAAGTTAAGGCCAAGGCGGCTACCGCGCCGCAGGTTGTGACAGGCGCACCTGCAAGGAATTCATTCTACATCACGACCGCCATCGCCTATCCGAACGGTGCGCCGCATATCGGCCACGCCTACGAAGCGATCGCGACCGATGCGCTGGCGCGTTTCCAGCGCCTCGACGGCAAGGATGTGTTTTTCCTGACCGGCACCGACGAGCACGGCCAGAAGATGATCCAGACGGCGCAAAAGGAAAACATGACGCCGCTGGATCTTGCGACCCGCAATGCTGCGCGTTTCAAGGAGATGGATCAGCGGCTGAACATTTCGTTCGATCGCTTCATCCGCACGTCCGAGAAGCAGCATCACGAATCCACCCAGGAAATCTGGAAGCGGATGCTGGTGAACGATGACATTTATCTCGACAGCTATGCTGGCTGGTACTCCGTTCGCGACGAAGCCTACTACGCCGAGGACGAGACCGTTGTCGGCGAGGACAACGTGCGCCGCGGCCCGCAGGGCACGCCCGTCGAGTGGGTGGAAGAGAAAAGCTACTTTTTCAAGCTCTCAGCCTATCAGGACAAGCTGCTTGCGCTCTATGAGAGCCAGCCTGATTTCATCGGTCCGGAATCGCGTAAGAACGAAGTCATCAGCTTCGTCAAAAGCGGATTGAAGGATCTGTCGATCTCGCGCACCACGTTCGATTGGGGCGTGAAGGTGCCCGGCGACGAAGATCATGTGATGTATGTGTGGGTCGATGCACTGACCAACTATATCACGGGCGTTGGTTTCCCGGACGAAGGCGACACGAACTGGCATTACTGGCCGGCGGACATTCACATCATCGGCAAGGACATTATCCGCTTTCATGCGGTGTACTGGCCGGCCTTCCTGATGTCGGCGGGCATTCCGGTTCAGAAGCGCGTGTTCGCGCACGGCTTCCTGTTCAACCGCGGCGAGAAAATGTCGAAATCGGTCGGCAACGTGGTCGATCCGTTCAGCCTCGCCGATGCTTATGGCGTGGATCAACTGCGCTATTTCTTCCTGCGTGAAGTGCCGTTCGGACAGGACGGCAACTACAACCACGAAGCCATTGTCGCGCGGACCAATGCGGATCTTGCCAACGACTTCGGGAATCTGGCGCAGCGCTCGCTCTCGATGATCGCCAAGCAGTATCAGGGCGTGCTGCCAGAGCCGGGCGAGTTCAGCGACAACGACAAAGCCATTCTGGCCATGGCCGACGGCATGCTGGAGCAGGCGCGCACCGCGATGGCCACGCAGCAGATTCATCAGGCGCTTAACGCGATCTGGGCCGTGGTGGCGGAAGCCAACCGCTATTTCGCGGGCGAGGCGCCGTGGGCGCTGGCCAAGACCGACCCTGCGCGCCAACAGACAGTGCTGTACGTGACCGCAGAAGTGGTGCGGCAGATTGCGATCCTGGCCCAGCCGGCGATGCCGGACGCTTGCGCCAAGCTGCTGGACATTCTCGGCATCGCGCCGGCTGCGCGTGACTTCGCAGCACTCGGCGCGCGGATCAAGGGCGGCTCGCAACTGCCGCCGCCAGCGCCGGTGTTCCCTCGTTATGTCGAACCAAAAGACGACGCAGCGGGTTAAGCCAGATGCTGGTCGATAGTCACTGCCATCTCGATTTTCCCGACTTCGCGGACGATCTCGACGCTATCGTCAAGCGCGCCGAGACGGCTGGCGTTGGCCGCATCGTGACCATCTCCACCCGCGTGCGGAAGCTCGACGGCCTGCTGGCGATCACGGCGCGATTTCCGAATATCTATTGCTCGGTCGGCACGCATCCGCATAACGCCGACGAGGAAGACGGCATTACGGCGGACGAACTGATCGCACTGACAAAGCATCCCAAAGTGGTGGCGCTGGGCGAGGCGGGGCTCGACAATCACTACACGGACGGCTCGCCTGCGGCGCAGGAGCGGGGCTTTCGTGCACACATCGCGGCGGCGCGCGCGACTGGCCTGCCACTGGTGATCCATACCCGCGAAGCCGATCAGCGCTGCGGTGAGATTCTCGACGAGGAAATCGCCAAGGGGCCGTTCAAGGCGGTGCTGCATTGCTACACCGGCGGCCGGGATCTTGCGATGAAAGCCATCGCGCTCGGCCTCTCGATCTCGTTCACCGGGATCCTGACGTTCAAGAATTCGCAATCGATCCGCGACATAGCCGCCGAATTGCCTGCGGACCGCATCATGGTGGAAACTGACGCACCTTATCTTGCGCCGGGCAAATTTCGCGGCAAGCGCAACGAGCCGTCTTTCGTCACTGAGACCGCAAGGGTGCTGGCGGAGACGCGTGGCGTATCAATTGATGAAATCGCACGGCAGACCACGGAAAATTTCTTCAGGCTGTTCGACAAGGTGCCGCGCCCGGACGCGAAAGCTGCATAATGGTGATACTGACAATTCTCGGCTCCGGATCATCCGCCGGCGTGCCGCGTCCCGCATTGGGGTGGGGTGCCTGCGATCCGAACAATCCGAAAAACCGCCGCCGACGCTGTTCATTGCTGGCCGAGAAAGCCGGTCCGAACGGGATCACGCGCGTGCTGATCGATACCTCGCCGGACTTGCGCGAGCAGTTGATCGACGCCAATGTCGATCATCTCGACGCGACATTCCTGACCCACGAACATGCCGATCAGACCCACGGCATCGATGATCTGCGCTCTGTCGTGCTGCATCAGCGCAAGCGCATCCCGGTCTATCTCAACAAATCGACCGGCAAGGAAATTCTCTCGCGCTTTGCCTACTGCTTCGAACAGGCGCCGGGCAGCGACTATCCGGCAATCCTCGAGAAGCGATCGATCGAAGCAGGTGAAACAGAGAGCGTCGAAGGGAGGGGCGGTACCTTTGCCCTGACCGCGTTCATTCTCCAGCATGGCAACATCCCGGCCCTCGGCTATCGCATCGGCAACGCCGCCTACACGCCGGACCTCAACGACATTCCGCCTGAGAGCTTTCACGCGCTGGAAAATCTCGATCTGTGGATCGTCGATGCGTTGCGCTATGCGCCGCACCCGAGCCATTTCAGCCTCGACGACGCGCTGTCATGGATTGCAAAGTTCAAGCCGCGCAGGGCGGTTCTCACCAACCTGCATTCCGATCTCGATTACGAGGTGCTGCGTGCGAAACTGCCGCCGGGTGTCGAGGTAGGCTACGACGGTATGCGGCTGGAGATCGAAGCCTGAGCGATCAGGCCGAGATCGCCTTCGCCGAATTCGCCTGATCGCGCAGCATGAATTTCTGGATCTTGCCGGTCGATGTCTTCGGGATTGCGCCGAACACCACGGATTTCGGCGACTTGAATCCCGGGAGCATGCTTTTGCAGTAGGCGAGGATTTCGGCTTCGGTCGCGCTCGCGCCATCCTTCAGTTCGACGAAAGCGCAGGGCACCTCGCCCCATTTCGGATCGGGCTTGGCGACTACGGCCGCGAACAGAATGGCCGGATGCTTATAAAGCACATCCTCGACTTCCACCGACGAGATGTTCTCGCCGCCGGAGATAATGATGTCCTTCGAGCGGTCCTTGATGATGACGTAGCCGTCCTTGTCGAGCACGCCGAGATCGCCGGTGTGAAACCACCCACCTTCGAAGGCTTCCCTGGTGGCGGCTTCGTTCTTCAGATAGCCCTTCATGACGATGTTGCCGCGGAACATGACCTCGCCGATGGTTTCGCCGTCGCGCGGCACTTCGCGCATCGTCTCCGGATCGAGCACTGTAACGGCTTCCTGCAGCGGATAGGGCACGCCCTGCCGGCGCTTGAGCTGGGCGCGCTGGTCGGCGGGCAGGTCGTCCCAGCCTGGCTGCTCGGCGCAGACGGAAGCGGGACCGTAGACCTCGGTCAGGCCGTAGACGTGGGTCAGCTTGATGCCGATGCTCTCGGCGCCCTCGAGCACGGCGACCGGTGGCGCAGCGCCCGCGATCAGCCCGACGACGGGCTTGGCCGCTTTGCCCTTTGGCGCACCCGGCGCGTTGATCAGCGTGTTGTAGACGATCGGCGCGCCGCACATATGGGTTACGCCGTGCTTGGGGATCAGCTCGAAAATCTTGGCCGGATCGACCTTGCGCAGGCAGACATTGACACCGGCCGACGCTGCGATGGTCCACGGAAAGCACCAGCCGTTGCAATGAAACATCGGCAGGGTCCAGAGATAGATCGGATGGGTGCCGAGGCCGCCTGCGAGGATGTTGCTGACCGCGTTGAGATAGGCACCGCGATAATGCGTGACCACGCCCTTGGGGTTGCCGGTTGTGCCAGAGGTGTAGCCCAGTGCGATGGCATCCCATTCGTCTTCGGGCTTCAGCCAGACGAAATCCGGGTCGCCGGATGACACGGCCGCCTCATACTCGATTTCGCCGATGCGCCTGCCGCCGTCGAAGGCCGCATCGTCCACGTCGACCACCAGCGGCCTGTGGCCTTTCATCAGGCCGAGCGCATCGGAAATGACGCCGCTGAATTCCGGGTCCACCAGAATGATCTTGGCGCCGCCATGGTCCAGCTGGAATGCGATGGAGGCCGCGTCGAGCCGAATGTTCAGCGCGTTGAGCACGCCGCCGGCCATCGGCACGGCAAAATGCAGTTCGTTCATCGCCGGAATGTTCGGCAGCATGGCCGCGACGGTATCGCCGCGCCGGATACCGCGCGCGGCGAGATACGACGCGAAGCGTTTGCAGCGCTCAAAGGTCTGCGACCATGTGAACGTGCGGCCCTCATAGACGGCGCTGGTGTGATCCGGATAGACGCTGGCGCTGCGGACAAGGAAGCTCAGCGGCGAAAGGGGGACGTAATTGGCTGCATTCTTGTCGAGACCGATGCTGTAGTGGCCCTGGCTGGTCATGGTTCGTCTCCCGGTACTGCGCCGTTCCCAAACTCAAGGCTGGGGGCATTTGCATCTCGTTCTACAGCGGCGCCGTTTCCGGTCAACGATGGGGCGGAGCGTGCGTTTGATCCCGCTGGGGAAGTGCAGATTGTTCAGAAACTGCTTTAATTATTCAATGTTATATCTAGAAATAATCACCCAAGATATTGAATAATATGGAATTTCATCCCTGAATTTTCCTGTTGTGGGTGCCCTCCCATAAATCCGGGCGTTTTCGCTGCCGTAACTTTAGTGCGGCACGATTCGTGATGGTCTGATCGAGATCAAACATGGCGGCGAATGCGCGCTTCACGCGCTGGTCGCTCAACCGCTCCAAATGGCGCCGCAGAAGTTGCCTGTTATCGGGACGAGGATGCGCTACGGCCTCGCAAAGCTCAGCGCTGGTGCGATGAAAGAAGTGAAAGTCTCCCGACTGGCGCGATCCCGATCTATCGATCTCTGAGGCGGCAGCCAGCGCAACAAGCCGATCCTCGTCATCCAGCGTGATCGCGTACCGCAGCAGCGCCAGCAGCCATGCCCGGATCGTCCTGTCGTGACGCTGATCGATGGAAGTGTCTCCAAGTGCCACGGTTACTCACCGGATGGCATGGGCGGGCTGCGTGTGAGACGTTTCGGAGCGCTTCAATGAATGCCGGGCAGGACTTCCGTCCAATGCAGGGATCACCTCCGTAATCGCAGCCTTGGCTGTATCGGAGAGTTCAATGAGCGGCAGGCGGACATCCGGCGTCATCAGGTCGAACAGGCTCAGGGCGTATTTAATGGACGCGGATGGCGGCTCGCGGAGCAACTCGGCGGTGAGTCGGCCGACCTGCACCGCCAGAGCCCTCGCGGCCTTCAAATCGCCTTCCGCGCAGCACCGGTGGTAAAGGTCCTGGCATAATTCCGGGATCAGATTCGCTGTGACGGATATGCAGCCGTCGCCGCCGTGCACCAGAAAGGCCGGCGCGGTGGCGTCGTCGCCCGACAGCAATCGAAAGCCCGGCCGAACCAATGCGCGCAGGCGCTGCGAACGGGAGATGTCTCCTGTGGCATCCTTCAGGCCGACAAACTGTGCCGATTGCGAGAGCTGCGCGACCGTGTCGTCGGATAATTCGCGAACCGTGCGGGAAGGGACGTCGTGCAGGATGATGGGTAGGCGCGTCGCTTCGGCGATGGCGGAGAAATGCGCATGGAGCCCTGCTTGCGTCGGCTTGTTGTAATACGGAACCACGGACAGCACGGCATCGGCACCGTCAGCTTCGGCGTGTCGCGACAGCTCGATGGCGGTACTGGTGCAGTTCGAGCCTATGCCCGCGATTACGGCTGCGCGGCTACGCGACGCGCGCACGGCAACACGGGTAAGCGCCGAGTGCTCCGCGGCGCTCAATGTCGAATCCTCGCCGGTCACTTCACCAACCACCAGCGCGGTTGCCCCAGCCGCGATCTGCCGTTCGCAGAGCTGGCGAAACGCGCCGAGGTCGAGTTCGCCGGCGCTGTCGAATGGTGTCGGAAGATCGGGAATATAGCCCGCCAACCATGAGGCAGGATGGTTCATCGCATATGTCATGGATTGCCGTTAAGGAATGCCGTTACGCTGCGTTGGTCATATGGCTGAAGTCTCGCCGCCGTGCCGACAACAGGAATTGCTCATGGCATCTCACGCCGGCGTCGATCTGAAAGCCGAGCCTTTCAAGCAGCGCTCGTACCTTCAGATTTGAACCCGTCGCATGGAAATCGATGACGATGGCTATTGCTGCCGTCGCGCTCAAGAAGGCCGAGATTTCCGTCACTGACTTTTCGAGCGCCTGTAACGAGTGCTGTCCGGTGATCAGGCCAATTGCATACTGACCGCGCGGTGTGCTGCGGCCTGTTGTCGAAACGCGCAGATAGCCACGGCGCCGCAGATCGAGTTCGACGACGGCGCTGTCGCCACCCGCAAGAATGATTCGATGCAGGATGGACGGACGAGTCAGATCGATCATGGCTCTTATGACCCGATCATGGGTTAGATCAAAATTTATCTGAATCATGGCGATATCCTGAGAAGCTGACGCCGGACGTTATGCGACCCGCCGCAGCGAAAGGCTTTCCAGATGCGATAGGCTTTCCTGCGAAGCGCTGCCGCCCAAATCGAGTTCGAGCGTGCTGGTGGCGGCCATGATGGATTCGGGATGGTGGCCGTTCTCGAAAAGGGCGTATCGAACGGCTGCGACACGGCTGACGAACAGCCCGCCGAACAATCCGTTCTGTTCCTGCGCGACCCACTGGCCGCAGCTGTTCTTGCCGATGAAAACCACTGCAGAGCTGCACGACGGAGGTTCAGTCTGGTTCGTCATTTGAGAGCCTCGAAAGATCACGTTGCCGATTGCTCCGTTGGACCAGCGGGAATCGAAGGCCGCCGAGCAATCCCACGGCAATGTCTGTTCGAGTTCATATGAATTCGAGATGGAGTTTGGGGCATCCGTATAAGCGGGAGATAAAGACGCTCGCAGCCTGCGTCTGTGCCCACAGGCTAGCTAGGCTCGCCACAAAGCGTCGGCGACCCGAGCGATGAGAGAACTGGTGTGGTGGGTTGCCGGGGGCTATTTTGCGCACCCGGACTTAAGCGCAACTTTATGGAAAAGCGGAAGTATTTATATGTTCCATAATATACCTTATGCGAATTATGGGTATGGCTGGATGCGGCCGGGACTACGGCTCGCCAGATCCTCTGCTCACTCAGATAAGCCTAACAGCCACGCCCTCTGAAGCCCGCAGCGCCAATGGGCCGCTGACGTTCTCGCCCTGACGGTCCATGAAGGTCGATAGCAGAACGCGTCCCGGCCAGTTGGCCGCGTCGAATAATACAGCTTCGCGTCCGAAGTTCAGGACGACCATCACGCGCTGGCTGCGATACTCGCGCGTAAACGCCAGGAGACCACCCGTCACGCCGATCTGTGTGTAAGAGCCTAGCGCGAGCTCGGGCGTTGTCCGGCGCAGCCCGATCAGTGCCCGGTACAAGCTCAGTTCCGGTGCCGTTAACCGTATCGGCGCGAGCCGGATCGGGAAGATCGCAAATGGCTTCGTATCGAGCGCATCGGCTTCCGGCGGCGGCGCTGTTTTCAGGTAAGCGAGCATCTGTCCCATGGCCGCCAACAGCTGATAGTCGGCAAACACGGTCACGCCCCGCGCCGACGTCAGCGAGACCAGCGCGTTGAAGTACTGGTTCTGCGAATTGAGCAGATCGATCAGCGTGCGCTGACCCAGATCGTATTCCTTGTTGTAAGCAACGACGGTCTTGCGGGCTGCCTCGACTTCGCGGGTCAGAGCGGCGACGCGATCGTTCGTGATGGTCCGTGCGGCCCAGGCCTTGTCGATGGATTCGAGAGCGTCACGCTGCAGCCGCGCGTTGCGGTTCTGCTGCTCGATCATGCGCTCTGCAGCTTCATTGCGGCGCCAGCTGTCCTTGCCGCCGTTGAAGATATCCCAGCTCGCCACGACCTTGCCGCTGACTTCGTCGCGCTGGCCCGAATACGTGATGGAGTCGGAGCCGCGTAGCGCACGGCCCTCGAGCGAAACGGTCGGCATGAAAGCGCCCGCGGTCGCATCGAATGCGTGCTTCGACGCGTCAACGTCCGCCTGCGCAGCGCGCAATGTCGGATTGTAGCGATAGGCCAGATTGAGCGATTCATCCTTCGATCCCGGAAGACCGCCAAGACGGGTCGGGAAACGCAGGTTGTACGGCTCGAGGCCGACGGTCTTGCGGTACTTCGCGCGGGCAACGTCGAGCTGGGTCCGGAAATCGGCCAAGATCGCTTCCGCCGCAGCGACGCGTTCTTCAGCCTGCTGGAGGTCGCCCTCGCCGGCGCGGCCGCCCTGGAAGCGCGCACGAACGTTCTTGCGCACCTCGAAGTGGACCTTGATGTTTTCTTCCGCGTACGAAACGAGGCGGAGGTAGCGTGTGACGTCGATATAGGCTTCAGCCGCGTCGAGGCCGATCAGCTCGGTTCGCTCAAGCACACGATGCGACGCCGCGTTGACGCGGGCGGCCTGACGCCAGACTTCGTTGACGCTGGCAAATCCATCGAACAGCAACTGGCGGACGACCACGGAGGCCTGACGGCCGTTCACGTAGTCACCGTTGCCGACGGGCGTTGGCGTGATGTAGCGCTTCAGAGACTCCGGCCCTGCGCTTGCTTCGAGGCGAACCTGTGGAAGCAGCGTGCCTTGGCTCTGACGCATTTCGGACTCGGTCGCGCGCCGGTTGGCGGTCGCCTCACCTACGCCCGGATTTGAAATGACTGCCTGATTAATAGCGTCGTTGATCGTAAACTGATCAGCCTGAGCGGCCGTTGCGATGCTAATACCCAGCAGGACTGTAAATAATTGAAATATATACATAAGCCCACCCTGGAACCCCTGCTATCACCATTCAGTGAGGCTCGCAACTGAACATGGGACGACGGTTACATGACCTGATGCTGGATTTGAGGGTTGTCGCAGGTATCTCGAGGGAGATTTTTTCTAGCATTGATAGCGTCTTGGCTGCCTTCGATCCGCCTTGTTTGGCACCTCGAAACCGTGTGCTAAAAATGTCACTCTCGACCAAACAATTATGTTTTGCACGCGTCCTGCCGCGATTCGTAAGAGGGCGTTAGGATTTCGCCTCCGTTTTGGGCAAACGGTAGCTGCAGACCGTAGCGGTGGTTGCGATTCCCCGTATCGATTCCGAGTGGGCATCATGAGTTTTTGTGCGTAGCGCAATTCGCGCAGCGCAATGTTTTACAACCTACTCCGCAGCCACGGCCCGGTATCCATGACACCTCCATCCTTCCAGAGATCCAGCCAGCGTAATCGCCTCGGCCCAAACGCGGATACTCGCCGCTGGACCATCGGAGTGATCGTTCTGATCGGCTCGCTTGGCGTCTATGCCGCCGAGCGCTGGCTAAAGACCCCCGACGCTCCTGTTACCGGAAGCGCCTTTGTCGCCGACGGCGATACGCTGACGATTGCCGGGACCAGGATTCGTCTGATCGACATCGACGCGCCTGAACTCGATCAGATGTGTCTCGACGCACAGGGCCGCGACTGGCCGTGCGGACGGCACGCTTCAGCCCAATTGCGCAGCCGTGTGCGCGGCCACGATCTGACCTGCCGGCCCAAGTCGATCGACAAGTACGGACGCACCCTTGCCACTTGCACCCTGCCCGATGGCACGGACATCAACGCGTGGATGGTTCAGCAGGGACTGGCCGTGACATCGGGTTTCGCGAACGTCTACGGCGCGCAGCAGGACGAAGCAAAATCCGCGCGCCGCGGACTGTGGTCAGGCTCGTTTACGCCGCCGCGCGAGTGGCGGCATCAGCATCCGCGCTCAGAGAACCGCAAGGACTGACGCGCATAATCAACTGGCTTTTGCCAGACACGGCTGCGCGCGCAGGTGCCGCTCGGTGGATGCCGGATATTTTCGGAGCATGGCCGCAGGTCTGATCGGACGCGGAACGAAATTGCCGCCGCAGTTGGGACAGGCTCCGCCAAATACCGTGTCGGCACAACTTGCGCAGAACGTGCACTCGAAGGTGCAGATCACGGCCTCGCCGCTTTCCGGCGGGAGTTCCTTGTCACAGCACTCGCAATTCGGCTTGAGCGTCATCATCGCGTTTCTCCCTTGCGCAGTAAGTCGAGGGTATGCGGCTGGCGGAGGCGATGCAAGGCAGCTACGCGGAGCCGAATCCTTGCGCCCGAAAAGATTTTGATTTTACCTGCCCGCAGAAAAAATGAGGAAACACCAATGCCACAGACCGCAGTAGCGGAAACCCGTGCGGCCGAGTCTGAAGTTCTCTATGCGGTCGATGGAAACATCGCGACGATCACACTCAATCGCCCGGAGCGGCTGAATACGATCTCGCGTCTAATGCTGGAACAGCTCGGACAATTGCTGCTCCGTGCCGACAACGATCCGGCGGTGCGCGTCATCATCCTGACAGCAACGGGACGCGCGTTCTGTGCGGGCCTCGACGTGGGCAATGCATCGAGCGGCACCGGAATCGGATCGCAGAACGATGCCGACGGCGCGCGGACAACGCTCGATCTCAAGACTGCGCCGCCGACGATCCTGTTCAACATGGAGAAGCCGACGATCTGCGCGCTCAATGGCGCCGCGGCCGGTTACGGCATGGACACTGCGCTAGGCTGCGACATCCGCATCATGGCTGAGAGTGCGAAGTTTGCTGCCGCTTTCGTCAAGCGCGGCATCGTGCCGGAATCCGGCGGCACATGGTTTCTGCCGCGGATGCTCGGTTGGGCGAAGGCCGCCGAGATCATCTTTACGGGGCGCACCTTGTCGGCCAAGGAAAGCCTTGAGATGGGCCTGACAAATCATGTCGTCCCCGACGCTGACCTGATGCCTCGCGCCCGCACGCTTGCGGCCGAAATCGCGGCCAACGCGCCGCTGGCCGTTCAATCAGCCAAGCGCATGATGCGTGTCGGATTGTCCGAGAACTTCAACGATCATGTGCATCATGTTTTCCTGCAACTGCTGCCGCTGATGCGCACGCAGGATTTTCGCGAAGGTCTTGCGTCGTTCCTTGAAAAGCGGCCGGCTGATTTCAAGGGACGCTGAGGTTACATCGCGCCAAGCCGCTGGTCCCTGTTCCGGAGCCAGCGGATGGCGGGCAACGTGAGCAGCACCATGATGGCTTTGCCAACGATCTGGCCTGCCAGGAATTGAAGGCTGCCGAAAGCGAGCCACAGAAACAGCAGCGAGTCTGCGATCAATCCGACGAAACTGCTCGCGGCAACCGCCAGCACAAGCCCACGCTTCTGCAATGGTGTGTAAACCGCGAAGTCAGCGAGTTCTGACAGCAGGAACGCGACCGCTGACGCCACGACCAGCGACGGTGGTGCCAGCGCCGCTGAAAGGATCGTCCCTGCGCCGATGGCAGACAAGCCATACGTCACGCCAAGCCGCCGCTGCACGAGGTCGCGAAGCACCAGAGCAAGACCGGCCATCAATACGCCGCTCGGAGCCATCAGACCCGGCGCAACCGGTATCAGGCACGGACTATCCGGCGGACACACTGTGCCGACATGCTGGATCAGCCAGTTGGCGACCGGGATACAGGCGATATAGGCGGCAAGAAAGCAAAAGCCTTCCGTGCGGAGGCGAGCGGCGAGTGTCATCGCACTTCGATCTTGGCTTTCGCGGCATATGTCGCCCAGCCTTTGGCGCGCAGGCTGCAGGCGGGACACTCGCCGCAACCGTAACCCCAATCGTGCAACGCGCCGCGCTCACCGAGATAACAGGTATGGGAATGCTCGACGATGAGATCGACCAATCCCTTGCCGCCAAGGGTTTCAGCCAGCGCCCACGTCTCGGCCTTGTCGAGCCACATCAATGGAGTATGCAGTTCGAACGGACGCGCCATACCGAGATTGAGTGCGACGTTGAGCGCCTTGATGGTGTCATCGCGGCAATCGGGATAGCCGGAGAAATCGGTCTCGCACATTCCGCCGACAATGTGCGTGATGCCACGCCGATACGCCAGCGCTGCAGCAAAGGTCAGAAACACCAGATTGCGGCCCGGCACGAATGTGTTGGGCAGGCCGTCGTCATTCATTTCAATCGCGGTCTCGCGGGTCAGCGCGGTTTCCGAAACATCGCCGAGGGTCGGGATATTCAGCGTGTGATTTTCGCCAAGCCTTGCCGCCCATTCCGGGCGCAGTGAAATCATGCCGTCGATCAGCTTCGCGCGGCTGTCGAGCTCGACGGCGTGGCGCTGGCCATAGGAAAATCCGATGGTTTCGACGCGCTCGAAACGAGCCAATGCCCATGCGAGGCACGTCGCGGAATCCTGCCCGCCGGAGAAAAGCACAAGGGCGCTTTGATCGCTGGAACTGCTGTTCATGGCCCACGCCATAGCATTGGAAGTCGCACTGGCCAACAAAGGAACAACCATACCTGCACCGGGTTGATCCGGCCAACGCTGAATAATCCCGGAGACATCAAATGGCCGGTCCACGGAGCCAAGGGCGCACATCGAAACAATACGCGGCGGACGCTGCCGATACCGCGCAGGCGGAACGCGACATCCAAGCGAAGATTGATCTGACCGACAAGGACGCGAAAAAACCGGACGACACCGCGCCGCAGACCGGCGCACGGAAATACCCCGTTCCGCCGCTCCCGAAACAGCATCAGGCCAAGCCGGGTATCGAGGCGAAGCTCGACCCGCAGCCGATGTTCGATGCGCCCTACTACATCGGTTCGCAGAAGCTGAAGGACAAGGTGGCGATCGTGACCGGCGGCGATTCCGGTATCGGTCGAAGCGTTGCGGTGCTGTTCGCACGCGAAGGTGCCGATATCGCCGTTCTCTATCTGGATGAGCACGACGACGCAAAAACAACGTTGGAGGCAGTCGAGAAGGAAGGTCGCAAATGTATCACCATCGCCGGCGATGTCGCCGATGCAGCGTTCTGCCGCGACGCTGTCGCACAGGTTGTAAAGGCATTCGGAAAGCTTGATATCCTCGTCAACAACGCGGCGTTTCAGGAACATGTGAACGCGTTCGAGGATCTGACCGAGGAGCACTTCGACCGGACCATCAAGACCAATCTCTACGGCTATTTTCACATGGCGAAGGCTGCGGTACCTCATCTGAAGGAAGGTTCGGCCATCGTGAACACCGGTTCGGTCACCGGTCTGCTCGGCAACAAGGACCTGCTCGACTATTCGATGACCAAGGGCGGCATCCATGCATTCACGCGTTCGCTTGCGACCCACCTGTTGCCACGGGGCATCAGGGTCAATGCGGTCGCGCCCGGTCCGGTTTGGACGCCTCTCAATCCCGCCGACAAGAATGCCGAGCGCGTGGCGAAGTTCGGAAGCGACACACCGATGAAGCGACCTGCACAGCCGGAGGAAATCGCGCCGGCGTTCGTATTCCTCGCCTCGCCGGCCTGCTCCAGTTACATCACGGGTGAAATCCTGCCCGTCATCGGAGGCTACAGCGGCGGTTGATGGCTGCAATTTCCGCTGTGAGGGCAGCTGTCGATACGCCATAAGGCATTATCGATCCAGCCGCCCGGTGAACCATGGACTCAACAACTCAGCTATCGAAACTTCTCGACATCATGGCGGCGCTCCGCACGCCGAAAACCGGGTGCCCCTGGGATCTGGAGCAAACGTTCGCAACCATCGCGCCCTATACTATCGAAGAAGCTTACGAAGTTGCCGATGCTATCGCGCGCGACGATCTTGAAGACCTGAAAGAGGAACTCGGCGATCTGCTGCTGCAGGTGGTGTTTCACGCGCGGATGGCGGAGGAACAAGGGGCATTCGCATTCGATGACGTCGCCGCAGCCATCAATGCCAAGATGATCCGACGTCATCCGCATGTGTTTGGCGACCGCGCCGGGCATATGACACCCGACGAGGTGAAGGGACTGTGGGGCCGGATCAAGACGGAAGAAAAGGCGGAACGCGCCGTACGGCGCGGTGAGGCCATCGATGCTAAGCCTGGTCTGCTGGATAGCGTGAAAAAGAGCCAACCCGCGCTGGCGCGAGCAATCGACTTGCAACGCACCGCCTCGACTGTCGGTTTTGACTGGAACGACCCGCGCGCGGTGCTGGCGAAAATTCGCGAAGAAGCCGATGAGATCGAAGCCGCGCTGGATAGCGGCGACCAATCCCATATTGTAGAGGAAACCGGCGATCTTCTGTTCGCGGTGGTCAACTTGGCGCGCCACGCCAAGGCCGATCCCGAAATGGCTTTACGTGCCACGAATGCCAAGTTTGAACGGCGTTTTGCTTATATCGAACGCACCCTCGCCGCACGCGGCTCGTCGCTTGAACAGGCAACGCTCGCCGAAATGGATGCGCTGTGGAATGAGGCGAAGACAGAAGGCTAATGCCTGGTCATCGAGACGAAACGACGTCATTGCGAGGAGCGGAGCGACGAAGCAATCCATCTGGCAAAAGCTGGATTGCTTCGCTTCGCTCGCAATGACAAAAGAAATTACACGCCAGTCTGGCTGATGAACTTCGTATTGAAGTAGGCTTCCATCGCCTCGGTGCCGCCTTCCGAGCCATGGCCGGAATCCTTGATGCCGCCGAAAGGCGTTTCAGGCAGCGCCAGACCGAAGCTGTTGATCGACACCATGCCGGCTTCAATGGCGGCGCCGATGGCGGTCGCCGTTTTGGTCGAACTGGTGTAGGCGTAGGACACGAGCCCGAATGGCAGGGAGTTGGCCTCCTCCGCCG
>CAZQMD010000066.1:0-19936 GCA_964594185.1 uncultured Afipia sp. | reverse complement strand
CTGGGTCGCGCGCTGCCGGACACAGATCGCCGGTGTGTTCGCGGTTCTCGAAGAAGACCGCGCACAGCACAAGACGCGGTTCTGGTTCGGCGACCAGCTCACCCATGCCGATATCGCCGTGGCCTGCGTGGTGCGCTTCACCCGCGAAGCCCATGCCGGACTGTTCGATGTTGCGCGCTATCCGGCACTCGATCGTCATGCCGAAAGCTGCGAAGCGCTGCCGCCGTTTCAGGAGATCGTTCAGCCGCTGGCCCCGCCAAGCTGAGCGCAAAGGAAAACGGCCGGAGCGAACTCCGGCCGTTTCGGCTTCACCGCAATTGTCGGATCAGCTCTTACTGACAAATCTGCATCTGTCCGGCCTTGTTCTTGAACATGGTGCCGGGCTGACAGACGAAGCCGTTGCGTGCCGCGTAATTCGGTGAATAGGCGATTGCTACGCCGTCATAGTTATAAGTAGCGGCATATTCCGGCCGGCCATAGGAATATTCCGGTCCGCCGAGAGCATAGGTGTCGCGATAGGCGTAGCCGTCACGATACGGTCCTCCAAACGGAGCGGTTGCAATCGCGCCTGCGGTATTCACAGCGCCGGTCGCAATCGCACCGGCTGTGCCGACGGCGCCGCCCACCACATCGACGGGCCAGAAGCCACTGTTGCGATTATCCCAGCCACGGTTGTTCCAGTCGTCGCGAACGACCCCGTTGGCGCGATCACCCCAGCCGTTTGAGGCTGTACGCAGATAGGCTGAGTCGCGATTCTGCATCCGTGCACTGTGCTTCATATGTCTGGTATGCGTGGAGCTATGCTTCATATGCTTCATGGACTTGGCGCTTTTGCCTTGCATCGCGGAGTTCGGCTTTACCGTGTCCTGTGCGAGTGCCGGTGCCGTGACCAAAGCGGTTACAGCCGCAGCAGCGGCGAAAATGCTCACCTTTTTCATGTTGGCTCCTTTTGTGAATTTGCGGCGCATCAACGCCGCGGCAGGAGCATGGTTCCGGGTTCCGCGTGTCGTGGTGTCACACGTGCGTGAGATTCCGCGCCGGAGTAGCGTCACCGATCAACTCCGCGCGATCAACGATCGCGCAATGCAGGGGACGGAACCCGATTGAAAGCTAGCGCGCGATGACTTCGCTGACCGGCTTGCCGTTCATGCGCAGATGCATCGCACAGCCGCATCCCGGCGGATGTTTAGCCAGCGGCAACTCCGCAACATCGGGCTCGTCGGCTTCTGGCCGCGCATATTGCGACGGAATGTAGTTGAGGATCGGCGCGAGCCAGCGTTCGATCTCTTCCGGCGTCATGCCCTTGCGCTCGGCATAATCCTCCACCTGATCGCGCTCGATCTTGCCGACACCGAAATAGTAACTTTCGGGATGGCTGAAATAGAGACCCGAGACGGAGGAGCCGGGCCACATCGCGTAGCTTTCCGTCAGCGTCACGCCTGCGGTGCGCTCGGCGTCGAGCAGCTTGAACAGCGTTGCCTTCTCGGTGTGATCGGGCTGCGCCGGATAGCCCGGCGCGGGCCGGATGCCCTGATACTCTTCGAGGATCATCTGGTCTGTCGTGACGTTTTCATCTGGCGCATAGCCCCAGAATTCCTTGCGGACGCGTTCATGCATCCGCTCGGCGAAAGCTTCCGCCAGACGGTCCGCCAGCGCCTTCACCAGAATTGATGAGTAATCGTCGTTGGCGTTCTTGAAGCGATCCGCGATCACGTCTTCGCCGATCCCGGCGGTGACCACGAACATGCCGATATAGTCCGGCACGCCGCTGGAAACCGGCGCGATGAAATCCGACAGCGCGGCGTTGTGACGGCCTTCGCGCTTTTCGAGCTGCTGGCGCAGCGTGTGCAGCGTGGTCAGCGGCTTGGTGCGCGCCTCGTCGCTGTAAAGCATGATGTCGTCGCCCTCGGCATTGGCGGGCCAGAAGCCGATAGTGGCGCGGGCGGTAAACCACTTTTCCTCAACGATACGCGCCAGCATCTTCTGCGCGTCTTCGTAGAGTGCGCGTGCAGCTTCGCCGACCTTTGCATCGTTGAGGATCGCCGGGAAACGGCCCGCGAGTTCCCAGGTCTGGAAGAATGGCGTCCAGTCGATGTACTTCGCCAGTTCTTCCAGCGAATAATCGTTGAAGCTCTTGAGACCAATGAAAGCGGGCTTCGCTGGTTTGGTCTTGCTCCAGTCGACCTTGTGCGCATTGGCACGCGCGGCCTCGAGCGAGAGGCGGTTCTTGTTCTGCTGCGCCTTGAAATGCGCGTTGGAGATTTTCAGGTAGTCGGCGCGCACTTCGCGGGCATAGTCCTGACGCTTCTCCGGCGACAGCAGCGAGGAGGCAACGCCCACCGCGCGGCTGGCGTCGTTGACATGCACGACGGGGCCGCTTTTGTAGGCCGGATCGATCTTCACGGCGGTATGCACGCGGCTCGTGGTCGCGCCGCCGATCAGCAGCGGCATGTCGAGGCCCTGGCGCTCCATCTCAGAAGCGAGGAACACCATTTCATCGAGCGACGGCGTGATCAGTCCGGAAAGGCCGATGATGTCGGCGTTCTCGGCCTTCGCCGTGTCGATGATCTTGGACGCAGGCACCATCACGCCGAGGTCGATGACTTCGAAGTTGTTGCACTGGAGCACGATGCCGACAATGTTCTTGCCGATATCGTGGACGTCGCCCTTCACGGTCGCGAGCACGATCTTGCCGGCGGAGTTGCGTCCGTCGCCTGCAATACCGGCGGCCTGATTGCGCGCCTTCTCTTCTTCCATGAACGGCATCAGGTAGGCGACCGCCTGCTTCATCACGCGCGCGGACTTCACCACCTGCGGCAGGAACATCTTGCCCGCGCCGAACAGATCGCCGACGACGTTCATGCCGTCCATCAACGGGCCTTCGATCACATGCAGCGGGCGCTCGACAGTGAGGCGCGCGGCTTCTGTGTCGGCGTCGATATATTCGGTGATGCCGTTGACCAGCGCATGGCTCAGGCGCTTTTCCACCGGCCATTCGCGCCAGGCGAGATCCTGAACCTTCTCCTGCTTTTCCTGGCCGCGGAATTTCTCGGCGAGTTCGAGCAGCCGTTCCGATGCGCCGGGATCGCGATTGAGAATCGTGTCTTCGCAGACCTGACGCAGTTCGGGATCGATGTCGTCATAGATCACCATCTGCCCGGCATTGACGATGCCCATGTCCATGCCCGCCTTGATGGCGTGATACAGGAACACCGAATGCATCGCTTCGCGCACCGGCTCGTTGCCGCGGAACGAGAACGACAGGTTCGAGACGCCGCCGGAAATATGCGCATGCGGCAGGTTCTGCCGGATCCAGCGCGTGGCTTCGATGAAATCGACGCCGTAGTTGTTGTGCTCTTCAAGTCCGGTGGCGATGGCGAAAATGTTCGGATCGAAAATGATGTCCTGCGGCGGAAAATCCAGCTTCTCGATCAGCAGGTCATAGGCGCGTTTGCAGATTTCGATCTTGCGCTCGAAGGTATCGGCCTGTCCGACTTCGTCGAAGGCCATGACCACCACGGCCGCGCCGTGGCGGCGCGCGATGCCTGCTTCATGCAGGAACTTGTCGACGCCTTCCTTCATGGAGATCGAATTGACGATCGGCTTGCCCTGCACGCATTTCAGGCCCGCTTCGATCACGTCGAATTTCGAGGAGTCGATCATCACCGGCACCTTGGCGATGTCCGGCTCGGAGGCAACGAGATTGAGGAACTCGATCATCGCCTGCTTCGAATCGAGCAGGCCTTCATCCATGTTGATGTCGATGACCTGTGCGCCGTTCTCGACCTGATCGCGCGCCACCTGCAGCGCTGCGGTGTAATCGCCGTTCTTGATCAGCTTGCGGAAACGCGCCGAGCCGGTGACGTTGGTGCGTTCGCCGACGTTGACGAAAGGAATGTCGGAGGTGAGGTTGAACGGCTCCAGTCCCGAAAGACGCAGCAGCGGCGGTATCTCGGGAACGATGCGCGGCTTGTGCGGCGCGCAGGCGTCTGCAATGGCCTTGATATGCGCGGGCGTGGTGCCGCAGCAGCCGCCGACCACGTTGACCAGGCCGGACGAGGCGAACTCGCCGACGAGGCGGGCCATATACTCCGGCGTTTCGTCATACTGGCCGAATTCGTTCGGCAGGCCCGCGTTTGGATAGGCGCAGACAAGCGTGTCTGCGACGCGGCCGATATCGGCGATATGCGCGCGCAGGTCTTCCGCGCCGAGCGCGCAGTTGAAGCCGATGGTGATCGGGTTGGCGTGCTGGACCGAATACCAGAAGGCTTCCGGCAGTTGCCCCGAGAGCAGACGGCCGGATTTGTCGGTGATGGTGCCGGAGACCATGACCGGCACATGGATGCCGCGCGCTTCGGAAATCTCTGCAATAGCGTAAAGTGCGGCCTTGGCGTTCAGCGTGTCGAAAATGGTTTCGACCAGCAACAGGTCTGCGCCGCCGTCGAGCAGGCCGTTGATCTGCTCGCTATAGGCGATGCGCAGATCATCGAAGGTCACCGCGCGATATCCGGGATTGGCGACATCGGGCGAGATCGACGCGGTGCGGTTGGTCGGGCCGAGCGCGCCCGCGACAAAGCGCGGCTTGCCGTCGTCGGCTTCCGCGCGCTTGGCGGCATTGCGGGCGAGGCGCGCGCCTTCGCGGTTCAGTTCATAGGCGAGGTCCGACATGTCGTAGTCAGCCTGCGCGATGGAGGTGGAGGAGAAGGTGTTGGTCGCGACGATGTCCGCGCCCGCTTTCAGGTAGGCGTAGTGAATGTCCTCGATGGCCTGCGCCTGCGTGAGGATCAACAGGTCGTTGTTGCCTTTGACGTCGCGATGAAAGTCCTTGAAGCGCTCGCTGCGAAACGCGGCTTCGTCGAACTGTAGGCCCTGAATCATGGTGCCCATCGCGCCGTCGAGCACGAGGATTTTCTCGCGGGCAAGCGCGCGGAAACGGTCGGCGGTGGGAGATGTTTTCAGGGTCATGAGATCAGGCAGCCTTCTGCGCGCCGTTCGGGCGAATGCCGAGCAGGTGGCTGATCGCGAACACGAGATCGGCGCGGTTCATTGTATAGAAGTGAAAATTCTCGACGCCCTGTTTGGCGAGCTTCTGCACCTGTCCCGCCGCGACGGTCGCCGCCACAAGACGGCGCGTGTCCGCATCGTCATCGAGGCCTTCGAACTTGGCTTCAAGCCAGCTCGGGATGGTCGCACCGGCGCGGGTGGCAAAATTCTTCGCCAGCTTGAAGTTTTGCACCGGCAGAATTCCCGGCACGATGGGAATGGTGATGCCCGCCGCGCGCACGCGGTCGAGATAGCGATAGTAGAGATCGTTGTCGAAGAAGAACTGGGTGATGGCGCGCGTCGCGCCGGCATCGACCTTGGCTTTCAGCGCGTCGATGTCTGCATCGAGACTGGCGCTTTCCGGATGTTTCTCCGGATAGGCCGACACGCTGACTTCCATGTCGGGATAGCTGCGCTTGATGCTCGCCACCAGATCGGAGGATTGGTGATAGCCGTCCGGATGCGCGGTGTATTGCGTGCCGATGCCGCTGGTCGGATCGCCGCGCAGCGCGACGATGTGACGGACGCCGACATCGTGATAGCGCGCCACCACGTCATCGATATCTGCCTTGCTCGCGGCCACGCAGGTGAGATGGGCTGCCGGCGTCAGCTTGGTCTCATCCAGAATGCGCGCGATGGTCGAGTGGGTGCGCTCACGGGTCGATCCGCCCGCGCCATAGGTGACGGACACGAAGTTTGGCGTCAGCGGCGCCAGCCGGTTGATGACCTCCCACAGGCCGCGCTCCATTTCCTCGGTCTTCGGCGGAAAGAACTCGAAGGAAATCGCCGGACGCTTTTGTCCGTGCTGCTCGGCCGGGACGGATGTGTCGCTCGTCACGCTTCTCAACTCCAAATTTCTGTGGCGGTGCGTGGGATAAATCAGGCTGCACCCACGCTCTGCGGTGCGCCTTCATCCCGCCCTTTGGGCCGGAGTTCGTCACCGTTTTGCCGTTACGGGGAAAATAAGCGAAACCCGGCGTCTCCGACAGCCCATCAAAGGCATTTTAGCCATGGGAAATTGCCCACTTGTGCGTATAAGCCAATAGGGCACGGGCAGAAAACAGGGCTGATTTGGCTCCGTCATGTGAGAATTTGCGTGAAATTCGCATATTTCGACGGATTTTGAGCTGCTTTTTCCCGGTTGTGTTGGGCAGTTATATATCAGTATAATTAATCTGTCGTAGTTCTGCCCACAAGAGTTGCACCCCCGCCAACTGGGTGACATGCCCGGCGGCCGTTTGACCGGTGTCCCGGAGCCACTAGCTTGGCAAAATGACCCCGCTTTCCGTTCTCGACCTCTCGGTCGTCACCACCGGCACCAAGCCGTCCCAGTCGCTGCGCAACAGCATCGACCTGGCGCAGCATGCCGACCGTCTCGGCTATACGCGCTACTGGTTGGCCGAGCATCACAGTCTCGCATCGGTCGCGTCCCCCGCGCCGGAAATCATGATCGGACAGATCGCAGCAGCCACGCAACGCATCCGTGTCGGCTCCGGCGGCGTGATGCTGCCGAACCACGCGCCGATCATGGTCGCCGAACGATTCAAGATGCTGGAAGCGCTCTTTCCCGGCCGCATCGATCTTGGACTTGGCCGTGCACCCGGCACCGATCAGACGACGATGCACGCGCTGCGCCAGCGGTTCGATCAGCGTGGCGGCGATGATTTTATCGAGCGGTTGATCGAATTGACGTTGTGGGAGACGCGCAACTTTCCCGAAGGGCATCCTTATAACAACGTATTCGCCATGCCGGACGATGCGCCGCTGCCGCCGATCTGGCTGCTTGGGTCGAGCGACTACAGCGCACAGCTTGCGGCGCAGGTCGGAATGGGTTTCGCGTTCGCGCATCATTTCGCATCTCACGATGCGGCCGACTCGATGATTCACTACCGCGCGCATTTCAAGCCGTCGCGCTGGCGCGAGACTCCTTATGCCATTCTGGCGATTGCCGTGATCATGGCCGAGACCGATGAGGAAGCGAACCGGCTGGCGATGTCGGCCGATCTCAATCGCCTGTTGCGCGACCGCGGGCAATATCGCCCGCTGCCGAGCATCGAGGAAGCGCAGGCCTATCCGTATTCCGATGCGGATCGTGCGAGCATCGCGCGCAACCGCTCGCGGCTGTTTGTTGGCTCACCGCAGACGGTGATGGAAAAAATCACGCCGCTGATCGAGACCTGCAAGGCCGATGAGGTGATGGTGATCACCGCGACCTACGACCACGAGGCGCGCAAGCGCTCCTATAGCCTGCTGGCGGACGCATTCGGGATCGGCAAACAGGCTGCGGCATGAGCCGGTTGATCTACCTGCGTCATTGCGAGGAGCGCTTGCGACGAAGCAATCCAGTTTTTGCCTTTGTTTAAAGGGTGGATTGCTTCGCTTCGCTCGCAATGACGGTATCTACTCTGCGGCCTTTTCCGTGAACGCCACCCGAAACGGATGCGCCGGATAGACACCGACGATGCGCAGTTCCTTGGAGAAGAACTGCAGTTCTTCCAGCGCGTAGGCGAGGTTCTTGTCCTCGGGATGGCCGTCGACATCGGCATAAAACTGCGTGGCGAAGAAGTTGCCTTCCACCATGTAGCTTTCCAGCTTCGTCATGTTGACGCCGTTGGTGGCGAAGCCGCCCATGGCCTTGTAGAGCGCTGCCGGCAGGTTGCGCACCCGGAAAACAAACGTTGTCACCAGTGCGCCAGAGCCTTGCTCGGCCCAGAGCTGTTCGCGCGCCAGGATCACGAAGCGCGTGGTGTTGTGGGCTTCATCCTCGATGTCTTCGGCAAGAATATCGAGACCATAAATGTCCGCCGCAAGGCGCGAGGCAATCGCCGCACAGTGCTTGTCGCCGCGTTCCGCAATCAGGCGCGCTGCGCCCGCGGTGTCGCTTGCGACGATCGGCTTGATGCCGAGCTTGCGGATGATGTTGCGGCACTGGCCGATGGCGTGGACATGGCTCTCGACCGTTTTGATGTCGCCGAGCTTGGCGCCGCGCGGTCCCATCAATTGATGGCGGATCGGCAGAAACCATTCGCCGACAATGAAAAGTCCCGACTGCGGCAGCAGATGATGAATGTCCGCAACGCGGCCCGCCAGCGAGTTCTCGATCGGGATCATGCCGAGCGCGGCTTCTCCGGACGAGATCGCCGCCAGCGCGTCCTCGAAGGTGGCGCAGGGCAGCGGCGTCGCGTCAGGGAATGCTTCCTGAATCGCAATATGCGAGTTGGCTCCGGCCTCGCCCTGGAAGGCGATTTTCATCGGTTGGGTCATGATGGTCTTCCCGCCAACACCTGGCGCGCGGTCTCAAGATCATGAGGCGTATCGACGCCCAGCGGCACTGTGTCAACCACGGTGACGTCGATCCGCATCCCGGCTTCCAGTGCCCGTAGTTGCTCCAGCTTTTCGCGAGTCTCGAGAGGTGAGGGCGGCAGGGCCACGAACCGCGCCAGCGCGCTGCGCCGATAGGCATAAAGGCCGATATGATGATAGCGTGGGCCATCGCCGTAAGGCGCAGTGGCGCGGGTGAAGTACAGCGCCCGTAGCCGGATTTCGCTCAAGGGAGACCCCACCACCTTCACCACGTTGGGGTTGGTCTGCTCCTCGTCCTTGGTGATAACGGCGGCCAGGGTGGCGATGTCCACCCGTGGATTGTCGAATGGGGACAGCACGGCCCGGACAGCGTCCGGGTCGATGGTGGGCAGGTCGCCCTGAACATTGATGATGGTATCGATCTCGCCTGCGCCATCGAGGGTCTGCAGCGCCTCGAAAATCCGGTCTGAGCCGGACGGGTGGTCGGCGCGGGTCATGACCGCCTCGCCGCCATGGCCGGTCACGGCGCGGGCGATGTCCGCTGAATCGGTCGCCACCACAACCCGTCCGATTCGCGCCGCTTCCGCCCGGCGAACGACCTGGACGATCATCGGCAGGCCGCCGATGTCCAACAGCGGCTTCCCCGGCAGGCGGGTTGCGGCCATGCGGGCGGGAATCAGCACAAGAGCACGGGTTTTTGTCATCGGGAGCAGGCGGCTCGGACAGCGAGATTTGTGAGGAAATAACGGGCGTTTTCAATGGGTCGCGCGTTTATACGGGTTGCCAGAAGGCAGGCAAACCGTTATCTCGATCCCGCTGCCAGTATTGCGCCGCACGACGGCTGCCGGTAGTAAATTTCATGGCCTTTTACCGGCCGCAGACATCGACCTAACGGCCCGGAGCCTGATCCAAAATGGACTCCTTCGAACTCAATAAGATCATGGGCGCAGTGCTTGGCACCTGCCTCGTTCTGCTTGCGACCAACATGGCCGCCAATGCTATTTTTTCGCCGAAGAAGCTGGAAAAGCCCGGCTTTGAGATCGCGGTGAAGGAAGCCGAGGGTGCCGGTGGAGCGGCCGCTGCTGCCGCACCGAGCGAGCCGATTGAAAAGCTGCTTCAGACCGCTTCGATCGAAAAGGGTGCTCCCGCCGCCAAGAAGTGCGCCGCCTGCCACACCTTTGAGAAGAACGGCGCGAACAAGGTCGGCCCGAATCTCTATGGAATTATCGACGACGAGGTTGGCCACGGCCGTGGCGGCTTCAACTTCTCCGCCGCCATGAAGGGTAAGGGCGGCAAGTGGACCTATGACAACCTCAACAAGTTCATCACCAGCCCGAAGGGTTTTGTGCCCGGCACGGCGATGGGCTTCGCCGGCATCGGCAAGGACAGCGAGCGGGCGGACCTGATCGCCTATCTGCGCACGCTTGCCGACACTCCGGTGCCGCTGCCGACCGCGAGCAAATGAGCGTCTCGCGCGTGACCGAAATTTAATCCGAAAACGGCCAGGCTTGCCTGGCCGTTTTTGCGTTGGAATTGCTGTTGTTTTCACGCCGGACATTTCGCCGCAAAGATCACGCGGCAACAGGCTGGCGTCATATCCAAAAACCGACATAATCGGCCAAGACGTTGCAAGGGCAGTCCTTTTCGACCAGCAACAGGAACATTCGATTTGAGCATTTCCCGGCGCAGCCTTCTCCAAAGCAGTGCTTTTGTTGCCACGGTTCCGATGCTGAAAGCGACGGGGCTGGATCTTATCGCTTCGGCGCAAGCCCAGACACCGGCACCGGAATGGAAGCACGCGTTGTCGCTGTTCGGCGACATCAAGTATCCCGCCGGTTTCAAGCATTTCGATTACGTCAATCCGGCCGCGCCGAAGGGCGGCACCGCGCGGCAGATTTCAATCGGCACCTTCGATAATTTCAATGTCGCTGTCGCCGGCGTGAAGGGCACGATCGCGCCTGCTGTCGGACTGATCTACGAGACCTTGATGTCGCGGTCTCAGGATGAGGCAACGACCCAGTACGGATTGTTGGCCGAGGCGGTCTCGCATCCCGACGATCATTCGTGGGTGATTTACCGTTTGCGCAAGGATGCGAAGTGGCATGACGGCAAGCCGGTGACGCCGGAAGATGTGCTGTTCTCGATGGAGTCGCTGAAGAAATACAGCCCGATGTATTCATCTTACTACAAGCATGTGGTGAAGGCGGAGAAGGTTGGCTCGCATGACATCAAGTTCACATTCGATGCGCCCGGCAATCGCGAACTGCCAACCATTGTCGGTGAGCTTACGGTGCTTCCCAAGCACTGGTGGGAAGGCACGGACAGCGAGGGACGTAAGCGCGATATCGGCACGACGACGCTTGAGAAGCCGCTGGGCTCGGGGCCGTATGCCATCAAGGACTTCGTCGCGGGGCGCTCGGTAACTCTGGAGCGGGTCAAGAATTACTGGGGCGCGAACACGCCGACGCAGATCGGCGAGCACAACTTCGATGAACTTCGCTATGAATTTTTCCGCGATACCACTGTCTCGCTCGAAGCCTTCAAGGCGGATCAGGCTGACTGGATCATAGAGTCTTCCGCCAAGAACTGGGCGACCGCTTATGATTTTCCGGCGGTGACCGAGAAGCGCGTCGTTCTCGAGGAGTTTCCGATCAACGATTCCGGCCGGATGCAGGGCTTCGCCTTCAATATCCGCCGCGAATTGTTTGCAGACAAGCGCGTGCGCCGCGCATTCAATTATGCGTTCGACTTCGAGGAAATGAACAAGCAATTGTTCTACGGCCAGTACAAGCGCATCAACAGCTACTTCGAAGGCACTGAACTCGCCAGCTCGGGCGTTCCAGTTCAGAGGGAGTTTGAAATTCTGAAAGAGGTTTACGGCGATATCCCACCCGAGGTGATCGCGAAGCCTTACGAAAATCCGGTTGGCGGGGATCCCGAAAAGGTTCGCGAAAACCGGCGTCAGTCGACACGCCTGCTGAAAGAAGCGGGCTATGAAGTGCGCGATCAGAAACTCGTGGACAAGAACGGCAAGCAGGTTTCGGTTGAGTTTCTCATCGACAGCCCGCCGTCGGAACGCATTGTCCTGTTCTACAAGCCATCGCTGGAGCGGCTTGGCATCGAGGTGACGGTTCGAACCGTCGATACGGCGCAATATCAAAATCGGCTGCGCAACTTTGATTATGATATCATCACCGATGTCTGGGGCCAGTCGCTGTCGCCCGGTAACGAGCAGCGCGATTTCTGGGGTACGCCGGCAGCGGATATTCCGGGTTCGCGCAACACCATCGGTATCAAGAATCCGGTGATCGACAAGCTGATCGACAAGATCATCTATGCCAGCGACCGCGAAACGCTGGTTGCCGCGACCAAGGCACTCGATCGCGTGTTGCTCTGGCACTACTACGTGGTGCCGCAATTCACTTACGGATTTTCCCGCTACGCGCGCTGGGATCGCTTCAGCCACGCGCCGCTTCCGAAATACGGCCGCTCCGGTCTGCCATCGCTGTGGTGGTACGACAAGGAGAAGGCTGACAAGATCGGCAGGCGTTCTTGACCGGCCTCTCGCGGCGGCGCATTCTCGTTCTCGGCGGCAGCGCCATGGCCGCGGCATGGGTGCCGCTCGGTGTCATGGCTCAATCCTCTCTCGAGGGCGTTCCTGAATCCCACGGCATGTCGGCCTTCGGCGATCTGAAGTATCCAGCCGATTTCAAAAACTTCGGCTACGTCAATGTCGATGCGCCCAAGGGCGGTGTGTTCTCGACTGTGCCGTCGTCGCGTGCCTACAACCAGTCGTTCCAGACCTTCAATTCGCTGAACAGTTACATCCTCAAGGGCGACGGCGCTGTTGGGATGGATCAGACCTTTGCGGCGCTGATGGTGCGTGCGGGCGATGAACCCGATGCGATGTACGGCCTTGTCGCGCGCTCGGTGCGGATTTCGGCGGACAAGCTGACCTACCGTTTCACGCTGCGGCCGGAGGCGAAATTCCACGACGGCAGCAAGCTCACGGCGAAGGATGTGGCGTTCTCCTTCAATATCCTGAAGGAGAAGGGTCATCCGATCATCCAGCAGCAACTGCGCGACATGGTCAAGGCGGAAGCCGATGACGACGCGACGGTAACCGTTACCTTCGCGGCCAAGCGCGGGCGCGATGTGCCGCTCTATGTCGCAGGCCTGCCGATCTTCTCCAAGGCCTATTACGACAAGAAGCCGTTCGAGGAATCGACGCTCGATATTCCGCTTGGGTCAGGGCCGTATAAGGTCGGCCGCTTCGAGGCCGGGCGCTATATCGAATACGAACGCGTGAAGGACTGGTGGGCGAAGGATCTGCCGGTGTCGCGCGGTGCGTTCAATTTCGACGCGGTGCGTTATGAATTCTATCGCGACCGCGACGTGGCGTTCGAAGGCTTTACCGGACGCAACTATCTCTTCCGCGAGGAATTCACCGCGCGCATCTGGAACACGCGCTACGATTTCCCGGCGATCAAGGACGGCCGCGTCAAGCAGGAGAAGCTGCCCGACGATACGCCGTCCGGTGCGCAGGGCTGGTTTCTCAACACGCGCCGCGCGCAATTCAAGGACCCGCGCGTGCGCGAGGCGCTGATTTTGGCGTTCGATTTCGAGTGGACCAACAAGACCATCATGTACGGCGCCTATGCGCGCACGGTATCGCCGTTCCAGAATTCAGATCTGATGGCGGAAGGTCCGCCCCCGCCGGAAGAACTGAAACTGCTGGAGCCGTTTCGCGGGCAGGTCCCGGATGAAGTGTTCGGCGCGCCGTTCCTGCCGCCGGTCACCGACGGATCGGGACAGGATCGTGCGCTGCTGCGCAAGGCCTCGCAGCTGCTGCAGGATGCAGGCTGTCCCATCAAGGACGGCAAGCGGCGCTTGCCGAACGGCGACGTATTCCGTGTCGAGTTTCTGCTCGACGAGCCGGCATTCCAGGCGCATCACGCGCCTTACATCAAAAATCTTGGCGTGCTCGGTATCGAGGCCAGCGTGCGGCTGGTCGATCCTGTGCAGTTCCGGTCCCGTGTCGATGATTTTGATTTCGATACGGCAATTCAGCGCTTCAGCATGTCTTCGACACCGGGCGATGCCATGCGCACCTTCTTCTCGTCGCAGGTTGCCGACGTCAAGGGATCGCAAAATCTGTCCGGCATCAAGAATCCTGCCATCGATGCGCTGATCGAGCGGATCATCGCCGCCGACAACCGCGATGAATTGCGCACCGCGTGCCGGGCGTTCGATCGGGTGTTTCGCGCGGGGCGCTACTGGGTGCCGCAATGGTATTCGGCCAGCCATCGCATTGCCTACTGGGACGTCTTTGCGCATTCCGCAAACATTCCGCGTTACGCCAACGGTGTCGGCGCGCCGGATCTGTGGTGGAGCGATGAGGCGAAAGCCAAAAAGCCCGAGCAGACCAAGCCGGAGCCGACCAAGCCCGAGCAGGCGAAATAATCCATGACCGCGTATATCGCCCGCCGCATTCTGTTGATGATTCCCACGCTGCTGGGCATCCTGTTCGTGTCGTTCGTCGTGGTGCAGTTTGCGCCGGGCGGACCGGTGGAACGGGTGATCGCGCAACTGTCCGGCTCCGACACCGGTGCAAGCTCGCGCATCTCTGGCTCATCCGGCGGCGACTTCGCTTCGCGCCCGCAAGCTGGCGCATCGGCCGATGCGGTCTCCTCGAAATATCGCGGTGCGCAGGGACTCGATCCGGATTTCGTCAAGAGCCTCGAAAAGCAGTTCGGATTCGACAAGCCCGCGCCGGAACGCTTCGCGCTGATGATATGGAATTTCGCGCGGTTCGATTTCGGCAAGAGCTATTTCCGCGATGTCAGCGTGATCCAGCTTATCAAGGAAAAGCTGCCGGTCTCGATGTCGCTCGGCATCTGGATGACGCTGCTGACCTATCTGATTTCGATTCCGCTCGGCATCCGCAAGGCTATTCAGGACGGTTCGAAATTCGATACCTGGACATCGGGTATCATCATCATCGGCTTTGCGATTCCCGGATTCCTGTTCGCGATCCTGCTGATCATCCTCTTTGCAGGCGGATCGTTCTTCGACATCTTCCCGCTGCGCGGCCTGACTTCGGACGGCTGGGCGCAAATGCCGTGGTACCAGAAGATCACCGATTACTTCTGGCACATTACGTTGCCGCTGATCTCGATGGCGCTCGGTGCCTTCGCGACAATGACGCTTTTGACCAAGAATTCCTTCCTTGATGAAATCCGCAAGCAGTATGTCATGACTGCTCGTGCCAAGGGTTGCAGCGAGCGCCAGGTGCTGTACGGACACATCTTCCGCAACGCCATGCTGATCGTGATCGCCGGTTTCCCCAGCGCCTTCATTCACGCATTCTTCTCCGGTTCGCTGCTGATCGAAACCATCTTCTCGCTCGACGGTCTCGGCCTTCTTGGCTTTGAAAGCGTGCTCAACCGCGATTATCCGGTGGTGTTCGGCACGCTGTTCATTTTCTCGCTGGTCGGTCTTGTGGTGAATCTGATCTCGGATCTCGCCTATATGTGGATCGATCCGCGCATCGATTTTGAGGCGCGCGAGGTATGACCATCGCTCCCGCACCGCCTGTTGAGACCACGGCTCAGTCGCCGATGGGCGAAGCCGTGCCGCCGTCGCGTCATCCGCTCGGCATTTCGCCGCTGAACCAGCGGCGCTGGCGCAATTTCAAGTCCAACCGGCGCGGCTACTGGTCGTTCTGGATTTTCGGGTTGTTGTTCTTCGTCTCGCTGTTCGCCGAACTGATCGCCAACGATCGTCCGTTCCTGATCAAGTTCGACGGCAAGCTGTATTTTCCGGCCTTCGTGACCTATCCTGAAACCGCGTTCGGCGGTGACTTCGAGACCGCTGCAGATTATCGCGATCCTTATCTGCAGAAGCTGATCAAGGAAAAGAACGGCACGGTGCTCTGGCCGCTGATCCGCTATTCCTACGGCACGCACAATCTCGATCTGCCGACGCCCGCGCCGTCGCCACCGACATGGATGTTGACCGAAGCGCAGTGCAAGACGGTGGTCGAAAAGAAGGGCGTGCGCGGCTGCCGCGATCTTGAATACAACTGGCTCGGCACCGACGATCAGGGCCGCGACGTGGTCGCGCGCCTGATTTACGGCTTCCGCATCTCGGTCCTGTTCGGTCTTGCGCTGACAATCGTGTCGTCGGTGATCGGCATCGCGGCCGGCGGGATTCAGGGTTATTTCGGCGGCTGGGTCGATCTTCTGTTTCAGCGCTTCATTGAAGTGTGGACCGCCATTCCGTCGCTTTATCTCTTGCTGATCCTGTCGTCGGTGCTGGTGCCGGGCTTCTTTGTGCTGCTTGGCATCCTGCTGCTGTTCTCATGGGTGTCGCTGGTCGGCCTTGTGCGCGCAGAATTCCTGCGCGGGCGCAACTTCGAATACATTCAGGCGGCGCGCGCGCTCGGTGTCTCGAATGGCACCATCATGTTCCGCCATCTGCTCCCGAACGCCATGGTCGCAACCATGACCTTCCTGCCGTTCATCGTGTCGTCATCGGTGATGACACTGACGGCTCTGGATTTCCTCGGCTTCGGGCTGCCGCCCGGTTCGCCGTCGCTCGGCGAACTGCTGTCTCAGGGCAAGGCCAATGTGCAGGCGCCTTGGCTCGGCTTCACCGGCTTCTTTTCTGTCGCGATCATGCTGTCGCTTCTGATCTTCATCGGCGAGGGCGTGCGCGACGCCTTCGATCCGCGCAAGACTTTTAGATAAGGATCTGCAGGTAAGCCTCCATGTTGGACTCGATCAACCAGCCTTTGCTCGATGTGCGCGACCTGTCGGTGGCGTTCCGTCAGGGCGGCTCTGAGAGTGTCGCAGTCGACAAGGTCTCGTTCTCGATCGAGCGCGGGCAGTGCGTGGCGCTGGTCGGCGAGTCCGGCTCGGGCAAGTCAGTTAGTGCGCTGTCGGTTCTGAAACTTCTGCCATATCCGACGGCCCATCATCCGACCGGCAGCATCCGCTTCAAGGGTCAGGAACTGCTGACTCTGAGCGAGAACGAGATCCGCGGCATTCGCGGCAACGATATCTCGATCATCTTCCAGGAGCCGATGACCTCACTCAATCCGCTGCACACCATTGAGGCGCAGATCGGAGAGGTGATCTACCTGCACAGCGGCGTGCGGGGTGCAAAGGCGCGCGAGCGAACGCTGGAGTTGCTGACCCAGGTCGGCATTCCCGAGCCGGAAACCCGCCTCGCCAGCTATCCGCATCAGCTCTCGGGCGGCCAGCGCCAGCGCGTGATGATTGCCATGGCGCTGGCGAATGAGCCGGATCTTCTGATCGCAGACGAGCCGACAACCGCGCTCGATGTCACCGTTCAGGCGCAAATCCTGAAACTGCTGGCGGACATTCGAACGCGCCTCGGCATGAGCATGCTGTTTATCACCCACGATCTTGGCATCGTGCGGCGCATCGCGGACACGGTCTGCGTGATGAACAATGGCAAGATCGTTGAGCAAGGGCCGGTCGAGCAGGTTTTTACTGCGGCCCAGCATCCTTACACAAAAGCATTGCTCGCGGCTGAGCCGAAGCCGGACCCCGCGCCGCCGCGGCCCGATGCGCCGGTGGTGATGTCGTCAGACGATCTCAAGGTCTGGTTTCCGATCAAGCGCGGCCTGATGCGCAAGACCGTCGGCCACATCAAGGCGGTGGATGGCGTCAGCGTCTCGGTTCGTCAGGGCGAAACGCTGGGCGTTGTCGGCGAATCCGGCTCGGGCAAGACCACGCTGGGTCTTGCTCTGTTGCGCCTGATCTCGTCGAAGGGGCCGATCGTGTTCCTTGGCAAGGACATTCAGGGGCTTCGCTTCAAGGAAATGCGCCCGGTCCGCCGCGACATGCAGATCGTGTTTCAGGATCCGTTCGGCGCGCTCAGTCCCCGCATGTCGGTGGGCGACATCATTGCCGAGGGACTTGGCGTGCATCAGCCATCCCTGAGCGAGGACGAGCGCGAGGCGCGGGTCGTCAAGGCCCTGAGGGAAGTCGGGCTCGATCCGGCGACCCGCTTCCGTTATCCGCATGAATTTTCCGGCGGCCAGCGCCAGCGCATCAGCATTGCGCGCGCCGTGGTGCTGGAGCCGAATTTCGTAGTACTCGACGAGCCAACCAGTGCGCTCGATATGCTGTTTCAAGCACAGATGGTCGATCTGCTGCGCGACCTGCAGCGCAAGCGCGATCTGACTTATATGTTTATCTCTCACGATCTGCGTGTTGTTGCCTCGCTCGCAAGCAACCTGATCGTGATGCGTCACGGCAAGGTGGTTGAGCAGGGCGCGGCGGCGGATTTGTTCAAGAATCCGAAGACGGATTATACGCGCGCCCTGTTCGCGGCGGCGTTCAACATCGAAGCTGCGCCGAATATCGTGCCGGAGATGTGATTACGCCGTTCGCATTGTTCGTCATTGCGAGCGAAGCGAAGCAATCCATTCTTAAGAAAAGCAAGACTGGATTGCTTCGTCGCAAGTGCTCCTCGCAATGACGATGTGGCTTGCCGTTCAGGATGACAAAATTCTCTTGATGCTCGTCACATCGCTTCCCGCAGCTTTGATCCGTGCGATGGCGGCCTGTGTCGGCTCGATAGCGGTGGCCATGTGATACGCATTGGCATGCACGATGGTGTCGCTGTCGCGAACGATGGCGACATGGCCCTTCCAGAAAATCAGGTCGCCGCGCTTGAGCTCCTGCCATTGCGACGCCAGCAGCGCCGTCCCCAACGCGGCTTCCTGCATGTCGCTGTCGCGCGGCGCCTTGATGCCTGCTGATGCGAGAGATGTCTGCACCAGACCCGAGCAATCAATGCCGAGACTGGTCCGGCCGCCCCACAGATAGGGCGTTCCAACAAACCGCTCCGCGACGCCAACGAAATCCGTCTCAGTCGCATGAAGCGGCGCGACATGCTGGGCCGGCAGATAGTGCCGCTGGCTGGTGATCGCGAAAGCACCGTCGATCTTTATGATTTCGACCTGTGCGCCAAGCGGAAGTATTTCCGTTGGCGGTAGTTTGATCGATGGCCCCGGAAACGCGAACGTCCGTAGCGCGCTCACCCTGTGCGTGGGCGTCGTGCGCGGTTGCACCAGTGCGATATCGGGAAGCCAGCCGACATAGCCGTCGGACTTGAGCTGGCCCCATGCCCATCCTTCCGCATCCCGGTCATAGATGATGACTCGCTCGCCTTTCAGCGTTTCGGTGTCGAGCGCTGCATTGTGCGAGGGCTCGCGGCGCACCGGCACAACAGGATCGAAGATCTCGAATTCGATTCCGTCCACAAACCGTCCGGCTGTGACCTTGCCTTCAAGATGCCTTGCGGCCAGATCGGGCCGCGCGGGCGTGAGCCTTGGATCGAAGACAGGTTTTGGATCAGCCATAGCGCTCGCTCAGGAGCTTGTAGATCGCGCGGGCAGCCTGACACTCGCCACCTTCGGGACGCGCAGGTTTGGCGCTCGGCGTCCAGCCGTAGATATCGACGTGCAGCCAGTTCTTGGCGCTCTCGACAAAGCGCTTCAGGAACAGCGCGCAGGTGATCGAGCCTGCGAACGCGCCACCGGGTGCGTTGTTGAGATTCGCGGTCTTGGAATCCAGCCAGGAGTCGTATGGCATCCAGAGCGGCATGCGCCACAGCGGATCGTTCTCCGTGCGGGCATGGCGCGCCACATCTGCCGCGAGTGCGTCATCGCCGGTGTAGTAGGGCGGCAGGTCCGGCCCCAGCGCCACGCGCGCCGCGCCGGTCAATGTGCCGAGATCGATCAGCAGATCGGGCCTCTCTTCATCTGCCAGCGCCAGCGCGTCGGCGAGCACAAGCCGTCCCTCGGCATCTGTATTGCCTATCTCGACATTGACGCCCTTGCGCGAGGGAAAGATATCGAGCGGCCGGAAGGCATTGCCCGCGACCGCGTTCTCGACGGCGGGAATCAGCACCCGCAGCCGCACCTTGAGCTTTGCATCCATGATCATCTGCGCCAGCGCGAGCACATTCGCCGCGCCGCCCATGTCCTTCTTCATGATCAGCATGCCGCTCGATGGCTTGAGATCGAGGCCGCCGGTGTCGAAGCACACACCTTTGCCGACCAGAGTCACCTTGGGGTGCGATGCATCGCCCCATGTCATGTCGATCAGGCGCGGCGCGCGGGTCGAGGCCATGCCCACCGCATGGATCAGCGGAAAATTCTGTTTCAACAAATCATCGCCAACGATGCATGTGTAGGTCGCGCCGAATTTGTCAGCAAGCGCCTGTGCGGCCTGCGCCAATTCATCCGGCCCCATGTCGTTGGCAGGCGTGTTGATCAGATCTCGCGCCAGCGTCGCCGCGTCGGCCATGCGGGTGATTTCGGCCATGTCTACATCGGCAGGCGGAACGAGCTTCGCGCCGGGTGCCTCGTTCTTGCGGTAGCGATTGAACCGGTAGCTTCCGAGCGCGAATGCGAGCGCTGCGAGCCGTGTGTCATGCGGCGCATTGGCAAAGCTGTAAGTGCCCGTCGGCAGCAGGCCGGGCAATTGGCCGGGTCGGAACAGATCGCGCCATTCGCTGGCCTGATCCTCGATACCGAACAGGACGTGAG
>CAZQMD010000065.1:0-20135 GCA_964594185.1 uncultured Afipia sp. | reverse complement strand
CCGCCTGGGAAGGCGTGATGAACGAGACCTCGGCGGGCAAGCAGGAGCCCGACAGCTCGACCACTTTCATTCAGGCCGCGCGGCGCGCCGCGCAGGCTGCTGCCGCCGCGCCTCCTCCGTCGGCTCGCCCGAAACAGAACCGCGTGACCGCGCTCAACGACGCCGCGCGTAATGCCGCCAAGGCGGCAACGTCAGGTGACTCGGGACTCTCGTCCAAGATTCGTGCGCTGCTGGTCGGCGCGAGCGTGGTGGTGATCGTGCTTGGCACGGTCAAGATGGGCATGAACCTGCTCAGCGGCCACGACAGCGCCAACACATCACTCCCCGCGGAATCCAGCGTCGCACCGGCCCCGCCGCCTGCACCGGAGAACGGGCCGCGTTCCGATGCCTCGCCTGCGATCACGCCGTCGATGACATCGCCGACATTGCTCACGCGCCAGCCGACCATGAGCGGACCGCAGATCATTTCCGTCCCGCAGATGCCTGCGATCCCCGCTGCCGCACCGGTTGAACCCGTTGCATCGCCTGCGGCAACGACGGCTCCCATCATTGCACCCGACGTGACCGGCTCGATCATCACCCCGACGGAACGCGCCCCTGTCGCCGTTCCTGCGCCGGTGAAGGACAAGGCGAAGATCAAGCTCACGCCCGTCGCGGATGTGCTGCCGGAATCTATCGGCAGCGCGGCACTGCGAAGCGCCGCCAACAAGGGCGATCCCGGCGCAGCCTTCGAGATCGGCATCCGCTATGCCGAAGGCCGGGGCGTCGCGCAGGATTATACGACAGCCGCAAAGTGGTATGAGCGCGCCGCTCAGAACGGGATCATTCCGGCGACATTCCGGCTCGGAACGCTTTATGAAAAGGGGCTGGGCCTCAAGAAGGACGTGGACGCCGCGCGCCGTTATTACCTGGACGCCGCCGAGAAGGGCAGCGCCAAGGCGATGCACAACCTCGCGGTGCTCGATGCCGATGGCGGCGGTGCCGGACCGAACTACAAGAGTGCGTCGCAGTGGTTCCGCAAGGCCGCCGAACGCGGCGTCGCCGACAGCCAGTTCAATCTCGGCATTCTCTACGCGCGCGGCATCGGCGTGGAACAGAATCTCGCCGAGTCTTTCAAGTGGTTCAGCCTGGCCGCAGCCCAAGGCGACGCAGACTCGGGCCGCAAGCGCGACGATATCGCCAAGCGTCTCGATGCCCAGTCGCTCGCCGCGGCGAAACTCGCGACGCAGACGTTCGTGGCTGAGGGTCAACCCGACGAGGCAACCGCCAGCGGCGCACCGGCCGGCGGATGGGACGTGGCAGCCCCTGCGAAGCCGGCCGCAAAACCCGCGGCGAAAACGGCGGCCAAAGCCGCCACGTACTGACACGCGCCGGTCTGCCCGCAACTGGCGCACAAAGCGCGCTTCAGCACACTGTTAAGATTAACCGGCGGCGTGAGCGGAAACCGCTCCGCCTTGATCGCCGCGGGCCAAATCTTTACCCCACCGCAGACGATTTCAGGTAAGCAGAGGCGCGGCGCGTGACCCGCGTCGCAGCGGATTCAATGCTGCGAGGGCACACGGAGCCTCGCGCCAAACTCAAGCGAACGCGCGTGCAACTTTTCCTCCCCATCGCCGACATTCCGGTCAATGTGTTTCTCATCCTGGGGATGGGTGCGGCTGTCGGCTTCGTCTCCGGCATGTTTGGAATCGGCGGCGGCTTCCTGATGACGCCGCTGTTGATCTTCATCGGCATCACGCCCGCAGTCGCCGTCGCTTCGGTGACCAGCCATATGGCGGCTTCATCATTCTCCGGCGCGCTGTCCTACTGGCGCAAGCGGGCGATCGATCCGGCGCTTGCTTTCGTCCTGCTCTGCGGAGGCGTCGCGGGCACAGCATTGGGTGTGTGGATTTTTACGCTGCTGCGCTCGGTCGGACAGCTCGATCTCATCATTGCGCTGTCTTACGTCGTGCTGCTGACTGCGGTCGGCACATTGATGTTTCTCGAAGGCGCGCGTGCCATTCTGCGCGCACGGCGGGGCGACACCACAATCACCCGCCGCGCGCGGGCGCAGGGATGGATTCTCGGCTTGCCGTTGAAGATGCGGTTCAAGCGCTCGAAGATCTATCTGTCCGTTATCCCGGTACTCGGCGTCGGGCTTTTCGTCGGCTTTCTCGGCGCCATCATGGGCGTTGGCGGCAGCTTCCTGCTGATTCCGATCATGATCTATGTGCTACGGGTTCCGACCTCGACGGTGATCGGCTCGGCCATGGTGCTGACGCTGGTGACAATGGTGGTCGCCACTATCCTGCATGCCGTCACCAATCACCTCGTCGATGCGGTGCTTGCGCTGGTGCTGATGATCGGCGGTGTCTTCGGCGCGCAGTTCGGCGCACGCGCCGGACAGCGTATCCGCGGCGAGCATCTGCGGCTGCTGCTCGGCCTCCTGATCCTGTCGGTCGGCATCCGCTTTGCCATCGAACTCGTGATCCGGCCCAGCGAACTTTATTCCATCCGCGATCTGGGGATCGGCGGATGACAACGCGCGCATCCATTTTCGTCGCGATCTTTCTGCTTTTGGGAGCATGCGAGACAACGCGCGCGGAGAACCTGATCGTCTCGGTGTCGAACCACCGCATCACTGTGACCCCGAATTATTCGGGCGAAGAGCTTGTCCTGTTCGGCTCCATTGAACGGGACAGCAAATCGAAACCGCCCGGCACGCCCTACGACATCGTGGTCACTGTCAGCGGACCGCGCGCCGACATGGTGACCCGGCGCAAGGAGCGCACCCTCGGCATCTGGGTCAATGTCGATTCCCGCGAATTCATTCAGGTCCCATCCTATCTCGGCATCTTCGCCAACCGCCCGATCGACGACATCGCCGCACCGGACGTGCAGCGGCGGCAGCAGATCGGACTGGCCAGTTTCCCGCTGCCGCAACGTATGGGACCGGATATCGCCAATACCGTCGCCACCGATCCCTTCCGCTCTTCGTTCGTGCGGCTGCGCATCGAGCACGGGCTTTACCGCGAGCAGACCAGCGCGCTGACATTCCTGACGCCGACATTGTTTCGCACCGGCATTCCCTTGCCAGCGGAAGTGCCGACCGGCACCTACACTATCGACATCAAGCTGTTTGCCGGCGGCACGTTCATCACCAGGACCGAAACTGCGTTCGAGATCGTCAAGGTCGGCTTCGAGCAATTCGTCGCCAACTCCGCACGCCAGCACGGACTACTCTACGGGATTGCCACGGCGATGATGGCGATCATGACCGGATGGCTCGCCTCTATCATCTTCCGCAGGGATTAAAGGAAAAATCCAGCCACCATCGCGACGACGCAGACCCCCATCGCGGCCGTCGATAGCCATCCGAGCCAGTACAGCGGACCGGCGACCACGAACCTGCTCATGACATCGCGGCGGCGCGCCATCATCATCAGAAGGATCATCACCGGCACGGCCAGCACGCCGTTGATGACAGCGCTCCAGTACAGCGCCGAGATCGGATTGATCGGCGTGAAGTTCAGAAGAATGCCGATACCCGCTGACAGCGCCAGAACGCCATAAAACGCGACAGCCTCGCGCGGCTTGCGGGCGAGACCCACGGCCCATTTGCGGCCTTCACCGATGGCATAAGCCGCCGACCCTGCCAGCACCGGCACCGCCAGCAAGCCGGTGCCGATAATGCCGAGCGCGAAGATGAACTCCGCAAAATTGCCTGCAATCGGCTTCAACGCTTCCGCCGCCTGCGCCGAGGTCTCAATGTCTGTCCTGCCGGTCGCATTCAGCGTCGCCGCAGCCGTGATAATGATCGAGATCGCGATCAGGTTCGAAAACGCCATGCCGACCATGGTGTCGGCGCGGATGCGATGAAATTCTTTCCGCGCGCCGTAATGCTTTTCAGCCAGCGGCTGTTTCTTCGCATCGATGCGTTGCTCTTCCGCCTCCTGAGAGGCCTGCCAGAAAAACAGATAGGGCGAGATGGTGGTGCCGAGGATTGCGACTAGCGTGGTAAGAAATGCAGAGGTCCACTGGATCTGCGGCACCGCGATGCCATGCAGCGCATCGCCCCACGACACTTTCGCGACGGCGAGTGCTGCGACGTAAGCGAACAGGCTGAGCGTCAGCCACTTCAGCACGGCGCTATAGCGTTTGTAGTCGAGAAAAATCTGCGCCACCGTCGAGGCGACGCCGAACACCAGCACATAAAGAAAGCCGGGGCCGCCGATCAAAAGCTTGAGCGCGTCGCCCATGGCCGCAAGATCGGCCGCGATATTGATCGTATTGGCGATGAACAGCAGCGCGACAATGATGTTCAACACCCAGACCGGATAATGCCGGCAGACATTGCCGGCGATGCCCAGGCCTGTCACGCGCCCGACCCGCGCCGAGATTTCCTGAATCGCCACCATCAGCGGGAATGTCAGCAGCATGGTCCAGCCGATGCCGTAGCCAAGCTGCGCGCCCGCCTGGCTGTAGGTACCGATGCCCGATGGATCGTCGTCCGAGGCGCCGGTGATGAGGCCGGGACCGAGGGTTTTCAGAAAGCCGCGCAGGCTGAACGGCTCGGGTTTCTTGTCCTGATGGGCTGCATCGTCCTGATGCGCTTTCTTGCGATGGTCGGTTCTCTGATGTGCCATGCCCATATCCAGCCGCGACCGACAACGGCCCGCACCAGCTTCGGTTCCACCAAGTCTGGCGGGGCCGCGGGCCACAGTCCATGGGGCAGATCAAATCATGTCCTAATCGGCGGCGTCGACGGCCGGGTCACCAGATAAATCCCGAGCGCGACCGGAAGTATGCCGAGCAGATCCCAAGCCGCCACATGTTCGCCGAGCACCATCCACGCGAACAGCATGCCGAGCGGGGGCATCAGGAAGTGATACGCGCTGGCGGCAGTCGCTCCGCACACTTTCAGCAGGTGAAACCACAGCACATAGGACAGGATCGAGCCGAGCAGAACGAGATAGGCGAACGCGCCCAGTAATTCCCAATTCGGAACGATGTCGCTAGCGCTGGAAAAGGTCGCGGCGAACGGAATGAGGACGAGACCCGCGGAGAGATTCTGCACGCCATTGCCGACCCACAGACTGCCCTTCGGCGCCAGTACCTTGAAAAGAATGGTGCCCGCAACGATGGAGGCCAGCGACGCCAGCGTGAAGACGATTCCATCGGCGCTGTCCGTCCCGACGCCCACGCGGTGCCACACAATCATGGCCACACCCGCCACGCCGAGCAGCAATCCGGCGACCTTGCGCCATGTCAGCGCCTCGCCAAGAAACAGCGCGGCAAAGACGGCGGTGAACACCGGATTGGTGCTGACGATCAGGCCACCGAGTCCGGCCGAGATCGTCTTCAGCCCGGTATAGCCGAGCCCGAGATAGAGCGCGTTGTTGGCGATGCCGATCACGGCGAAGGCAGCGACATCGCGGCGCGATAGCGACCAGCCGCCGCGCAGGCCAGTGAAACCGAGAATCAGGATGCCCGCGAGCGAAAACCGTGCAGCAAGCAGGATCAGCGGCGGACAATACGTGACGCCGACCTTCCCCGCGACAAAGGCAAAGCTCCACAGCAGGCAAAACAGGGCGATGGTGAGCGGCAAGGTATTGAATGACGGACGGGACGGAACAACGGGGGCGGCGATAGTCATGGCGGCTCTCCTTGCCTGCCGGTCTAGGCCCGCGCCTTGTCATTTGGAAATTAAATGATAAAATCATCATCAGTGGATTTTTAAATGGTGAGCGCCATGCTCGATCTGGACCTGTTGCGCAGCTTCGTTTCGGTCGTGGAGTCGCGCGGGTTCACCCGCGCCGGCGAGCGGGTCCACCGCACGCAATCAACGGTGAGCCAGCAGATCAGGCGGCTTGAGGACGATCTCGGCCAGGTGCTGCTCAATCGCGACGGCAAGGACGTCACGCCGACGGAAGCCGGCGAGCGTCTCCTGTCCTATGCGCGTCGTCTGCTGTCGCTCGCCGAAGAAGCCCGCGATGTGCTGGCGCAGCCGGATCATCAGGGCGTGGTGCGGCTCGGCATTCCTGAAGATTTCGCCGCCTATCGCCTGACCAAGCTGCTGGCGAGTTTCTCGCGCTCGCATCCCGGCATGCGGCTCGATGTCCGCGCCGATCAAAGCGCCAATCTGCGCCGTTGTCTCGATCGCGGCGAAATCGATCTGGCTTTGCTGAAGCGTGCGGCGGGCGAGAAAGGCGGCATTGCGGTGTGGCCCGAGCGGATTCACTGGGTGACCAGCAAGGCGCATCCCATCAGTTCTGACGTCGCTTCAATCCCGCTGATCGGCTTTCCGCCGGGCTGTCTCTACCGTGCCGGCGCCATTCATGCGATCGAAAGCACGGGGCGCTCGTGGCACATGTCGTACACCAGCTCGAGCCTCGCCGGCATTCAGGCAGCGGTCGCGGCGGGACTTGGTCTGAGCATTCTGTCGGAGATAGCAATCAAAGCCGACCATCAGGTTCTGACCGCAAAGGACGGCTTCGCGCCTATCGACAAGACCGAAGTGGCGCTAATGGCGTCGCCGGACGCAAGCCCCGCAACATTGCGTCTCGCCGACAGACTCGCGGAATTCTGCAGCAGCGTGCAGGCGAAGGCGGCTTAGATTCTTAATAACACCGTGACGCCGCGATGGTGTGCACCCGACGGTCACCGAGCACATGCGCGGTGAAGGCCAGCGTCTGGAAGACTGCCGCGAAAGCCACATCGCGAATGCTCAGGCCGCCGGTATAGGCGCCGAATGCCGGCATCACCGCCCGTTCCCCGTCGCTGGCGAAGCATCGCCGCTCGACCGAACGTCCGCGCGTCGACACCCGCGCCTTGGGATGAAGATGGCCTGCGATTTCGCCAACCGCTCCGGTTGGCTCGTGGCGAAACACGATCGGCCCGATCGCAACTTCATCCGCGACCGTACCGCCGAAATCCCGTGGCAATTCTGGATCGTGATTACCTGAAATCCAGATCCAGTCGCGGCGCATCTGCAAGGCCGACAGCGCATCGCGATCATCGGGCGACAATCGCTCATGCGCCGTGCGGTCGTGAAAACTGTCACCGAGCGCGATCACCGTGCGCGGATCATGCCGTGCGATCACCGCGCTCAACTGCGCCAACGTCGCGGCCGTGTCGAACGGCGGCAGCAGCACGCCGCGTTGCGCGAAACTCGATCCCTTTTCCAGATGCAGATCGGACACAACCAGCAGCCGTTCTTCCTGCCAGAACAAACCGCCCGTAAGGTCCGCCGTGAAAGTCACGCCTGCGACAGTGACTTCCGGAACCCGTTCTGTCGCCTGCGCGCCTTGCATCTTTCATCAATCTCAATCGGGCGGCATCGCCTCTTTGACGAGTTCCTCGGCGGCCTCCGCCAATAACTCGTCCGATGCCTCGCCATAAACCGCTTCGCGGCCGATTTCCAGCATCACGGGCACTGCGAGCGGAGAAACCCGGTCGAGTTCCTTGTGCGTGATTCGGCCCTTAATTCGGATCAGCATATCGCTGAGGCGGCGAATATCCAAAAGGCCGGTCGCGGCATCGGCCCGCGCCGCACGCAGCAGCACGTGATCGGGCTGATGCTTGCGCAAGACGTCGTAGACGAGATCGGTCGAGAACAGCACCTGCCGCCGCGATTTCTCTTCGCCGGTGAACCGGCGCGCGATCAGGCCCGAGATGACCGCGCAGGTGCGAAACGTCCGCTTCATCAACGCGGATTCCGCAAGCCACGCCTCAAGATCGTCGCCGAGCATGTCCGCATCGAACAGCGCATCGAGATCGAACCGTCCGCCCCGGATCATGGACGACATGTCGCCAAGCGACCACACCGCAAGGGCATATTCGTTGGCCACGAAGCCGAGCGGCTTGGCGCGGGCGCGTTCCAGCCGCCGCGTCAGCAGCATGCCGAGCGTCTGGTGCGCAAGACGGCCTTCGAACGGATAACAGACGAGATAGTGCTTGTCGGCGCGCGGGAATGTTTCCACGACCAGTTCGCGCGGCCCCGGCACACGCGAAAATGCGGCTTGCAGCGACAACCATTCACGCACCTGATCGGGCAAACCCCTCCACGCGCGCTGATCGGCCAGCAGCAGCCGCACGCGCTCCGCAAGATAGGTCGAGAGCGGAAACTTGCCGCCCATGTATGACGGCACCTTGGCGTTGGCGTCATTGCTGCGCGAAACGTAGACCTCGTCTTCCATCAAGGCTTCGTAACGCACCACTTCGCCGCCGAACACGAACGTGTCGCCGGGCACGAGGCCTTCAATAAAGTATTCCTCGATCTGGCCGAGCATGCGCCCGCCGCGCGCGATGGCGCCGGTCGAACCGGAACCCTTTGAACGCCCACGCACCAGCTTCACCTTCAGCATCGGCTCTTCGACGATGGTGCCGACATTGAGACGATAACTCTGGCGCACCTTCGGATTGGTGACCCGCCAGCGGCCCGTCTTGTCCTGTTTGATGCGGGCAAAACGTTCATAGCTTTTCAGCGCATAGCCACCGGTGGCGACGAAATCGATCACATCATCGAAATCGCTTCGCGGGAGAGTCATGTAAGGCGCGGCGCTGCGCACCTCGTCATAAAGCGCATCGGCAAGAAACGGTTCGCCGCATGCGCAGCCGAGAACATGCTGCGCCAGCACGTCGAGCGAGCCGGTCCGCTGCGGCGGCGTGTCCTGCGCATTTTCCGCCACCGCGTCGATAGCGGCTCGGCATTCCAGCACCTCAAAACGATTGGCTGGAACCATGACCGCGCGTGACGGTTCGTCGAGGCGGTGATTGGCGCGGCCGATCCGCTGCATCAAACGTGACGCGCCCTTCGGTGCACCGACATTGATCACGAGATCGATATCGCCCCAGTCGATGCCGAGATCGAGCGACGAGGTACAGACCACACCGCGCAGTTTCCCCGCCGCCATGGCGTCCTCAACCTTGCGGCGCTGTGCGACATCGAGCGACCCATGGTGGAGCGCAATGGCCAATCCATCCTCGTTGATGCGCCAGAGATCCTGAAACAGCATCTCGGCCTGCGCGCGCGTGTTGACGAACATCAGCGAGGTCTTGTTGGCCTTGATGAGATCGTAGATTTCGCCAAGCGCATGACGTGCCATATGCCCGGCCCACGGCAAACGCTCCTTGGTGTCGAGCATTTCGACAATGGGCGCGGCTCCGGCGTCTGCAATGACGAGATCGGCCATGCCCTCCGTGCCGGATTGCTGCGGCATCAGATAGCGGCGCAAGTCATCCGGCTCCGCGACCGTCGCGGACAAGCCCACGGTCGTCGCCTGCGGCGCAAGCCGCCACAGCCGCGCAAGACCGAGCGAGAGCAGATCGCCGCGCTTCGAGGTCACCAGCGCATGCAGTTCGTCGAGCACGATCCGCTTCAGCGACGAGAACAGATAAGGTGCATCGTCAGACGACAGCAGCAGTGCAAGTTGCTCAGGCGTGGTCAGCAGAATATCGGGCGGATGCTTGCGCTGCCGCTGACGCCGCGACACCGGCGTGTCGCCGGTGCGCGTTTCAACACGGACCGGCAGCTTCATGTCGGCAATCGGCTTTTCGAGATTGCGGGCGATGTCCACCGCCAGCGCCTTCAGCGGCGAGATGTAAAGCGTGTGCAGACCGCCGCTGCGCGCCACGCTGCGTCCGGTCGAGAATGTCTTGGCGGATTTCTGTTGGGGAGCACCGAGTTCTACCAGTGTCGGCAAAAATCCCGCGAGCGTCTTTCCCGCGCCGGTTGGAGCGATCAGCAGAGCGGACCGATTGTCCTGTGCTTTGGCCAGCAGATCGAGCTGATGCGCGCGCGGCGACCAGCCCCGCGCGGCAAACCAGCGCTGGAAAATCTCGGGCAGCAAATCAGGCGATGTCGGAACTTTGGTATCCACGCCCTAGAGGTAAGACGTTGCAGGCGTCCGGTCGAGGGCGGAGACGGACAATCCGCCTCCGCTTCGCTGCGTTATTCCGTAACCGGCTTGTCGGAAATGTCCCAGTCCTTGCCGTTGAAGGTCGCGATATGCAGCGTCTTCATCGGCGTATAATTGTCCGGCGTGAAGCTGTAGGTGATGCCGTCCAGCATGTAGGGCGAATGGAAACCCGCCAGCGACTGCGCCTGCTTCAGCACATTGGCGCGGGTCAGATCGTCGCCGCAGCGGCGCAGGATTTCGGCCATGGTCACCGCCTGACCGTAGCCCGCATAGGCGATGGTGTTGTCGGGATCGACGTTCGGGAGATATTTCTTGCGCAGTTCCTCGAAGCCCATCACATCCGGGTCCTTCTCCCACCGCGGCACGCCAACTTCCTTGGCATAACGCATGGCGACAATGCCCGTCGCGTTGTCGAGGCCCGCGGCATTCAGGATCGAGCGCCCGGTGGAACCTGCGGTCAGGAGATGCAGCGGCTTCCAGCCGAGTTCAACCACCTTGCGCACCGACTGCGACGTCGCCTTGCCGGTGGTTATGTTGAAGAACACATCCGCACCCGACTTGGACAGGTTGATAAGTTGCGAGTCGATGGTCGGATCGGTCAGGTCGTAAGTGGCCTCCGCGACAACGATCGCCTTGCCACCGGCCTGCGCCAGCACCTCCTTGAACGGGCCGAGGAAGTCGCGGCCAAAATCGTCGTTCTGATAAAGAATCGCGACCTTCGCGTTCGGCTTCACGCTGATCACGTGTTTCGCCAGAATACGCGCTTCGGTCGGATAGAGCGGCAGTCCCGCCATGGTCCATTTGTAATTCTTCGGGTCGTTCCATTTGGACGCACCGGTGTTCAGCAGAAGCTGAGGCACACCCTTGGAATTGAGATACTTGTGCACGGCGGTCTGCGGAGCGGTGCCGAGCGAGCCGAACAGCGCCAGCACCTCGTCCTGCTCCACCAGCCGGCGCGTCGCCTCTACCGTCTTCGGAGCCGAATAGGAGTCGTCCAGCGACAGCATCTCGATCTTGCGCCCGTTGATGCCGCCCTTGTCGTTGATCATCTCGAAATAGGCGGTCGCGACGCGGCCCAGCACGCCATAGAGCGATCCAGGTCCCGAATGCGGCACGGTCTGGCCGAGCTTGATCTCGGTGTCGCTCGCACCCGGATCGTATTTCTTCTGCGCCTGCGCGGCGGATGCGGCCATCAGAACGGCAGCCGCGAGCGCCGCACCGGTCGCGAACGATTTGGTGGTCGTTTTCATTTTTGTGTTGTCTCCCTGAATTGGCCACGCGGCATTCTGCGATGCCTTTGACTGTCCACACCTGTTCATTGCGGACGAGACGCAGATGACGCCATCGTGCCGGGTCCTGAACCCCTGTCTTGCGTTTTGGTGTCGTGCCTGGCTCTTTTTGCATGGCGGCCTGGGTCATTTCGCCCGTCAGGGTGCTAACCCTCTTTGATTTCAGCAGAATTCCTGAAGTCGCGATGCGACAATTTGGCTCATGTGTGGCCCGCAAGGTACAGCAAAACAGCCCGTTACCCGCTAAACAGCATCGGGTTTTGAATTGGAATCGCATGCAGAAGTTTTTGATCGCGGCCGCACTTGTCGCAACGACGGCAAGCGCTCAGGCTGCGGATCTCCCCGCCAAGATCGCCTTCAAGAAAGCGCCTGTCGCAACGACCACCTATGACTGGACGGGATTTTATGCCGGCGTGAACGTCGGCCTCGCCGTCGGCGGCGAAGGCCGCTCGGGCCTCGATGTGCTTGGCCTCGGCGGGTCGTTCGAAACATTCAATCTCGCATCGCTCGGCGTCGTTGGCGGCGGTCAGGCCGGATACAATTATCAGTTCGGCAACTGGGTAGTCGGCGCCGAAGCCGACATCCAGGGCATCGGCACCGAGAACCATGCGAACTGCATCCTGACCTGCAACGCCTTGACCGGCGCCGTGCTCCGGCAGGACATGAGCTGGTTCGGCACCCTGCGTGGCCGTGTCGGCTATGCTTCCGGCCCGATCCTCAATTACTTCACCGGCGGCTTCGCTTATGGCGGCGTCAAGGTGAGCGATGCGGAGCGCCTCAACGGCATTAGTGCCACATTCGCCACCGAGCAGACCAGGACCGGTTTCGCGCTGGGCAGCGGCATTGAAGCAGCCGTCGGCGGCAACTGGACCGCGAAGATCGAATATCTCTATGTCGATCTCGGCTCGATCAACCAGGCGTTCATGCTCGGCGGAACGCCGCACGTAATCGGCACCGAAGTTCGTGAGAGCATTTTCCGCGCCGGTGTCAATTACCGGATCGGCGGCAACGGCAGCCTGCTGGCGATCACGCCTGCCGCGAACTGGACCGGCTTCTATGCAGGCGGCAATGGCGGTTCGGGCATCGCCCGCGATGCGACCACCCACAGCATCGCAAGCGGCCCGACATTCAACAACAGTTTCGATCTCGCACCGCGCGGCTACAACGGCGGTCTGCAGGCCGGGTACAACTGGCAGCGCGGCAATGTCGTGTACGGCGTCGAAAGCGATATTCAGTATTCGACACAGGAGACCGATCGCAGCTGCCTGTTTACGTGCACGCCAATTGCCTCGGCAACCTACCGCCAGAAGCTGGACTGGTTCGGCACCGTGCGCGGACGCATCGGATACGGCGTTGGTCCAACGCTGTTCTACGCCACCGGCGGTCTCGCCTACGGCGAGGTCAAAACACGGATCACTGAAGCCATCACCACCCTTGGAATCAACGACAGGACGAGTTTCAAGGACGTCCGTGCAGGCTGGGCGCTCGGTGCCGGCGTCGAGACGCCGCTTGAACTGTTCGACTGGTTCAAGCCTGGCCAATGGACGGTGAAGACCGAGTATCTCTATATCGATCTCGGCAGTTCATCGAACAGCTACAATCTCAACGGCATTCAGCACAACCTGACGACGGAAGAGACCAATCACATCTTCCGCACCGGTGTGAATTATCACTTCAATGCACCGGTGACTGCGGCTTACTGAGCAGGCTCAAGCCCTGCTGGCGGTGACGGCCAATCCCGGAACGTCGTCGCCAGCCTCAATGCGTGTGGATACCGCATTGATCTCGCAAAGCCTCAAACCGGCATCGGCAACGGCGTCACGCACATAAGCCTCGCCGTGGGCATATCGCAGACCGGCCCCAAGGATCACACCGGCGCCACCATGCGTCTCGACTGTAAACGCGAGCAAGCCCTGCGGCTTCAGCACACGCGCCGCCTCGCGCAGCAGCCCATCCAGTTCGGGCACATAGACAAACGCATCGGCGGCAACGATCAGCTCTGCGCTGGTTTCGTCTTCCGCGCAAAGACCCTGCAGCATGTCCGTGACATCGAGGCGCGCATAAAGACCGGTCGCGCGGGCGCGTTCGATCATCCCGGACGACAGATCGATACCGACGAATTCATCCACCAGCGATGAGAACTCCCGCGCGACAAGACCCGTACCGCAGCCGAGATCGATCGCACGTCTGAAGCGCGCGGGTAATTTTTGCGCGTGACGCGCAGCCAGCACCGCTTTCAGCAACACCTCTGGGCCGCGATAATCCAGATCGTTCACCAGCACCTTGTCGAACCGAGGCGCATATTGATCGAACAGTGCACGCACATAACCCGGCGGCATGGTGGAGAGATCTTCCGCACCGAGCCGCATCAGCCGCACCTTGGCGCCGTGGCGATCGTCCGCATCGCAATCCCGCGCGCGCAGGAATGCCGCAATCGCTTCGTCGCGCTGGCCGAGTTGCTCGCGCAGATCGCCAAGTGCAAACCATGCCGATGCAAAGCCGGGCGCGAGTTCGATTGCCTGCACCATCAGATCGGCAGCGGCCGCAAGATCGCCGCGCAATTGCAGATCGCGCCCGAAGTCATAACGCCGGTCGGCGATCAGGTTTCCGGAAGACAGGAACAACGCGGCAGGCATGGACTTGATCTGAACCCCAAAACAGAAGCCGCGCGGGATGTACCAGACTCCCGCGCGCTTTCAGAGCGACTATATAGCGCACATGCGTCCGCAAGACATCCTGATGCCTGTTGCCGCCGGCCTGTGCTGCAAGCCCGGCGGCTTTCATATCGACCCGGTGCGGCCGGTGGAGCGGGCGCTGATCACCCACGGCCATTCCGACCATGCCCGCCCGGGTCACGGCGCGGTGCTCGCCACGCAGGAAACCCTCGACATGATGCGGCTGCGTTACGGCGACAATTTCGCCGACCGCACGCAGGCGATTTCCTATGGCGAAACCGTCAAGCTGGGCGAGGTCAGCGTCAGGTTTCACCCGGCAGGCCATGTATTGGGGTCGGCGCAGATCGCGGTGACCCACGGCAAAACAAAAATCGTCGCATCGGGCGATTACAAGGATACGCCCGATCCGACCTGCGCGCCGTTCGAAATCGTGCCCTGCGACGTGTTCATCACTGAAGCGACATTCGGACTGCCGGTGTTCCGTCACAGCGATCCTGTTGGCGAGATTGAAAAACTGCTGGCGTCGGTGAAATTATTTCCAGAGCGCGCACATCTGGTCGGCGCCTATTCGCTCGGGAAGGCGCAGCGCGTGATCGCGCTCATTCGCGCGGCCGGTTACGACGCGCCGATCTATCTGCACGGCGCGATGGAGAAGATCACCCGCTACTATGAAAGCCGCGGCATCGATCTTGGCGAATTGCGCATGGCCAAGGGCATGAAGAAAGCCGATCTCGCCGGAACCATCACCCTCGCGCCGCCCTCCGCCATCACTGACGTCTGGACGCGGCGGTTTCCCGATCCGGTCGCCGCGTTCGCCTCGGGCTGGATGCGGGTGCGCGCCCGCGCGCGCCAAAAAGGCATCGAACTGCCATTGGTGATTTCCGATCATGCCGACTGGGACGGCCTCTGCGCCACCATCAGCGCGACCGGCGCCGGCGAAATCTGGGTCACCCACGGGCAGGAAGACGCGCTGGTGCACTGGTGCCAGTCGGAGGGATTGAAAGCACGCCCGCTCGCGCTGGTCGGCTATGGTGACGAGGACGAAGGCGTAACGCCTGACGAGGCGGCGTCATGAACCGTTTCGCGCACCTGCTCGATCGCTTGGCCTATGAACCCGGCCGCAACAACAAGCTGCGGCTGATCACGAGCTACTTTCGCGAGGTGCCTGATCCCGATCGCGGCTGGGCGCTTGCGGCATTGACCGGCGCGCTGTCGTTTCGGCATGCCAAGGCCGGGCTTATTCGCGACCTGATTGCCGCACGCACCGATCCGACGCTGTTTGCACTGTCTTACGATTACGTCGGCGATCTGTCGGAAACCGTCGCGCTGATGTGGCCCGCCGATAGGCGCGCGACCAATTCGCCGCCACCGCCGACACTGACGGAGGTGGTCACCACCTTTAACACGCTCGGCAAGACGGAGATTCCCGCACAACTGGTGCGCTGGCTGGATGAACTCGACGAGACCGGGCGCTGGGCGCTCCTGAAACTGGTGACGGGCGGCCTGCGGATCGGTGTTTCCGCACGGCTGGCAAAAACTGCTGCCGCCGCACTTGGCGACAAGGACGCCCACGACGTCGAACTGATCTGGCCGGGGCTTGCGCCGCCCTATCTCGATCTGTTCGCCTGGTTAGAGGGGCGCGCAGACAAGCCGGTCAATCGCGATCCCGCGCCCTTCCGCCCGGTGATGCTGGCGCATGCCATCGAGGAGACCGATTTCACCAATCTCGCACCGGAAGACTTCACCGCCGAATGGAAATGGGACGGCATCCGGGTGCAGGCGGTGAGCGGCCTTGATGAGAAGGATAACATCGTCACGCGCCTCTATTCGCGCACCGGCGAAGACATCACCACAAGCTTTCCTGACCTTGTGACCTCATTGCGCCTTCTTGGCGCGCTCGACGGCGAATTGCTGGTACTGCGCGAGGGGCGCGTGCAGACATTCAACGTGCTCCAACAGCGATTGAACCGCAAATCAGTGACGCCGAAGCTGATGAAGGATTATCCGATCCATCTGCGCGCCTACGACCTGCTTAGCGACGGCGAGAACGATCTGCGCATGCTGACATTCAGCGAACGGCGCGCAAAGCTCGAAGCCTTTGTCGCGCAGTTGGCCGATCCGCGCATCGATCTGTCGCCGCAGGTAACCTTCAAGAGCTGGGACGACCTCGCCGCCGCCCGCGGCAATCCTGCGAGTGCCGGAGCCGGGGACGATTCCGACGCGGTCGAAGGCGTGATGCTGAAACGGCGCGATGCTCCGTATCTTCCCGGACGTCCGAAAGGCCAATGGTGGAAATGGAAACGCGATCCGCACATCATCGACGCCGTCCTGATGTATGCGCAGCGCGGCCACGGCAAGCGCTCGTCGTATTATTCCGATTACACGTTCGGCGTCTGGACCAGCATCGACGGCGCTGACCAGCTCGTACCTGTCGGCAAGGCCTATTTCGGATTTACCGACGAGGAGTTGATTCAAATCGACCGTTTCGTTCGCCGTCACACCACCGAAAAATTCGGTCCGGTACGTCATGTGGTGCATGAACCGGATCAGGGACTGGTGTTCGAAGTCGCATTCGAGGGTCTGGCGCGCTCGGCACGGCACAAATCCGGCGTCGCCATGCGCTTCCCCCGCATCAGCCGGTTGCGCTGGGACAAACCGCCCCGCGACGCCGACCGGCTGGACACACTTGAACGGATGTTAATCTCCGAGAGCAAGATTCTCTCTCCCGCTGCTGCCGACAGCCATTGACGACGGCAAGACAGTCCCCCATCTGCCGTGCTATTGTGCGGCGACGCACTCACCTTGGGAGACCACGATGCCGGACGATGTGAAGGAATTGCCAGCCAGAAACGACGACGCCCTGTCGCGCTTCCTCGGCGGTTCGCCATTGTCGGTGTTGCTGCGGCTGGTGCTGCTGTCGCTCCTGGTCGGCGTCGTGCTCGCCGCGATCGGCTTCGATCCGTGGAACATCGTCTACAGCATCCGCCGCCTGATCGACTGGGTCTGGAGTCTCGGCTTCGATTTCGTCAACGGCGTGTGGCGCTACTTCCTGCTCGGCGCGGTGATCGTGATCCCGATCTGGCTGATCATGCGGTTGTTTAGCACTCAGCGGCCACGCTGATTGAGCGGAACGTTTCAGGTCACCAGCGGACGCGTTTTCGCCATCGCCGCTCCGGCGATGCTGGCCAATCTGACGACGCCGTTTCTCGGCGTCGTCGCGACCGCAGCGGTGGGCCGTCTTGGCGAACCCTATCTGCTCGGCGGCGTCGCCATTGCCTCCATCGTGTTCGACTGCATGTTCTGGCTGTTCGGTTTTCTGCGCATGGGGACTGTTGCCTTTACCGCGCAGGCGGTCGGTGCGGATGACCGGCTTGAAATTCGCGCCGTTCTCGCCCGCGCACTGCTGATCGCCGCCGCCGTGGGCCTGCTTCTCATCGCACTCCATTCACCGCTCTCTGCGCTGATCTTTAGCCTGATGGGCGGCAGCGAAGCCGTCACCAGCGCAGCTAAGCTCTATTTTGCAATCCGGCTGTGGTCCGCGCCTTTCGTACTGGCGAACTATGTGTTGCTCGGCTGGCTGGTCGGGCAGGCGCGCACCGGTACGGCGCTGGCGCTTCAGGTCATCATCAATGTGGTCAACATGGCGCTGACGGCGTGGCTGGTGCTTGGCCTCGGAACGGGTATCGCGGGCGCTGCGATTGCAGCGGTCATCGCGGAAGCCATCGGGCTTCTCGCGGGCGCGGTTGTGGCATGGCGAAGCCTTGGTGGGCGGATCGGCGTGCCGCGCGATGTGCTTCTCGACCGCACTAAGCTTCTGCATATGCTGGCGATCAACCGCGACATCATGATCCGTACGGCGGCGCTGATCGCGGCCTTTCTGTTCTTCACGGCGCAGGGTGCACGCGCCGGAGACAACGTGCTGGCCGCCAATGCTGTCCTAAACAACTTCATCCTGATCGGCTCGTTCTTTCTCGATGGCCTCGCCAACGCCGCCGAACAGCTATGCGGACGCAGCGTCGGCGCACGCGACCGTCACGGCTTCGCGCAGGCCGTCAAGCTCGTCACTATCTGGGGCTTCGTGTTCGGCGCGACGGTGACGCTGATCTTCGCGCTGGCTGGCGCGCCGCTGATCGACGCCATCACAACCAGTCCGGAGGTTCGCGCCGCCGCACGCAATTTCATGTGGCTTGCCGCGCTGGCGCCGGTCTGCGGCGTCATGGCCTACAGCTTTGACGGCATCTATATCGGCGCGACCTGGGCGCGGGACATGCGCAACCTGATGGTCGCGTCGTTCATCATCTATCTAGCAGCATGGTGGATGCTGCTGCCGTTCGGGAATGCCGGCCTGTGGGGCGCGCTTCTGCTGTTCTTCATGGCGCGCGGGCTGCTGCAGGCCTGGCGCTACCCTGTACTGGCGCGAAACACATTCGCCGAAGCCGCGCCGCAGCTTACTCCGGCCAGGGCTCCGCAGTAATCGTCGCGGCATCCGCACCGACGATTTCGGAAAGACTCTCGCGTCCGGTCCGCCGCAGCGTGGACACGAGATCGGCCTTGATGTCCTCGACAAGACCGAGGCCCTTGTAGACCAGCGACGAATAGAGCTGGATCAGCGTCGCACCGGCGCGGATTTTCATCAGCGCCGCGCCGCCGGAATCGATGCCGCCGACACCGATCAGCGGAAACGCGCCCTCGGCGCGCACATAGGTTTCCGCGACCATGCGCGTGGACAATCTCAAGAGTGGACGCCCGGACAAACCACCCTGCTCTTTCGCTTTGGCCTGTTCACGCAGAGACGCTGGCCGCGACAGTGTGGTGTTGGCGACGATCATGCCATCGACCCGCCGCGAGCGCGCGATGTGAACCACATCGTCCAATTCCTGCAGCGTGAGATCGGGCGCGACCTTGAGCAACAGTGGCGAATCGCCCGCATTCTTGCGGACACGCTCGCGCGCATCGATCACCCGCGCCAGAAGATCATCGAGCGCCGCCGCCTGCTGCAGATTGCGCAGGCCCGGTGTGTTGGGCGACGAGATATTGACCGTGAAATAGCTGGCCACCGGCGCAAACAGTTCGATCAGCCGGACATAGTCCGCCGTGCGATCCGCCGAATCCTTGTTGGCGCCGACATTGACACCGACAATGCCGCCATGCCGCGCGCGCGTCGCAAGACGGCGCAACACAGCTTCTGCGCCATCGTTGTTGAAACCCATCCGGTTGATCACGCCGGAATCCTGCTCGAGGCGAAACAAGCGCGGACGCGGATTGCCGTCCTGCGGCTTCGGCGTCACCGAGCCGATTTCGACAAAGCCGAAGCCGAGTTTCAGCAGTGCGTCGGGAGCCTCCGCGTTCTTGTCGAAGCCCGCCGCCATGCCGACAGGATTCGGGAAATTCAGGCCGAACGCACGCACGGCCAATTTCGGGTCGCTCGCACGCGGCTTGCCCGGCGGCAACAGGCGCAATCCGGCGATTGCCAGCCGGTGCGCATCTTCCGGATCGATACGGCGCAACAACGGCAGTGTGAGCGAATCGAAAGCACGGATCACGATGCCAACTCCGGAATATCGTGCGAGCCGTCGGACCTGACACGCAGGTCACGAATGTCGAGAACCTCGCCGGTGTCGAGTTCGCCGTAGAGATGCGGAAACAGGTCTCCACCGCGCGACGGCTCCCACTTCAATGCATCGCCCAATGTCGCGCTATCGACCGCAATCAGAAACAGCCCCGCCTGTCCGGCAAAATGCCTGGCCACCGTCCCCGCCACCTGGGAGGCCGTGGAAAAATGGATAAAGCCGTCGCGCTTGTCGTCGGGGCTGCCGCGAAAGGCACCCTGCCGCTCGGCTTCGCGCCAGGCCGAAGCCGAACAAATCTTGTAAATGGTGGGCACGGTTGCCGGGCTCTCGCTAGCTATTGAATTTGTTGGAGAATTTCTGATGTTTGGGCCAATGCCCGGCAGACCGTATCGGCGCATCCGGGCCACTTCAAGGGCGGCGTTGACGGGATTGCCATGCATTGCAGATCTGTGCGATTCAAGGTAATAATTCCTAGCTTTCCATAAAATCCACTGCCTGGTCCGGTCGGCTGGGCCAGACACCCGGCCCTTCTCATGTTGACCCACGATCAAATCTGGAATGCGCTTGATCGCCTTGCCGAACGCGCAGGATTGTCAGCGTCCGCGCTCGCCAAACGCGCGGGCCTCGATCCCACCACCTTCAATAAATCGAAGCGCATCACGCCGGACGGGCGCGAACGCTGGCCGTCGACCGAGTCAGTCG
>CAZQMD010000064.1:0-20586 GCA_964594185.1 uncultured Afipia sp. | reverse complement strand
CGAGCCCGCATCACGGCGAGCGGCGCCTTGTCCCCTGCAATCGCATGGTCGCGCGCGACGAAAAGGGCAAGCCGGAATTTCTGGTGTCATTGTTCGAGGACGTGACCGAGCGCAGGTCGCTGTCGCGCGAAGTTCAAAGCGCAAAGAAGTTCCTGGAAACCGTTGTCGACAACATCCCGGTTTCGGTGGTGGTGAAGCGGCTGAGCGACGGCCAGTACGTGCTTGCCAACCGCGGCGCCGCCGCGACGCTGAACCGGTCCCGCGAAGACCTGATCGGCCGGACCATCGAGGATATCTACAATCCGACCGACGTCACCTTCATCCGCAAGCGCGACGATGATGCCGTGCGCAAGCGTGGCATTGTCACCGAAGAACATCCGATCCAGACCGAGAACGGACTGCGCCTGTTCCTGACCCGGCGCGTGACCGTGCTCGATGATGCGGGCAACCCGCAATACCTGATCAAGACCAACGAAGACATCACCGACCGGCGCGAAACCGAATCGCGCATGGCGCATATGGCGTATCACGACACGCTGACCGAACTGCCGAACCGCGCCGCGTTCCTGCAGGCGCTGGAGCAGATGATCGACGCCTGCGAGGACACCGACGAGGAATTCGCGGTGCTGTCGCTCGACCTCGACCGGCTGAAGGAAATCAACGATGTGTTCGGTCACGAGGTTGGCGATCAGCTGCTGATCGAATTCTCGCGCCGTCTCGAATCCGTGATTTCCGGCGGCGTTGTCGCGCGCCTCAGCGGCGACGAGTTCGGCCTGATTATCGACGGCCTGCAGCCGGATTCCGCGAATGCACTGGCGAAGCGCCTGATGCAGTCGATGGAGACGGAGTTCATGTTCGAGGGACGCGCGGTTCGTATCGGCCTCACCATCGGTATCTCGGTCTATCCGCGCAACGGCCGCGACGCCGAAACGCTGCTCACCAATGCCGACGCCGCGCTATTCCGCGCCAAGACCAAAGCGCGCGGCTCGATCAATTTCTTCGACATGGAGCTTGACCAGCAACTGCGCGACCGCCGCGCGCTGCATCAGGATCTGTCGACCGCGATCCGCAACGGCGAACTGTCTCTGCACTATCAGCCGCAGGCGCGTGCGCGCCACAAAATGAAAACCGATCACGTTCTCGGCTTCGAGGCGCTGGCACGGTGGACCCATCCGGTGCGTGGCTTCGTGCCGCCCGGCGATTTTATTCCGCTGGCGGAAGAAAGCGGCCTGATTGTTGAAATGGGCGAGTGGATTCTGCGCCAGGCCTGCCACGAGGCAGCGTCGTGGCCGAAGGATCTGCAGATTTCGGTCAACCTCTCGCCGGCCCAGTTCACCCACGGCGATCTGGTCGGGCTGGTTCATTCCATCCTGCTCGAAACCGGCCTTGCACCCGGACGGCTGGAACTCGAGATCACCGAAGGCGTGCTGATCGAGGACTTCGATCGTGGCCTGTCGCTGCTGCGGCGGCTGAAGGCGCTCGGCGTGCGTATCGCGATGGACGATTTCGGCAGCGGCTATTCCTCGCTGACCTATCTGCAGGCGTTCCCGTTCGACAAGATCAAGATCGACCGCGCCTTTGTCATGAATCTGGGACGCAATCCGCAATCGGCCGCCATCATCCGCGCGATGATCGGCCTCGGCCACGGTCTGAACATTTCCATCGTTGCCGAAGGCGTGGAAACCCAGGAACAATTGTCCTTCCTCGCGGATGAAGCCTGCGACCAGGTGCAGGGTTATCTGCTGGGCAAGCCTGCGCCGATCGAGACCTATGCCGAGTGGATCGGCCGTGCCAAGCGTCCGTCCGGCGGGGATGTCGTCAGGATTCCGCGCAAGGCCGGCTGACGCGCTTGTTCTCCGTACAACCTATCAGGCTTGACTCACGATGGTGGCCGTCGGAGATCATCGCCCATGGCGGATGTCGATCTCGCGATCATCGGAGGTGGTCTCAACGGCGTGTCCATCGCGCGCGATGCTGCCGGACGCGGTCTGCGGGTCGCGCTATTCGAGCAGAACGATCTCGGCGGTGGCGCGGCCATGGCGGCTCCGCACCTGATGCATGGCGATTTCATTGCTTTGGAGCGTGGCCGTGCGCCGCATGTGCGGGCGGCACTCAGCGAGCGTGACACTGCGCTGCGCACGGCGCCGCATCTGGTGCGTCCTACGCGCTTCATTCTACCTCTCCATGCCGATGAGCGTCCGCCGGCGGTGTTGCGGGCGGGGCTTTTCTTCTATGACCGCCTCGCTGGGCAAAGCCAGTTGCCGCGCCCGGAGATTCTCGATCTGACGATCGACGAGGCGGGGCATCCGCTGAAGCGCTCGCTGGGACTGGCACTGGGCTGGTCCGACTGCACTGTCGATGAATCGCGGCTTGTGGTTCTCAACGCAGTCGATGCGGCCGCACGCGGCGCATCCATCCACACCGGGGCGCGCTGCGTCTGGGCCGAGCGGTCCGAGGTCTGGAAGCTGACCATCGTCAATCGCGGTCGCCGCGAGCACATCACGGCGCGGGCGCTGGTCAACGCGAGTGGCGCGTGGACACGGCAGGTTGCCGAAACCGTCTTGCATTTGCCCGCCGTTCAAGCGAGCTTCACGAAAGCCAGCCAGATCGTCGTGAAGCGGCTGTTCGATCACGACAACGTCTACGCGTTTCAGAATGACGACCGCCGGATGATCTACGCCATTCCCTTCCATCGCGAATTCACGCTGATCGGCATGTCCGAACGTGGCTTTGAAGGCGATCCTGCGATGGTCTCTGTGGGGGCGCAGGACATCGCCTATCTTTGCAACGCCGCCAGCCGCTATTTCCGGGAACGGGTCGAGCCGGCGGATGTCCTGCATGCGATGGCGGGCTGTGTTGCCGACGATCGCCGCGACGGCTTTATCAAAATCAGCCGCAAGCGCGGCGAGGCGCCGCTGCTGACGGTGATCGGCGGCGCGACCACGGGGACACGGCGGCGGGCGGAGCGCGCGCTGGCACAGCTCTCCCGCTTTTTCACCGCCTCGCGGCCATGGACCGCGAATGCGCCGCTGCCCGGCGGTGATTTTTCTCACGATGCCTTCGAGGATCGAGTCGATGATGCGCGCGAGCGCTGGAGTTTTCTTGGCGAACGCCACGCGAGACGGCTGATTTCGGCCTATGGCACGCGGATCGAGCAAATCCTGGGTGCGGCAAAAAGCATGGATGATCTTGGGCCGCGCTTCGGCGATGACCTCACCGGCGCGGAGGTCCGTTATCTGATGAAAGAAGAATTCGCCCGTTTCGCCGACGACATTCTCTGCCGGCGATCCAAGCTCGGCCTGACGATGTCGCAACAGGATCGCGACGCTGTTGCAGTCTTCATGGCGGCGGCATGATGGCGGCTGCGGCTGACAAACCGCTGCTGCGGATCGCGTCGGTGGTGAAACGCTTCGGCGGCTTCACCGCAGTGGACGATCTGTCGCTCGACATTGCCCCCGGCGAGTTCTTCGCGCTGCTCGGACCCAGCGGTTGCGGCAAGACCACGCTGCTGCGCATGCTGGCCGGTTTCGAGACGCCGGATCAGGGCGCCATCACTCTCGACGGCCACGACATCGCGCAGGTGCTGCCGCACGAGCGACCCATCAACATGATGTTCCAGAACTACGCGCTGTTTCCGCATCTGAGCGTCGAAGGCAATATCGCGTTCGGTCTCAAGCGCGCAGGAATGCCGAAGGACGAAATCGCCGCGCGGGTTGCCGAAATGGTGGCGCTGGTGCGGCTCGAAGGCCTTGAAAAGCGCCGCCCGGATCAACTGTCCGGCGGTCAGCGGCAACGCGTGGCGCTGGCGCGATCGCTGGCGCGCCGCCCGCGAATGCTGTTGCTCGACGAACCTCTCGCCGCGCTCGACAAGAAGCTGCGCGAAAGCACACAGGCTGAACTCCTTGAGGTGCAGCGCCGCCTCGGGATGACGTTTATTATCGTCACCCACGATCAGGAAGAGGCGATGACGGTCGCCGACCGGATCGGTGTGATGGACAAGGGCAAGCTCGTGCAGGTGGCGCCGCCGCGCCAGCTCTATGAGGTGCCGAACTCACGCTGGATTGCAGGCTTTGTCGGCGACATCAATCTGATCGAAGGTCAGGTGGCCGCGCGGCAGGCCGGGCATTTCACCATTGCGACCTCGAGCGCCGGAACCATCGTGGCCTCGCATGTGCCTCAGTCGGATACCAGCAGCGTCTGCGCCGCGATCCGCCCTGAAAAAATCCGTCTGTCGCGGGCCGTGCCCCATGATCCAAAAGCGATCAACACGTTTACAGGTGAGATCACGTCCGCAGGTTTCCTCGGCAGCGCCTCGGTTTACAGTGTGAAGCTCGATCAGGGTGCATCGTTGCGAGTTGCGTTTGCCAACGCCACGCGCGTGGCGGCCGATCAGTTCTCCGTGGGGCAGCGCGTGAATGTGTCCTTCGCGCCTGACGACGTCGTGGTGCTGGACCGATGAGCGGGCGGCGCATCTTCACCCGTCCGGCGCGGCTGGCGGCGCTCGCGCCGTATCTGTGGATGGTGCTGTTCTTTCTGGTGCCGTTCGGCTTCGTGCTGAAGATCGCGTTGTCACAGACTGCCATCGCGCAGCCGCCTTACACTCCGGTGTTCGATCTTGCCGCGGGATGGGATGCGTTCACCACGGCGCTCAGCGCGTTGTCAGCCGAGAACTTCAAGCTGCTGGTTTCGGATAATCTTTACATCCTCTCCTATGTTCGCAGCCTCGTCGTGGCGATCACATCGACGGCGATCCTGCTCGTGATCGGCTATCCGGTGGCTTATGCCATGTCGCGCCTGCCGCAGCGCTGGCAACCCATCGCAATGATGCTGGTGATCGTGCCGTTCTGGACATCGTTCCTGATCCGCATCTATGCCTGGATCAATGTGCTCCAGCACGATGGCCTGCTCAACAAGACGCTGCTCGCGCTCGGCATCATCGACAGGCCGATGGCATGGCTGTCGACCGATACGGCGATGTATCTCGGCATCGTCTACTCATATTTTCCGTTCATGATCCTGCCGCTCTACGCAACATTGTCGAAGATGGACGGCGCCTTGCTGGAAGCTGCCGCCGATCTCGGCGCCTCGAAGCTGAAAGCCTTCTGGTTGGTGACGTTCCCGCTGTCGCTGCCCGGCGTCGGAGCGGGTCTCCTGCTGTGTTTCATTCCGATCGTCGGCGAGTTCGTGATTCCCGATCTGCTGGCGGGGTCCGACCGTATGATGATCGGCCAGACACTGTGGCTGGAGTTCTTCACCAACAAGGACTGGCCGGTGGCGTCCGCCATTGCCATCGTATTGCTGGCCGTGCTGCTGATCCCGCTGCTGGTCTATGAGAAAATCCAGCGTCGCCATCTGGAGACGCAGTGATGGCGGCGCGCAACGTCACGCGTTTCTCGACCTTCAACATGGCGTCCATCGCGCTGGGGATGGCGTTCCTGTATCTCCCGATTGCGATCCTTGTGATCTACTCGTTCAACGCCTCGCGCCTCGTGACGGTGTGGGGCGGCTGGTCGCTGCGCTGGTACATCGAATTCTTCAACGACGAGGCGATGCTGTCGGCCACATGGATGAGCCTGCGTGTTGCGTTCTGCTCGGCCACGGCGGCGACACTGCTCGGGACCTTGGCGGCGCTGGCGCTGTCGCGCGGCGAGCGCTTCGGGGGGCGCACGCTGTTCTCCGGCATGCTCTATGCGCCGCTGGTGATGCCGGAAGTGATCACCGGCCTGTCGCTGCTGTTGTTATTCGTGGCCATCGATGCCGGGCGCGGCTTCTGGACCGTCACCATCGCGCACACCACGCTGACCATGTGCTTTGTCACGGTGGTGGTGCAGTCGCGGCTCGGCGCGCTGGACCGCAGCCTTGAAGAAGCAGCGATGGATCTCGGCTGCTCGCCGGTGCGCGCCTTCATCGCCGTGACGCTACCGTTGATGCTGCCGTCGATTGCCGCTGGATGGATGCTGGCCTTTACGCTGTCGCTCGATGACCTTGTGATTGCGAGTTTTACCACGGGACCGGGATCGGCCACGCTGCCGATCCGGATCTATTCGGAGGTGCGGCTCGGGGTAAAGCCGGAGATCAACGCGATCTGCACGCTGATTGTTGCGGCGGTGGCGATGGTGATTGTTGCGGCGTCGCTGGTATCGAAACTGTCGAGCGATCAGGGCGAGAGCGCTGCGCCGCTTTGAATTTATCGCGGCATCTCTCTACGAGTCGTCCCGGCGCAGGCCGGGACCCATCCTCCCTGAACCTGGTGTTCAGCAGGGAGCTCGTGTCAGTGAATTTCCGATAGTCTTTATAGAATGAGAAGCTGGTGGTTATGGGTCCCGGCGTTCGCCGGGACGACCAGAACAAGCTAGTCAGCTTTTTCCGGATGACTTTCCGCTGCGGCAGGCGGGGACGTTTGCGTTGCGCTGTCGGCCGGTGCTGTCGATGGCGCTGATGCTGGCGTGTCGGTAGACGATGATGGCGCGGGCGTTTCCGCAGGTGGGATCGGCGCGGGCAGCACCGGGGTCGGCAGCGCCGTGGATGTGCTGGCCGATGGAGCCGCGGCTTGCGGCTGTGTCGGAGGCGCTGCAGGCTCCTGCTTCCTGCCGCCGGTGAAGCGTTCGATCACGGACTTCACCGCTTCGCGTGTTTTGCGGTCCTTGATGGAATCCAGGAGCGGCGCCGAGGCCGGTGAACGGCGGATCAGCGAATCCGAATCCGGGAACACCAGCGGATCGTCCCACGGGCCTTGCACCACGAACGGCAACTGGAAGGCGGGCGGCGCATCGGTGGCGGCGATCAGGCTGGCGACGCCTTTCAGGTCATATTCGCGCGCCGGCACCGATGCCGTGCCGGTGAGGAGCACGCGCGTGGTCGGGCCTTCGATCCGCGCATCTTCCGCAGTCGCGACGCCATCGTTGAAGCGGATCGCGATGTTGAGCGAATCGAACGGTGTCGAGCCGCTGCGGAAATTGCCCGCGCCCGACAATGGCCGCCGCTCCAGACGCTTCAGCAATTGCTCCACGTTGAAACCTGAGATCGCGCCATCATGGCCCGTCAGCGTCGCGGTGCCGTCGAGGGATTGCGCCAGTGTGAACGGACTGGCGCCTCTGGCTTCCAGCGCGAAGTTGAGATTGCCGCGCCCCGTCAGTTTGTTGACGCCGAAAAGCTCCTGGACGCAGCTCGCCAGATCGACATCGGTGAACTGGAACTGCGCCTTCACATCGGCCTCGGTGTCGGCGCGCGTGACACCGAACGAACCCTTGAGGATGCCGCCGTAGATTTGCGCTTCGCCGATGCTAAGCGCCAGCGTCGCGCTGCGCAGGTTGGCGCCGAGCGCCGTGCGGCCGAGCTTCGAGGTGCCGATGGTGACTTTCGCTGCCGACAGCCGCATGTCGAGATCGGTGGCGGAGAGGCCGCTCAGGTCGAACAGCTGCCGGTTCCAGTCGCGCGCGCTTCCGGCGACAAGGCGAAGCGTGTCGATGTAGGGCGTGAAGTCGAGCGCATCGGCGGCGAGCGTAGCCTGAACCGTCTGCCGGTCGTTGTTGCTGTAGGTGATGACGCCTTCGGCGGTGTTGCCGTCGAGTTCGAGATTGACGTTGGTCAGTGCGATCGACTCGCCGACCACATTGGTGCGGGCCTTGAGTGCAAACCGTCCGAGCCCGCCGTTGCCGGGAGGCGCCTGTCCCGCCCAGCGCAGCGCATTGCGCAGCGACGGGCTGTCCGCGCTCACTGTGCCTTCCATCAGCAGGCTGGTGCGGTTGGCGATCGCGCCATCGAACGCGAACTTCAGCGGCGTGCTGGCGACGCGAACCTTGATGCCGGAACGCTCGCCGGACAGCGCGGCGATGAAGTCGGCGATGCTGAGGCTGCCGTCGACCAGTTCGCCGCGCCAGTTGAACTGTCCGGTGGCTGCGAAGGAGCGCGAGATTGAGGGCCACGCCAGCGACAGATCGATGCCGTTGACGGTCTCGGCGATTCCGCGGGCCTCGTTCTGATAGGCGAGGACGCCATCCTTGATGCGGATTTCGGAGAACGACACCGGGCTATCGACGCCCGGTTTGATGGTGCGCGCCAGTGTCTCGATGATGGCTGACCAGTTGCTGCGGCCGTCAGGGCCGCGCTTCACATTGATCCGCGGATTCTGCAGGCTGACATCGGCGATTTCATACCGCCGCATCAGGAGCGGGATCAGGCGCAGATTCGCGGTCAGTTCCTCGACCGTCAAAGCCTCGTCGGTAATGCCGCTGCCGCGCGATGCCGCGCCCTTCAGTCCGACCTGCCGCAGGGTGATGGCGCTGCCGGGAAAGATCGACACGCGCACTTCGCCATTGACCATCAAGTCGAGACCGGTGGCGGCGCGAATCTGCTTCTCGACCGAAAGGCGCACGGCATTCGGGTCGATCATCCAGGAAATGGCGGTCAGGCCGAGCAGCGCGGCGGCGAGACATGCCGCAATCGGCATCCCGAGGCGCTTTATCCCTTGGGCCATCGTCAATGAATTCATCCGGTAGGTTGGGTCTGAGGCACCGGCGTGTCCCGACGCGGCGCTGGCTGCAACTTGATTGCTTTTCTTGACGCTTTCAAGGCCATCCGAAGCCCCAAACCCTGCAATCGCGCCTCAAAACCAAAGGTATTCGAAGGTATCGGCGGGGTCCCCCGGGCGCGATTGACGGCCCTTGAAGGTTTCGCCTAATAATCGCCCGACCCGCAGCGGCCCGCCGCCATTTTCCTCCATCAGGTTGCATCCTCATGAACAAGGTTTATCCCGACGCGAAGTCTGCGCTCGAAGGTGTTGTCAAAGACGGCATGATGGTCATGTCCGGCGGCTTCGGCCTGTGCGGTATCGCCGAAACCCTGTCCGACGCCCTGCGCGAAACCGGCGTCAAGAACCTGACCGTGGTCTCCAACAACGCGGGCGTGGACGGCATCGGCCTCAGCCGCCTGCTGGAAACCCGCCAGATCAAGAAGATGATTTCGTCGTATGTCGGCGAGAACAAGCTGTTCGCACAGCAGTATCTCGCGGGCGAACTCGAGCTTGAGTTCAATCCGCAGGGCACGCTCGCCGAGCGCATCCGCGCCGGCGGCGCGGGCATTCCGGCCTTCTACACCAAGACCGGTGTCGGCACGCTGATTGCCGAAGGCAAGGAAGTGAAGGAATTCAACGGCGAGAAATACATCATGGAGACCGGTCTCGTGGCCGATCTCGCCATCGTGCACGCCTGGAAGGGCGACACCGCCGGCAACCTCGTCTACCGCAAGACCGCGCGCAATTTTAACCCGATGATGGCGACGGCTGCGAAGGTGACCATCGCCGAAGTGGAACATCTGGTGCCCGCCGGCGAGATCGATCCCGATCACATCCATACGCCCGGCATCTTCGTGCAGCGTATCATCGCGGTCGATCCGAAGCTGAAGCGCATCGAGCAGCGCACCCTGCGCAAGCGCGCGTAACCGATTTCCTTAAAGGAGAGTCTCATGGCCTGGACCCGTGAACAGATGGCAGCGCGCGCCGCGAAGGAACTGCGCGACGGCTATTACGTCAATCTCGGCATCGGCATTCCGACGCTGGTGTCCAACTACATTCCGGACGGCGTCGACGTGGCGCTGCAGAGCGAGAACGGCATGCTCGGCATGGGCCCGTTCCCGTATGAAGGCGAGGAAGATCCCGACCTCATCAATGCCGGCAAGCAGACCGTGACCGAATTGCCGGACACCAGCTACTTCTCCAGCGCGGATTCGTTCGCGATGGTGCGTGGCGGTCATATCGACCTGTCGATCCTCGGCGCGATGCAGGTGGCAGAGAACGGCGATCTCGCCAACTGGATGATCCCCGGCAAGATGGTGAAGGGCATGGGCGGCGCGATGGACCTCGTCGCCGGCGTCAAGCGCGTCGTTGTGGTGATGGAACATTCGGCCAAGGATGGCGCCAAGCTGCTGCATCGCTGCAACCTGCCGCTGACCGGCGAGCGCGTTGTGGATATGGTTGTCACCGATCTGGCGGTGTTCACCATCGACAAGCATGGCAATGACGGCATGGCGCTGATCGAGCTCGCCGACGGCGTCACGCTCGATGAAGTGAAGGCCAAGACCGAGGCGACCTTCCGCGTCGCGCTGAAGAACGCCTGAGCGAGCTGACGTTATCGTCGGCCGAAGATGCCGGGATTGGGCGCGAACGGCGATTGCGCGCGCAAATCGGTATCGAGGGTCGGGGACGACTGGACGAAACTGCCTGACAGCGACAGAGTGAGGTTAGAGGTCGGTTTGAATTCGACGCCGGCGTTGACGCTGGTGGCGAGCGTATCGCTCTGCTGCAGGCCGGGCCTGACAATCGATGTAAAGACGTCGGGGGTCGTTCGAAGCGAACTGACGCCTCCGAAGAGTGTCACTGGCGTGTCGCCAAGGCCCTTGAAGCTGTAGCCGTATTGCGCGCCATCGGACGATAATCCGCTCCCGCCGGTGAATACGCCGGCGCTGAACGGGACGGTGAATGGATTTGCCGGAAGGCTGTAGCTGCTGAACGAGAAGCCCTTGCGGAAGCCGTCCTCGTCCGGGGCGCTTCCCCAATATTGCGTCGTTGTGTCGCCGCCGAACCCGAAAGGTCCGCCCGGAAACCAGTACCGGATGGGTGCGACCTGGGCCTGTGCGGCAGACGCGGCGAAAGACAGCACGACAGCGAGAGCAAGGGCGCACCTGACGGCGATTCGATATTTCAGAAGTTCCATCATTTCACGCATTATAGGGTCGTAGCGGGTCCAGGCACAGCCGGCTCAGAACAAATTATGCTAGGCCTGAAGGTAGATCCGAGGCCCTTTCGATGCTGCGACGTCGTTGCGGCGTTTTTTCGGCGGCGCGCTCAACGGCAAAGGACAATGGTATGCGCGGCAGTATTGAAGACAGGGCGTTCCTGATCCTGATTGTTGTGGTGTCGCTGGCCCTGGGCTGGATTCTCACCTCGTTCTACGGCGCGATCCTGTGGGGCGTGGTGATCGCCATCATGTTCGAGCCGGTGCACCGGCGGCTGTTGCAGATGATGCCGCAGCGGCCGACGCTGGCGGCGCTGGCGATGATCGTGCTGATCATCATGATCGTCATCCTTCCGTTGACAACGATTGCCGCTTCGCTGACCCGGCAGGGCGCGGCGGTGGTCGCGAAAGTGCAGTCCGGTGAAATCGACTTCGGCAAATTGTTTCAGCAGGTTCTCGATGCGCTCCCGCACTGGGCAACCGGCATCCTCGAAAGTTTCGGCATTGCCAGTCTCGGCGGAATGCAGGCGAAGCTGTCCGCGGGGCTGGTCAAGGGCAGTCAGCTGATCGCAGCGCAGGCGTTGAACATCGGACAGAGCACGTTCGAGTTCATCGTCAATGTTGCCATCATGCTTTACCTGCTGTTCTTCCTGTTCCGCGATGGCCATGCGCTCTCCCGGCGTGTCAAGGATGCGATCCCTCTGCGTGTGGAATTGCGCGACGCCCTGCTGGAGAAATTCACCGTCGTGATCCGCGCGACAGTAAAAGGCAGTCTTTTGATGGCTCTTGCGCAGGGTGCGCTCGGCGGTCTGATTTTCTGGATCCTCGGCATCCATGCAGCGATGCTGTGGGCGGTGCTGATGGCGTTCCTGTCGCTACTGCCGGCGGTCGGCTCAGGCCTGGTCTGGATGCCGGTTGCGCTGTATCTCATCGCGACAGGCTCGTTCCTGCAGGGTGCGATCCTGATCGCCTACGGCTTTCTGGTCATCGGGCTTGTCGATAATCTGCTGCGCCCGATGCTGGTGGGCAAGGACACCAAGCTGCCGGATTACGTCGTATTGATCTCGACACTGGGCGGCATCGAGACTTTCGGGCTGAACGGTTTTGTCATCGGCCCCGTGATCGCTGCGATGTTCATTGCGGTGTGGGATATTTTTTCGATCTCCCGCAAAGAGGATCAGGCCCGGACGATGTGATCCGGTCCGGCGTCTAGACCGGTCCTTTCGGCATGTCGGAAAACCGCGTCAGCCACGCCACCGGGCCGATGCTCGCTGCGACAATCAGAAGTGCTGCGAGCGATCCGTCCTCGAAGCTGCCGCGGCTGGCATACTGATAAATGGATGTCGCGAGCGTTTCGACATTGAGCGGCCGCAGCAGCAGTGTCGCGGGCAATTCCTTGAGGCAATCGACGAACACGACGATGGCAGCACCGAGCAGCGCCGGGCGCAGCAGCGGCAAATGAATCCGCCGCATCGCGGTGATCTGTCCGGCACCCGCACTGCGCGCGCTGTCGTCATAGTCGAATGGAATGCGTTCGAATCCCGCGCGAAGAAATCCGGTCGGCACCGCGAGAAAGCGGATCACATAGGCGGTGACTAGGGCGGCACCTGAGCCCATCAGAACAAGGCCGGGAAGCGCCAGTCCGAACCAGGCTGCGGCTGTGTTTAGCGCATTATCAATGGCGAGCACCGGCGTCAGCAGGCCGAGCGCCAGCACCAGTCCCGGCAGGGCGTAGCCTGTCTGCGCGATGTTGGACGCCAACGCGCGCCACGACCCGGGACGCCAGCGCGTAGCAAGGATCGTTGCCAGTCCGAGGCTGAGCGCCACCAGTGTTGCCAGCGCCGCGAAAGTCACCGAATTGAACGCATCGCGCCAGACGGCGGCATCCATCGTCACGGAGGCGCGATGAATGCTCTGCTGCAGCAGGAACAGCAGCGGCACGATAAAACCCAGCAGCACGGGCAAGGCACATGAGGCGAACGCCAGCCAGCCTTTGATGCCGGTGAAGGGCGTGCGCGGTGTCAGCCGTGGAGATTCGGACGAAAATTCGGTGATGGCGTTTCGCCGCCCATAGCGTTCCAGCGCGATCAACCCGCCGACAATTGCCAGCACGAGACATGACAGTTGCGCAGCGCCTGCAAGGCTGCCGCGATTGAGCCAGGTGGTGAAGATCGAGACGGTGAGGGTGCGCACGCCAAGATATTCGCTGGCCCCGATGTCATTCAACGTTTCAAGCGCGACAAGGGCGAGGCCGACCGCGAGCGCTGGGCGCGCCATCGGCAGCGAGATGCGGCGAAAGATATTCCAGCGGCTCGCGCCGAGCGTGCGTGCGGCTTCCGCGAATTCGGCGCTCTGCAATTGAAACGTCGCACGCGCGGAAAGGTACACATACGGGTAGAGCACGATGCCGATGATGAAAATCGCGCCCGGCAATGAGCGCAGGTTTGGCAGCAGCGCCAGTGCATCGCGCGGCGGCAGCCATGCCGTCAGCGTGCGGTGGACGAGGCCGAGTGGCTCGAACAGATCGACATAGACATAGGCTGCAATGTAGGTTGGGATCGCCAATGGCAACGGCAGCAACCAGAGCAGCAATCCGCGTCCGGGGAAATCATGCGCCGACACCAGCCACGCAGTGCCTGCACCTGCGAGCAGCGCGACCGCGCCGACACCGAGCAGCAGTGCCGTCGTGTCGCGCAAGGCCTGCGGCAGCACATAGTCGATCAGATGTGACCAGAGATCGGGCGCGGGCTGCGCGGCGATCGCCACAATCGCCAGCACCGGCAGCGCAACCAGCACCGCCGTGAAGAGTGCGAGCGCGGAGACTGTGGGCTCCGCGATGCGCGTGCTTGTCACGTCCGAAACAACTGGTGTTGATCAGGTCTCAATTATCGAACCCGACCTTGTCCACCAGTGTCGAGGCCGCCTTGCGGCTGGTCGCGATTTTCGCGATCGGCAGCGTATCGGGCTTCAACGTGCCGTAGCCCGCGATGGTCGAATTGACGGCAACGCCCGCGCGCACCGGATACTCGTAATTGGCGTCGGCATAGATCTGCTGCGCCCTCTCGCCGGCAAGCCATTCGATCAGCTTGAGGCCGTTGGCGCGGTTCGGCGCGTTCTTCGCCAGCAGGACGCCGGAGAGATTCACATGGGTGCCGCCGCCGGCGAAGGTCGGCAGGATCACCTTGGTGGCTTCCGCCCAAGGCTTCTTGTCGGGATCGTTGTTCATCATCAGCGCCCAGTAATAGGTGTTGCCGATGGCGAGATCGCACTTGCCTGCAGCGACATCGCGCGCCTGCTCGCGGTCGCCGCCGGATGGCTTCTGCGCGAGATTGGCCTTCACGCCGCGAAGCCATTCTTCGGCTTTCGCTTCGCCGTGGTGGGCGACATAGGCCGCGAACAGTCCGTTGTTGTAGATGTGCTGGCCGGAGCGGATGCAGATCTTGCCCTTCCATTTCGGATCGGCCAGTTCCTCATAGGTGATGGCGTCCTGCCTGACGCGATCCTTCGACGCGTAAATCACGCGTGCGCGCATCGAGATGCCGGCCCAGTGGCCATCCGGATCGCGGTATTGCGCGGGCACGACCTTGTCGAGCGCGTCGGATTTGATCGGCTGGGTGATGTCGGCTTTGACGGCTTCGTCGATGCGCCCGATGTCCACCGTCAGCAGCACGTCGGCCGGACTGTTGGCGCCTTCCGCCTTGATGCGCTGTTCAAGTCCGGAACTGGCCGAGACGACATTGACCTTGATCCCGGTGTCCTTGGTGAAGGCGTCGAACAGCGGCTGCACCAGCTTGGTTTCGCGATAGGTGTAAACGTTGACGTCGCCGGATTGCGCGAAGGCCGTGCTGTGCAATGCCAGCGTGGAGGCGACGGCGGTGGCAGCGGCGAGAATGCGGGTGCGTGACATGGGAAGCTCCGGCGCGAGATGAAAGGCGCTGAACGCAGCGCGTCGTGCTGGTTCTGTAGCCCAGCGGAGATGCGTATTCACGCGGCGCAATGTCGCGCGTGCAGGGATTTAGAACGATTCCAGCCGTCTATGCGATCGCGCTGGCGTGCGAGAACACGACCTCGATCAGCGTGCCGGAATGCGGCGCGGTTTTGATGTGAAACTGCGCGCGGTTGGCTTCGACCAGCGCCTTGGTCAATGACAGATTGACGACGGAGCCGTCGGCGGTCTGGTCCGATGCGCCCGCTGTACGGAACGGCGCCATGGCCGCCGCGATCTCGTTGTCGTTGAGGCCGGGGCCGGTGTCGCGGACCCGCAGCACGATGTCGCCGAAATCGGTGGTTGCGGTCGAGACGATCACCTGGCCGCCGGTATTGGCGAGATGGATCGAATTGCCGATCAGGTTCATCGCGATCTGGCGCAGCGCGCGGGCGTCGGCCTTCACCGTCGGCAGCGAATGTGCAAGCGACGTGCGGATGATGATGCGTTCGCGATTGGCCTGCGGCTGCATCACCGCGACGCACTGCTCGACCATGCTGTTGAGGTCCTGGCTTGCAAACGACAGTTCCATCTTGCCGGATTCGATGCGCGACAGATCGAGCAGGTCGTCGATGATGGCCATCACTCGCTGGCCGGAGGCGCGGATGTCCTTCATGTATTCGACATAGCGCTCGTTGCCGAGCGCGCCGAAGCGCTCCTCGATCATCACATCCGCAAAACCGATAATGGCATTGAGCGGCATGCGGACCTCGTGGCTGATCCGCCCCAGAATATCCGCCTTGGCGCTGGTGGCGCGGTCGGCCTGACGGCGGGCCTGAACCAGATCGCCCTCGCCCTTCTTGGTCTGCGAGAGATCGCGAAAGATCGCGAAGAAGCGCGGACCGTTCGGGCGGGTGCGGCCGATGGTCATGGACAGCGGAAGGGCTCGGCCGTCGCGGGCGCGTCCCATCAATTCGCGATCATGGCGAACCAGACCGGCGACCGCTGCCGCCTTGACTTCGCTTACATAGTCCTGCGCTTCGCGCTGGCTCTCGGATGCGAACAGATCGGCGACAGTGAGCGTCGCCATGTCGTTGTCATCGCGGCCGAACAGGGTTTCAGCGCTGCGGTTGCAGGAGAGCAGGCGACCATCGCCATCGAACACCACAACGCTCTCGGCGGTGTTGTCCAGAATGGTGGCGAGTTCTTCCGCCTGTGTGTCGGCCTCGCGGGTAAAAATCACCGGCGCGATCACGGCCGGTGCCGGCGGTGCTGCCTCGATCCGCGGCTCGGCGCGCGGTCCGGAGAAAATCAGCGCATGCGACGGCTCTCCGTCCCATGTGATGGCGAACAGCCGCGCGTCCGCAGGCTCGCCCTTGTCGGGGCCGCTCTTGCTGGTGGAAGCGATCACCACAGGCGTGCCGGTGTCCGATGTGCTTGAGGCGGTGCCTGCGCCGGCTTCGACGGTGAGTGCATCGAGGCCGCCGGCTTCCGTCAGCGCATGGAGGTCCTGATAGCCGGTGGACGCGAAAAAGGCGCTGTTGGCATAGAGCAGGCGGTCGAGCCGATAAACCAGGACACCGACTGGCAGGCGATCGAGCAGTTGCGAGTCCTGCACGGCATTCGCGCGCGGCAGCACAGGTTCCGGCTGCAGGAAGGCTGGCGGATGTTCGAGGGCGGGCGTTTCAGAGACCGGCGCGTGCGATGGCTCGGCCTCATCGGAGGCAAACAGTTCTGCGACCGATGCATCGGTCAGCGTGTCGTTGTTGCCATTCTCCAGCTGCGCCGACAGGCGTCGCGCCAGTTCGTCGAACGCATTGCTCTCCACGGCGGTCAGGGTCGGAGGTTTCGGTTCGGCCACGGGAAACGGCACGACGTTTTGCGGAATATCCACGGGAGCCTTCGTTTCGGTTGGCGGTGAAGTCTCGGGCGGGATGTTGTCCTGCGTGCTGGCGTCGAGATGCGCCGTCTCCGGGTGAGCCGGGGCATCCGGCACAGGCGGGGGTGGGATATATTCCCGGCACGGGTCGTCGGGGGGGGGGGGGGGGGGGAGGTTTTGAACGTCCGCGTTTTCGGCGGCGGAATCCGCTTTCGATGAATACAGCACATCGTCACGGCGCTGCGCGGCAAGTTGCGCCATGCCGTCGATGTCGCGGCAGACACCGAAGCCGCGATAGCCGATAAACTGTCCGGCGCGGTCATAGACCGGCAGGCCGGAGAGCTCGACCGGCAGCCGTGCGCCGGTGCCGTCGGCGGGCCAGTTCACAACGATGTTGCTCCAGCTCTCGCGCGTCGCAACTGCGTCCGCCACCTGGTTCTCGGGATCGAGGCCGAGTTCGCCGGCGATCTCGTGCCATGGCCGTCCGAATGCGGCTGCGGTGCGCGTGCCGATCAGGCGGGTGAATTCGTCGTGGCCGAGCGAGAAGCGGCCATGTTCGTCCATCTGCCAGGTGAAGCGCAGCGGCTGCTGCGGTTGCGTCGATGGCTGGTCATGCATTCCGATCGATGTCGCGGGCGCATCGTTCGCAGCATTGTCCGGCGCAAGAGGCTTGCGGGCGTCGTCGAAATAGATCCGCGTGACATGATCCGCCGATGCGTCGTGATGCACGGACTCAATCTGCGGCGCGGGTTCAACAGTGTCGCTCGTCTGTCCGTCCGATTGTGCGGGCTCTGCCGTGATGTCGGCAATCTTCTCTGCAGGCGTTTCTGTTTCCGCTTGATCGTCGAACACCGAACCGAACACATCCGATGGCAGCACATCCGTGAGAGCATCGGACGATGCTGACTCCATTGGCGCTTCATTGACGGGTGCGGAGACCGGTTCTTGTGGCGACGAAGATGCGGCCGCGACTTCGGACACGGCTTCGAGCGCGTCCGCGACCGGCGCGGTGACCGGCTCCGGCGGGTGTGCCGCGACCGGTTCAGCCGGTTCGACGACCACAGGGACAGGCTTCGGCGCGGGCTTGGGCGTGATCACGCTGTCGATCAATGCAACAAGCGCGGTTGTCTCCCCGGTGCCGACACGATGCAGCGTGACGCGGCTTGACTCCATTTTCATCACGGCCTGCCCGTCGCGCAGCGCAATCGCGCGCGCTTCGTCGAAGCCGGGTCCGTTGAGGTTTCTGAACAGGCCGGGGACATTCTTCGCCGCATCGTTTGCGCCGGCCAGCGCCCCTTCGGGCGTAAACGTCATCGCGGGCATTGGTACGCTGTCGACAAGATGTGCCAGCCGTTCGGTGAGCGGCACGGCGCGTCCGATTGGCTCTGCTGCTGCAATCAGAAGCCCCGCGCTGCCGTCAGCGAAGGTAAGGCGCGCGCATGTGCAGGTCAGCAGCCGGCCAAGCGGCGCGCCGAAGCCGCGCAGCCCTACGAGACGCCGCGCGCCGGTCGTCGACAGCCGGGCGGCGAGTTGCGCGGCCTGGCGGCGATGCGGATCGGCAGGGCCGATGGTTTTTTCCGAAAGGGCCGCGGCATTGCGCTCGCCGAACAACCGCGCGCCGATGGTGTTGGCCCAGAGAATATGCGCGCCATTGAGGGACCAGACCCACGCAGGCAATCCGCTCGTCGCAAGAGCCGCAAGGCGCGGATCGCGGATGCCGTGAAGCTGGAAATCGGCTTCGCTCATGGTCGACAACGGGCCTGTCATTCGATTCGAGGCGCCGGATCGCGGCGCGGGAGATGGATCGGCAGTCTTAACAAATGATTAGTATGGCGCGGTTGCTGCGAGGTCCACCAGTGGAGTCGCAGACTAGCGGTCCAAACCCGCGATAACGTTAATTCCGCGGCGCATCGAACCCTCGCGCCGCTCGGACGTTGGGTGTTGCAAAAGATAATCAAACGGTCACGATGGACCGGCAGGAACTGTCGTTGCGCTGCGTCATATGTGGTGTCACCCGGCGGTGAATTGCGGACACGGGTCCGGCAGGGTCCGAATAACAGGAGGGTGCGACATGGCAGGCAATCAGTTCGAAATTCCGAAGGAGATGCGGTCGATGGCGGAGGCGAGCCTGGATCAGGCGCGCAAGGCGTTCGATTCCTTCATCAGCAGCGCGCAGCAGACCGCCGCTGCCTTCGGCGGCGCATCGTTCGGCGCGCCCGGAGAGGCCGCCAAGGACATCAGCGCCAAGGCGATCGCCTTTGCCGAGAAGAATGTGCAGTCGTCGCTGGCCTATGCGCAGCAGCTCATTCACGCCAAGGACCTGACCGAGGTCATGCGCCTGCACACCGAATACGTTCAGGGCCAGATGCGTGCGCTGGCGGAGCAGGCCAGTGAAATGGGGCAGGCGGTCACCCGCGCCGCCATGGACGCTGCCAAGCCGAAATAAGCCCGTTTCAGACAAGGCTCAGGGCAGCCAGCGATGACTGATCCGGCCACCTGCCGGATCAGTCATGCGCCGGAGCGGTGGTATTTTGTTGCATCGCACAAAATCGGGCCTATAGTACCAAACCGAAACTGACTTCGCGCGTTGCCTTGATGGCCGCGCAAGGGCGGATCAAACGCCGACGCGCCGTTCCGGCCGTTCCAAATTCCAGAGACGCCAACTTCCAGACACAAGGACTGTCACATGAGCGCGAACGATCCCTTTGCCGTTGTCCCTTTCAAAGTGCCTGAACAGTTTCGCGCCTTCGCGGAGATGGGCGTTTTCCAGGCGCAGGACGGCTATCAGAAGCTCAAGGATGCGGCCGTTTCCAACAACGGTGCGCTGGGGGCGATCTACGCCTCGGCCACCAAGGGCGCCAGCGATCTCACCACGACGGTGATCGGCATGGCCCAGACCAATACCGAGGCGGCGTTTGCATTTACCCAGAGCCTGATGGGCGTGAAGTCGCTGCCGGAAGCGTTCGAGCTGATGAATGCGCATGCCCGCAAGCAGTTCGAGGTGTTCAGCACCCAGACGCAGGATTTGGCCACGCTGACCCACAAGGTTGCGGTCGAGGCGGTCGAGCCGATCGCCACCGGTGCCGCGAAGGCGTTCAAGCCGGGTCTTTGATCCGGCTGGCGGCGCATTCGGTTGAACCGTTTGCGCCCCCGACGCCATTTATCCCGAGACTGTTCGTGGGGCACTTTCTGCGGTCAAAGCGTCTTGCCAAAGCGCGGCGTTGCACCTAGTTTCCCGCGAAATCGCCGCCCTTGGCGGAGCCGTCCGAGACGGCCGTTCGATTGAAAATGCAGTTGTAGCTCAGCTGGTTAGAGCGCCGGATTGTGGATCCGGAGGTCGGTGGTTCGATCCCACCCAACTGTACCACTCTCCCCAACTTCCATCTGGACCCGTCAGGCGGATTTCGCCAGCAGGACGCGAACCTCGTCACCCGTTGCCGATGCAGTGTCGGCGTGCGTGAGCATGGCAAAGGTCGAGATCGGCGCGGGGCGTCCGACCAGATAGCCCTGAACCTCGTTGCACAATTCCGATTGCAGGAACGCCAGTTCCGCCGGCGTCTCGGCGCCTTCCGCCAGCACCGGCGGGGCAAGGCCGCCGGCCAGGCCGGGCACGGCGCGCACGATGGTCGCTGCCTGTGCGTTGGTGTTGACCGACTTGATGAACGATCCGTCGATCTTGATCTTGTCGAACGGGAAGGCGCGAAGATTCGACAGCGACGAATAGCCGGTGCCGAAATCGTCCATCGCGATATGCACGCCGAGCGCCTTGATGCGCCGGAGCGTGTTGAGCGCGCGGTTGAGATCGCGCACCAGCGCGGTTTCGGTAATCTCGAGTTCGAGCCGGTTCGGCGCGAGGCCGGTTTCCAGCAGCACCTCATGCACCAGCTGCACGAAGTTCTCGCTATAGATCTGCACGGCGGAGACGTTGACCGCGATGGTCAGAGGCTTCGACCAGGTCGCAGCCTGGCGGCAGGCCTCCCACAGCACCCACTCGCCGATGCCGAGGATGGCGGCGGTTTCTTCCGCAATCGGGATGAACACGGGCGGTCAGA
>CAZQMD010000063.1:0-20596 GCA_964594185.1 uncultured Afipia sp. | reverse complement strand
GCCCCCTGTCGCCGACTATCTGCTGCGCGGTTCCGGCGCGCGCATTGTCATTCCCCTCGGCATGGCCATCATGGGCACCGGCTTTCTTGCCATGCGCATCGGCAGCGGCTTGGAACACGCAAGCTGGCTCACGGTGCTGCCGGGCGCATTGCTGGCGGGGATCGGCCTTGGCCTGACCAACACATCGGTGACCAATACGACAACCGGATCGGTCCCGAGCAACCGAGCAGGCATGGCATCGGGGATCGACATCAGCGCGCGCCTGATCTCGCTCGCCATCAACATCGCCGTGATGGGGCTGATCCTGCTGGAAGGAATTCAATGGTTCCTTCCGGAGACGCTGTCCGCCGCGCTCGATGGTCAACAGTTGCGTGCGCTGGCTTCCACCATCGCAACCGGAAACCTCAACTCGCTGCAGGAAACCTATCCGGTGCTGTCGGCGCTCGATCCGTCCGGCGCAGCGGTCCACATCGCACTGGTCAAGGGCTTCGGCTGGGTGATGCTCTATGGCGGCATCGGCGCGTGGATTCTGGCGGCGATCAGCTTCCTCATCTTCGGCTTGAAAGGGATTGCTGCGAAACCGGATCTGGCCTGCGTCGCCGACGCAGCCGAGTGAACTGCGCACAAAGAAAAATCCCCCGGCATTGCGGCCGGGGGATTTGAGTTTTTTGAAATGAAGCGGCTTACGCCCCGTTCAGGAATTGAAGCGGGTCGACGGCTGAAGATCCCTTGCGGATCTCGAAGTGAAGCTGCGGCGACCCCACCTCCCCCGTCTGACCCGATTTGGCAATGATCTGGCCGCGCTTGATCGTGTCCCCGCGCTTCACCATCAGTTCACTCGCATGGGCATATGCGGTGACGTAACCGTTGGAGTGCCGCACCAGGATCAGATTGCCATAACCTTTGAGTTCGCTGCCCGAGTAAGCCACCACGCCGTCTTCGGCGGCCTTCACCGGGGTGCCTTCAGGAACGGCGACATTGATGCCGTCGTTCTGCTTGCCGTTGTTCTTTGCGCCATAAGCCGTGATGACGCGGCCACGCACCGGCCAGCGGAATGTCGGCACCGCGTTGGTTGCATCGGCCGCCTTCACAGGCGACTGGGCTTCGGGCAGTTCGGCGGCGGGCGCTTCAGCAGCGACGCGCGCCTTTTGCTGAGGCTCGACGCTTGCAACCACGACAGGCTTTGTGGATGCAAGTGCAGGCGCAGCAGCCGCAGGTTTCGGTACTTCCGCGACAACCTGCGGTGCTGGTGCTGCCGCGACGGCCTTGCCGCCCGGAATGTTGATCTTGCTGCCGATCTTGAGCTGCGTCGTGACCGGAATGTTGTTCGCCGCCGCCAGTTGCGCTGGCGCGATATTATGACGGCGCGACAGGTTCATCAGCGTATCGCCGGACCTGACGACATGAACGCTGGCCGGAAGCGCAGCCGCAACTTTCGTGCTCGGCGCGGGCGCCAGCGCGGGAGGCGCGGCATTCGCCATGCGGCGCGGAATGACAAGCTGCTGGCCCGGCTGAAGGACACGTGGCCCGCCGTAACCATTGGCTTTCAGGATTTCGGACGACGGCACGTTGTAACGCTTCGAGATGACATCGAGCGTGTCAGCCGTGCCGACGATGATCGTGGTGCCGCCTTCGCGGCTATATCCGGAATTCGCGGCGACCGAGCGCGGCGCGACGGACGCTGTTGTTTCGATCGGCGACGACGATGGAGGCGCATAGGACGCCATGCCCTTGCCGCCGCCCGATGTGGCGACAGGCGCGGACAGCGGCGCGGAGATCACCGGCGGATTGTGCGGGCGCGCATACTGTGGCAGTTCGCGCTGCGGCTGCTGATACGACTGCTGCTGGTAAGCGGGCTGTTGCTGATACGACGGCTGCTGCTGAGGCGCGCCGCGGTAATTGCTCGGCACGGACCCGGTTGCCTCGCTGCGCGACGCGAACGGGTTCGAAAAGGAGGTGTCTGAAAATCGCGTCTGAGTGTCGGCGCTACAGCCGCCAAATCCGACTGAGACGAGCGTCAGGACCACGAAATGCGGCGCGTGACGCGAGCTTATCAACTCGACAAAGCGGGACATGGTTACTCACTCGTACGCAACTAACACAAATTTGAGTAAACACAGTCCGAGTAAATAACTGTTTAAGCACCAAGTCCCTTAGCCATGGCGATGCGCAACGCCGTTCCGGCGAAACGTTCAAGGGGTCGTCCCGATTTGCACGGACGGCTCAGACAGCGAGCGACACGCTCAAAGTTCGCGTGCGATCCCCGCAAGCGCCGGCACGAACCGCACCGCCACCAGCTCCTGCCGCTCGAACCCATCCGGTGTCCGGACAACGCGGATCAGAACCTGACTGTCGTCCACTGGCCCAACGGGCGCGATCAGCACCCCGCCCGGCTCCAGCCGCTCAAGGAGTGCTTCGGGAATGTCCTCCATCGCCGCAGTAACGATGATCCGGTCGAAGGTGCCCAGCGTTACGGGCACATCGAAGCCGTCGCCCAGGATCACGTCCACATTGCTGCAGTTCACCTCTTTCAGGACGAGCTTCGCCCGGTCGGCCAGCGTGCGAAACCGCTCCAGCGTAACGACATCCCGCACCAGCTTCGACAGGATCGCAGCCTGGTAACCCGATCCCGTCCCGATCTCGAGAACGCGGTGCGACGGCTCCAGATCGAGCTGTTCGGTCATATAGGCCACGATAAACGGCTGGCTGATGGTCTGCCCGCAGGCGATGCCCAGCGGCGTATCCCGGTAGGCATAGCCACGGTCCAGCGAGGTCACGAACAGTTCGCGCGGGACGTCATCCATCGCCTTCAGCACGGCCTGATCGCTGATTCCGCGCTGCCGCAGGTTCAGCTGAAACATCATCTTGTCGTGCGGCGTGGGCTGGGGTGACGGCATGCCTGTCCGTTCAAGGGGTTTTGATACAGGATTGGTATCCGATTCCGCTGGGTACCTGATGCAAGTATTTGACAGGAAACGAGGGATCGGCTTTTGCTAAACAAGGTTCCTATGCGGGAACCAAAACATATGATGCAAGTTGCATGCTGGATAATTATGTTACTTCAGCAGGAACTTAATTCTGTCCAGATTTGGCGTTTGGGGGACGAATGCCGGGCCAGTTCAAAGCGGGATCGCGAACATCGGTTCTGCTGGTCGAAGACGAAGTCATGATCCGCATGATGGTTGCCGACATGCTGGAAGAGCTTGGCTATGCGATTGTCGCCGAGGCCGGCGACATCGACGAAGGCGTCAGGCTGGTTCAGGCGACAGACTTCGACATCGCCATTCTCGATGTGAACGTCAACGGCAAGGTGATCTCGCCAGTCGCCGAAGCGATCCAGATGCGCGGCATTCCGTTTGTATTCGCGACCGGCTACGGCGTGCAGGGCGTGCCGGAAAGATTCCGCGATCGCCCGACGCTGCAAAAGCCCTTCCAGATCGAAACGCTCGCGCGCACGATCGAAGCCACGCTGAAAGGCGTCGCGGCGTAGAGCGCTTCCATCTGGCGACCTCATGGTGAGGAGCGGTCCCTCCCCGGTCGTCCCGGCGAAGGCCGGGACCTATAGTCCCTGAATCACCCCTTATCGAAAGAGCCCGACAGCCTCTTCCTTCCCTCTATCAGCGCTTAGGGATGATGGGTCCCGGCCTTCGCCGGGACGACATCCAGTGTTACTTCCACACGCCTCTGAGCTTGTCCGAAAAAGCGAGATCGGTGCGGTCGAGCCGCAGCGGCGTCACCGAGACGTGGTTGTCGCGCAGCGCCGCGAGATCGCTGCCCTCGGCCGGCACTTCCATCATCGCGGCCCGCTCGAAACCGATCCAGTAATAGGGATTGCCGCGCCCGTCATGACGGCCGTCGATGCGCAGGAAGCCCAGGTTGCGCTTGCCCTGGTTGGTGACGGCGATGCCCTTCACTTCATCAGGCATGCAAGCCGGGAAATTGACATTGACCACCGTGTCGCGCGGCACGCCGAGCTTCATCACATTGCGGATGACATCGGCGCCGTACTTCAACGCGGTGTCCCACAACGGCTTGTTGCGCGTCTCCATGGAAAATTCCTGCGACAGCGCGAACGACGGCAGGCCAAGGATGGTGCCTTCCAGCGCGCCCGCGATGGTGCCGGAATAGACCACGTCTTCTGCGACGTTGCGGCCCTTGTTGACACCGGACAGCACAATGTCAGGCTGCTTGTCCTTGAGGATGTGACGCGCGCCCATGATCACGCAATCGGTCGGCGTGCCGCGCACCGAGAAGTGCCGCTCATCGACCTCGCGCAGGCGCAGCGGATCGTTCAGCGACAGCGAATGCGAGACGCCGGACTGATCGAGTTCGGGCGCGACAACCCACACGTCATCGGATATCTGCCGCGCGATTTCCTCGATGACTTTCAGGCCCGGCGCATGAATGCCGTCGTCGTTGGTGCAGAGAATACGCATTTTCTTGCCTTGTTTCTTTTGTCATGGCGGGACTCGTTCCGGCCATCCACGTTTTCTTTCCGTCTGTATTGCCAAGACGTGGATACCCGGGACAAGCCCGGGCATGACGCCATTATCGTGTCAGCGGTCGCGTTCAATCACTTTGAGGCCGCCCATATACGGCTGTAATACATCCGGCACGGCGATCGAGCCGTCCTCCTGCTGATAGGTTTCCATCACGGCGATCAGAGCGCGGCCCACGGCAGTACCCGAGCCATTCAGCGTATGCACGAAACGCGGCTTGCCGTCCGGACCGCGCGAGCGCGCATCCATGCGCCGCGCCTGGAAGTCGCCGCACACCGAGCAGGATGAAATCTCGCGGTACATGCCGCCCTCACCTTGTCCAGGCATCCACACTTCGATGTCGTAGGTTTTCTGCGAGGCGAAGCCCATGTCGCCGGTGCACAGCGTCATCACGCGGTAATGCAGATCGAGCTTCTTCAGCACTTCTTCGGCGCAGGACAGCATACGCTCGTGCTCGTTTTTCGACTCTTCAGGAGTCGTGATCGAGACCAGCTCAACCTTGGTGAATTGGTGCTGGCGGATCATGCCGCGCGTGTCGCGCCCTGCCGCACCGGCTTCCGCGCGGAAGCATGGCGTCAGCGCGGTAAGACGCATCGGCAATTCTTTTTCGTCGAGAATGGATTCACGAACGAGATTGGTCAGCGGCACTTCGGCGGTGGGGATGAGCCAGCGTTTTCCTTGAAGGGTTTCTTTCTTCGCTGCTTCAAATGCTCCGACAAGTAGAGCACGAACCGAATTATCGGGGATGATTCCCTGCGCCAGCAGTTCACTGACCTTTTCTTCAAGTCCCTCGATGTTGAAAAGGCAAAGAAATTGATCGTCTGCGAACTTCGGAAGCTGCGCCGTGCCGAACATCGCATCGTCACGCACCAGCAGCGGTGGATTGACCTCAGTATAGCCGTGCGTCTCCGTGTGCAGATCAAGCATGAACTGGCCGATAGCGCGCTCAAGACGCGCGAGGCCTTTCTTCAGAACGACGAAGCGCGCGCCGGACAGTTTGGCGGCGGTCTCGAAGTCCATGAACTTGAGGCCCTCCCCAAGCTCGACATGCTCCTTCGGCTTGAACGCGTAAGCGCGCTTCGCGCCATAGTGATGATGCTCGACATTGCCGTGCTCGTCGGCGCCGTCGGGCACCTCGGCCAGCGGCAGGTTCGGAATCTGCGCGAGTTCTTTTCGCAGTTCGTCTTCAACCTGCTTCACGGTTGCTTCGAGTTCGGGAAGCCTGGTCTTGAGTTCGCCGACCTCAGCCATCAGCGCGTCGGCGCGCGCCGTGTCCTTGTTCTTCTTGGCGTCGCCGATTTCCTTCGACGCAGCATTGCGGCGCGCCTGCGCCTGCTCCGATGCAAGGATCGCCGTGCGGCGCTTTTCATCGAGTGCGATCAGCGGCTTTGACAACGGCTCCAGCCCGCGCCGTTTCAGCGCTGCGTCAAAGGCGTCCGGGTTGTCGCGAATCCATCGAATGTCGTGCATGAGAACTATCCTGCGTCATGGCCGGGCTCGTCCCGGCCATCCACGTCTTTTGCTGCTGCGTTAGAACAAGTCGTGGATGCCCGGGTCAAGCCCGGGCATGACGAATCGAACGCATGGCGGCCACAATACCTCACCGCATGGTCTGTAACTCGTCATCGGGAGGTGGGAGCCGTGTGCGGCGGGCCAGGAAGGGGGACGGACAGTAGGGGTGGGGGGCCCATCCTTCGAGGCGCGCAGGGGCGCGCACCTCGGGATGACGTCGGGGGGCGGTCTTATTCCGCAGGCGTCGTGGCGGGTGGTGTCGGCGGCACATCCGCAGGCGGGGTCGTATCGGAGGCTGCCTTGGCCGCCTTCTTCTCCACCATGCCGACCGCGATGATCGAGCCCTCGTAGAGGATCAGGAGCGGAATCGCGAGCGACATCTGGCTGATGACATCCGGCGGCGTCAGCACGGCGGCAATCACGAAAGCGACGACGATGAAATAGCGCCGCTTTTCCTTGAGCTGCTTCGAGGTCAGGATTCCGATCCGTCCGAGCAGTGTCAAAATCACCGGCAACTGGAACGCGATGCCGAAGGCGAAGATCAGCGACATCATCAGCGAGAGATATTCGCCGACTTTCGGCAGCAGTGCGATCTGCGCGGTCTCCGCGCCGCCCACCTGCTGCATGCCGAGCGAGAAACGGATCAGCATCGGCAGCACGAGGAAATAGACCAGCAGCGAACCGAGCACGAAGAACACCGGCGTCGCGATCAGATACGGCAGGAACGCGCCGCGCTCGTGCTTGTAGAGACCTGGCGCGACGAACATGTAGATCTGCGCCGCGATCACCGGAAACGACAGGAAGCCCGCACCGAACATCGCAAGCTTCAACTGCGTCAGGAAGTATTCGAGCAGCGCGGTGTAGATGAATTTGGAATTCTCAGGCCCGGCGACCCAGACGAACGGCCAGACCAGCACGTTGTAAATCTGCTTGGCGAAGAAGAAGCACAGGATGAAAGCGAGGCCGAACGCCAGGAGCGCCTTGATCAGCCGCGAACGCAGCTCGATCAGGTGGTCCATCAGGGGCGCCTTGGTGGCTTCGATGTCTTCTGCGCTCATGACGCTTTGGCGTCCGGTACGGCAGGTTTCGGGGTTTCAACCTCTGGCGCGTGCGCTTCGGCTTCCACGAAAGTCGCCGGTGTCGGCGGCTCCGGCGTGGTCGGGGTCATCACGGGCTGGTCGATCTTGAGAGCATCCTCGACGTCCTTGTTCAGGGACGTCAGCAGATTGGTGGGCGACAGATCCTTGGCGGCGGCGGATGCATCGTCGAACGTCTTCTTGATGTCCGCCATTTCGGCTTCGCGCATCGCCTCGTTGAACTGGCCCTGGAATTCAGCAGCCATGCGGCGGGCCTTGCCCATCCACTGCCCGACCATGCGCAGCACGCCCGGCAATTCTTTCGGGCCGATGGCGATCAGCGCCACGACGCCGATGACGACCAGTTCACTCCACCCGATGTCGAACATGGAAGATTCCGCTTACGGGGCCTTATGCCCCGTATCCAGTCAGAGATAGCTCAGTCTGAATCAGACAGCCTTGCTGCCGACGTCGGTGCGCTGTGAGGTCGTCGCCGATGGCGCACTGTCGATGGTCTTCACAGGCTCGGGCTTCTCCGCGGGCTTGGCCTCGTCGTCGGACATGCCCTTCTTGAACGCCTTGATGCCCTGCGCGACGTCGCCCATCAGGTCCGAGATCTTGCCACGGCCGAACAGCAGCAGAACCACGGCGATCACGACGATCCAGTGCCAGATACTCATCGAACCCATACTGCCATCCTCCAAAACACGCGGCCGGGTTTCCGGCTCAAATCTGACCGGAAAGTAGGCCCCGGAGGTGTCAAAAACAAGGATTAACCCCGCGTCATGACTGCGCAAACCGGCGCATTGACACCAGAGTTAATGTTCGTTCCGCGCGCTGGCGCAGTGGCCCGCGGCAAATGCGAAACCTCAGCTTTCCTCGGTCTTTTCGGGCTCGTTTTCCGGCTCCACAGCAGGCGCCAGGGCCAATTCGAGATCGCCGGGCTCCAGCGGATCTTCGTCCTCGCGCAGTTGCGGATCGTCGGACGGCGATGGAACAGCGAAGCCGCCCGGCAAGCGGGTGTCGAGCAGGCCGGCGCCCTTCAGCTCATCCAGGCCAGGCAGATCGCCCAGCGCTTCAAGGCTGAACTGCGACAGGAACGCCTCGGTGGTTCCGAAGGTCAGCGGGCGGCCCGGCGTCTTGCGGCGTCCGCGCGGACGAATCCAGCCGGTCTCCAGCAGCACGTCGAGCGTGCCCTTCGACGTCACCACGCCGCGGATTTCCTCGATCTCGGCGCGGGTCACCGGCTGGTGATAGGCGATGATCGCCAGCACCTCGATCGCGGCGCGCGACAGGCGGCGGGTCTCGACGCTTTCGCGGGTCATCAGCCACGCCAGATCGCCGGCGGTGCGGAAGGTCCACTTGGTGGCGACGCGAACCAGATTGACGCCGCGCATGGCGTAATCGGCCTGCAACTGCGCCAGCGCCTTCTTCACGTCCACGCCTTCGGGCATGCGCTTGGCAAGCGCGGATTCCTCGAGCGGTTCTGTGGAGGCAAACAGCAGCGCTTCGAGAAGACGAAGTTCTTCGGGACGTGCGACGGTTTCGCCGGACGTTTCCTGAGACGACTCTTGAGACGATTCTTGGGACGACTCCTGCGCCGACTCAACACCAGCCTCAGTCACGGAATCCTCCACGGGAGCAATGTGCTGTGCCGCCGCAGTCGTTCTCGCCGGACTTGCCATGGCCCTGTCTCCTTCTTCCACTTACTCGACGTCTTAGTCGGCCTGCACTTCCGCCGCTGCCTGAGCGTCGGGAGGCAAATGCGCCACGTGCTTACGAAAATACAAAGGTGCGAACGCTTCTTTCTGGTGCAGGTCGAGGGTGCCTTCGCGCACCAGTTCGAGCGCTGCGGCAAAGCTCGACGCGAACACCGTCGCCCGCTGGGTCGGATCGACGACATAGCGCATCAACTGTTCATCGAGGCTCGCCCAGTCTTCTGATTCAGCCGCGCCGACCAGCCGCTCCAGCGACGCGCGCGCTTCCGACAGCGACCACACGGTGCGCTTGGCCAGATGCACAGTCGCGAGCACGCGCTGCTGACGCTGCGTCGCGTAGGCGGTGAGAAGATCGTACAGCGTCGCGGTCCAGCGCTGATGCTTGACCTGCGCGATCTGCTCCGGCAGGCCGCGCGGGAAAATATCGCGCCGCAGTTGCGGGCGGGTCATCAGGCGGTTGGAGGCTTCGCGGATTTGCTCAAGGCGGCGCAGGCGATTGGCGAGCGCGGTCGCGAGATCCTCGGCGCTCGGCCCTTCGGCCGATGGCGGTTCAGGCAACAGCAGGCGCGACTTGAGATAAGCCAGCCACGCCGCCATCACGAGATAGTCGGCGGCCAGTTCCAGCCGCAGCTTGCGCGCTTCCTCGATGAAAACGAGATACTGGTCGGCCAGCGCCAGAATGGAAATCTTGTGAAGGTCCACCTTTTGCTGACGCGCCAGCGCAAGCAGCAGATCGAGCGGGCCTTCATAACCTTCGACGTCGACGACCAGCGACGGTTCGCCGTCGTTGTGATCGGCAGGCAAGCCTGTCTCGAAGGAAAGAATTTCGGCGGTCATGACGCAAAACCTCCTGCGATGAGGCTCCCTGCCCGGTCGATCAGGCGGTCGAGTTCGGCACGCGCCGCGCCACGGTCGAACGGCTGCGGTGCCCGCCGCGAGGACAGCGCGCGGTCCGCACGCGACAGCGCTTCGCCGGCGAGTTCAGGACTTTCCGCTGCGACCTGCACCATCTCGTCGAGCTTGCCGTTGCAATGCAGGACCACGTCGCAGCCGGCCGCGATGCTGGCGCGTGAGCGCTCGGCGATCGATCCCTGCAAGGCGTTCATGGACACGTCATCACTCATCAACAAACCCTGGAAGCCAATGGTCCCGCGAATCACCTGTTCAATGATTGTCGCAGATGTCGTCGCGGGTTGGGCGGGGTCGAGGGCGCTAAACACAACATGTGCCGTCATGGCCATCGGCAGGTCGGCCAGCGGTTTGAAGGCCTCGAAGTCGGTTCCCGCGAGTTCCGCCGCCGCGGTATCGACGGTCGGTAGCCGAAAATGGCTGTCAGCCGTGGCCCTTCCATGGCCGGGAATGTGCTTGAGCACCGGCAGGACGCCGCCCTGCGCCAGTCCATTGGTGACCGCGCGGGCAATGGCGGCCACCTTGGCCGGGGTCGTGCCGTAGGCCCGGTCGCCGATCACCGAGTCCGCGCCGGGAACCGGCACGTCCGCCAGCGGCAGGCAATCGACAGTAATGCCGAGATCCGCCAGATCGGCGGCAATCAGCCGGGACGACAGCCGGGCGGCTTCCAGCCCGGCTTCCCGGTCCACGTCGTAGAGTGCGCTGAAGATGGCTCCGGGCGGATAGGACGGCCACTGCGGCGGCTGGAGCCGCTGCACCCGCCCGCCTTCCTGATCGATCAGGACCGGCGCGTCGGGCTGCCCGACGGCGGCACGCATATCCTCAACCAAACGAATGACTTGGTCGGGGGTCTCGATGTTGCGCTTGAAAAGGATGAAACCCCACGGCCGCTGATTGCGCAAAAACGCGCGCTCATCGTCGGTCAGAGCGGTTCCGGAGACGCCGGTAATGAATGCTCGCGCGGCCATACTTGCGCGATTAGCCCGCGCATGGCGGCAGGGTCAAGGAAAGCAGGCAGCTTTAGGCCGGATTGTGGGGGTCATCCACAATCGCAAACGCAGTCGTTCCAATGATTTGGCGAAAGCTCCGAACAGCTTTCGCGATCCCGGTGTCAGGCGGACGCCGGCGTGGGCTCCGACATGGCAATCCGGTTCCTGACGCTGGAACGCTCCTGCATCCGCGCGTACCAGGCCTGTAGAGCTTCGCACTCCGCGGGCACCGGCACCTTCACAAGGCCCGCAAAGATCAGACCGCCGATCACCGTGATATCGGCCATCGAGAAGGCCTCGCCCGCCACGAACGGCTGCGTTTTCAGAACGGCGTCGAAATAGTGCATCCCTCTGACCGCCTTGTCGCGCTGACGAAGACCCCATTCGGCGTTCTGATAAATCTCGACATGGGGTCCGAGTCCCGGCGTGGCGTGATGGAAATAAACGCTGATGGCGTCGAGCAATTCCAGTTCGGCGCGCTTGCTCATCATGTGGATCAGGCCCTTTTCGCGGGCGTTCCTGCCGGTGAGCGTCGGAGCGCCATCAAGGTTGTCGAGGTATTCGGTGATGGCGGTGCACTCGGCAATGAGGGTTCCGTCTTCGAGTTCGAGCACCGGCAGCGTGCCCGAGTAGTTCTTGGCGAGAAACTCGGGCGTCTTGTGTTCGCCCTTGCGGAGATCGACCGAGACGAAGCGAACCCGTGACTGCAGATTCCTCTCAGCCAGGGCGATGCGGACTCGCGCCGGATAAGGACCGGTATGCCAATCGTAGACCTTCATGATTTCCTCTTTACCATCTGACTACCTACCACTTGGTAGGGAAAATCTTAGGGGTTATGCTGGCGCAGTCAATGCCTATCTGTCACTTGGTAGGTCGTCGCTGTGAGGAAGCCGAGATGGGCGCGAGTTCCAGAGAAGCCATTTTAGAGGCCGCCAAGCGGAACGCGCAGGCGCATGGATATGGCGGCTTGAATTTCCGCGAACTGGCCGCTGAAGTCGGCATCAAGGCGGCGAGCATCTACCACCATTTTCCGAGCAAGGCCGATCTGGCTGCGGCTGTGGCCAAGCGTTACTGGCAGGACTCGGCGGCGGCTCTCGATGCACTGCTCGCGGCGTCACCGGATTCGCTCAGTTGCCTGCGCCAGTATCCCAACACATTTCGCAAAGCGCTCGAGAACGGTAACCGTATGTGCCTCTGCAGCTTCATGGCTGCGGAGCATGACGATCTGCCGGAGGCTGTGCGGAAAGAAGTTCAGGCCTTCGCCGATGTCAACGTGGCGTGGCTCAGCAAGGTGCTGTCCGCTGCGGGCGTGACTGGCGCCCCCGACTGCGAACAGCGAGCGCGCGCCATCTTCGCTGCGATAGCCGGCGCTCAACTGGTGGCGCGAAGCCGTTCGGATGTCTCGGTCTACGATGCATTGATCGACAGCTACCGCGCGGCAGGGCTGCTGCCGGCGTAGTCGCCTCGACGATCACAAAGACCGAGGTCAGTGCCGCTGCACCACGCATTGCCCGCCAGCGGACTTCAGGTTGATGCAGAACTGCGAGGCTTCGTCGTTGGTGCCGAACGGCCCCACCATGGCGCGGTAGAACGTGCCCTTTCCGGCAACATCGGCCCGCTGGATCGACGCGCTGCGCGACCCGAGGATGCCCGCGTACTTGCCCTGAAGCGCCTTGTAGGAGGCCTTCGCGTCAGCTTCGGACTTCTGCGAGGACACCTGCACATAAGCGCCCCCACCCGTCACCTGCGCAGGACTGATCGCGGCGACCTTCGCCCGAGGTTCGGGCGGCGATGCGGGCTGTGCCTGCGGCGCGAGCGAAACCGGAGAATTGGCTGCCGGTGCCGCTGTCGAAGCCGTGCTGGCGGGAGCAGCGGCGCGCTGTTGTGCAGCCGGCTGCGCGCGAGCAGGCGCTGGTGCAGCGGCCGCATCCTGCGGCTGTTCCGGACGAATGCTCAGGGTGCGAACCTTGCGCGGCTCTTCACCGCCGCTCAGCGTACCGTTGCCGACGCCCGGACCTGTCGGGCGAACATTGGGCGATGCGCTAGCAACCGTGGGCGGGCTTGCATTCTGGGTCAGCGGCGGAAACACCACGCGCGGACCTGTCTTGGCGTTGACATCGACGGGCTGTTCCTCGCGCGAGACCACCCGCTCGGCCGACTTGTCGCCGACACGATCGTAGATCTGTTTGCCCAACCCATCATTCCCGCGGGGCGGAATGATCTTGTTGGGCCCTCCACCGGCCTTGATGACCGGAGGCCCGCCACTGCGCGGCGAGCCGACGAAGGTCCGGTAAGCGAAGGCAGCTCCAGTGCCGACCACGGCCAGAACGAGAACCATCGCAACAGTCATGGTCCCGCCGCGTCGCGGCTTCGGCTCCTGTTCGTAATTCTCGTCGTATGGCGGCCGGTCGTAGGCGCCATTGCCGTAGTGATCGTCCTGCGCGCCGTACTGATCGTGGGCAGGGTCGTGATCCGGGCGGCCATAGAGAACGTCGTCGTAGCGATCGGCGCCCGCGGCCTGATGGCCCTGCGATTGCCCTTGAGACTGTCCTTGCAACGCCTGATCGTAGCCCGTGTGATCGAACTGCGGAGCGTGCCGGCCATAGGCCGCATCATTCGGCGCAGCCGCGTAACGCGGATCGTAATGATCCTGCTGCGGAGCGTACTGCTCCTCATCCCGGTACACCGGTTCCTGCCGATAGGCCGGTTCCTGCGGCACGGGCCGCGCGGCGCTCAGGTTCTGCATCCACGACGGACGCGGCGGCGGAATCTCTTCCTCGACGGCAGGCTCAGGCGCATCGTCGTACTGATCTTGCGGCTGATATTGCTGAGGCTGATACTGTTGCGGCTGCTTTTGCTGCTGGCCGCCGAAATTGGACAACGGATCGGTCTGTCCGATCAAGCGCGCCAGTTCCGCAAGCGGATCGCTCTCGCCCTGCGCAGGCATACGAGATTGATCCCGGCCGTAGTCATCGTCTGCCGGAAACGGTCTGTCGCGATATTGGTTCGCCATTGCGATGTTGCATCCCCTTCGGGGAAGCGCCTCGCTCGTCATTCAAACGAACGCCGCTTCTCACACACCGCCACCCGTCCCTGTGGCGGTCAAATCCCCCAATTATCGCATCTCGTCTGGTGCATTGACGCCGAGCACGGCGAGGCCTGAAGCCAGAACCGAGACGACGCCCTGAACCAGGGCAAGTCGCGCGATTGTTACTTCTGCATCATTCTGGATAATGAAGCGTAAATGAGGCATATCGCGGCCCTTGGTCCAGAGGGCGTGGAATTCGCTCGCCAGATCATACAGGTAAAACGCGATTCGGTGTGGCTCATGTGCGAGCGCCGCCGCCTCGACGATTCTCGGGAACAGGGCGATCTGCCGGATCAGGCTGAGCTCGACCGGGTCATCGAGACGCTCGATTTTCGCATCGCGCAGAAACGCGACGCGCTCGGCAGCGTCCTCCGGCAACTTTGGCACCGTCTCGCGCGCATTCTTGAAGATCGAATAGCCGCGCGCGTGCCCGTATTGCACGTAGAACACCGGGTTGTCCATGGACTGTTCGATCACCTTGGCGAGATCGAAGTCCAGCACCGCATCGTTCTTGCGGAACAGCATCATGAAGCGCACGGCATCGGAGCCGACTTCATCGACGACTTCACGCAGCGTGACGAAATCGCCGGAGCGCTTCGACATCTTCACCGGCTCGCCGTTGCGCAGCAACTTCACGAGCTGCACAATCTTCACATCGAGCGTCGCCTTGTCGTTCGTGACAGCCTTGATCGCCGCCTGCACGCGCTTGATGTAGCCGCCATGATCGGCACCCCACACGTCGACCATGTTGAGGAAGCCGCGATCGAACTTGGTCTTGTGATAGGCAATGTCGGAGGCGAAGTACGTATACGAGCCGTCCGACTTCTTCAGCGGCCGATCCACATCGTCGCCGAACGCAGTGGCACGGAACAGGGTCTGCTCGCGGTCTTCGTAGTCTTCGACCGGCGCGCCCTTCGGCGGCGGCAAACGGCCTTCATAGACATCGCCTTTGGCCCGCAGTTCGGCGATGGTCGCGCCGACGCGATCGTTGCCGTTCTCGTTGAGCGAGCGCTCCGAGAAGAACACATCATGCTTGATGTTGAGCGCGGCGAGATCGCCCTTGATCATCTCCATCATCATGGCGATGGCTTTTGCACGCACCACCGGAAGCCATTCGGCCTCAAGCTGCTTGGTGAGTTTGTCGCCGTATTCGCCGGCGAGCGCCTTGCCGACAGGTACAAGATAATCGCCCGGATAAAGCCCTTCCGGAATCTCGCCGATGCTCTCGCCCAGAGCTTCGCGATAGCGCAGGAACGCGGAGCGCGCGAGCACATCCACCTGCGCACCCGCGTCGTTGATGTAGTATTCCTTGGTGACGTCGTAACCCGCGAACGACAGCAGGCTTGCGAGCGCATCGCCGAACACCGCGCCGCGGCAATGGCCGACATGCATCGGCCCTGTTGGATTTGCAGACACGTATTCGACGTTCACCTTCTCAGCCACCCCAATGCTGCTGCGGCCGTAACCCGTGCCCTGCTCCAACACGGAGCGCAGCGCGCCGAACCATGCGGAGGTCTTCAGCGTCAGATTGATAAAACCCGGACCTGCGATATCGACCTTCTCGATCATCGGATCGGCGCGGAGTTTCTCGGCGATCTTGTCGGCGAGATCGCGCGGCTTAGCCTTGGCCTCCTTGGCCAGCACCATCGCGGCATTGGTCGCCATGTCGCCATGCGCGGCATCCTTCGGCGGCTCGACAACCACGCGCGACAGGTCGATCCCTTCCGGCAGCGCCCCTTCGCGGCCCAGCGCCACGCAAACGGCATGCACGCGCGAAAGCACGTCGGCGAACAGATGCGGGGGCTGCTTGGGCGAAGTCATGGGACGTCCTGTAATCCGCAGAGAATGGGCCTTCATAAGGCCGCCGCCTAACGCAAATCCGGGGTCGAGTCAAAAAGCCGCCGGTGCTCGATAATGGCGTATCTGTCGGTCATTCCGGCAATAAAATCGCCGATCCGGCGCGCCCGCCCGGCCTCATCGTCTTCGCCCTCGTGAGGCAGCCATTCGGCGGGCAGATCGCCCGGTTCGGCCTGATAGCGGGCGAAAAGATCGCGCACCACGGCCTCCGCATCCCGCATCACGCTCATGACGCGCTCGTGGCGATACATATGCGTCTTGAGGAAGCGCTTGATGGTCGCCTCGGTCTTTTCAGCTTCAACCGAGAATCCGACCAGCGTGGCGTCATGATTGCGCACATCTGCGGCGCTGTTCAAACGCGCCGCACCGAGCCGCCTGCGTGTTTCCGAGAACACGTCCTCGATCAGATAGGAGATCAGTTCACGCACAAGTTCGGCACCGCGCCGGGTTTCATCGAGAATGGGATAGCGCGCCGTGATGACCGCGTTGATATCGGCGATCAGCGGAATGGCGCCGAGATCATCGACGGTGAACAAACCTGCCCGCAGTCCATCGTCGATGTCATGCGCGTCATAAGCGATGTCGTCGGCAACCGCTGCGACCTGCGCCTCCAGCGAAGCATGACTCCACAATTCGAGATCGTGATACGCGACATACTCCGCGATCCCGGTCGGCACACCATGTTCGCGATAGCGGCCGACAGGCTTGCCATTGCCATCGATCAGCGGGCCGTTGTGCTTGACGATGCCTTCCAGCGACTCCCACGTGAGGTTGAGGCCATCGAACTGCGGATAGCGCCGCTCCAGCAGTGTCACCACGCGCAGGCTCTGCGCGTTATGATCGAACCCGCCATGATCCTTCAGGCATTCGTCCAGCGCCCGCTCTCCGGCATGGCCGAAGGGCGGATGGCCGAGGTCATGGGCCAGCGCCAGCGTTTCCGTCAGATCCTCATCGAGGCCGAGCTGACGCGCCAGTGCGCGGGCGATCTGCGCGACTTCCAGCGTATGGGTCAGGCGGGTGCGGTAGTGATCACCTTCATGGAACACGAAAACCTGGGTTTTGTGCTTCAGGCGGCGGAAGGCGTTGGAATGGATGACCCGGTCGCAGTCCCGGCGAAACGCGCTGCGGCGCAGGCTTGGCGGCTCGTTATACCGCCGCCCCCGGCTCTGACCGGGATCGGAGCCATAAACTGCAAAGGGGGCAGCCATTCCGACCGACATACGAATTATTCTACTTTCGGTGTTTGATTCTGGCGTTCAGCGCACTTAACTATGCCACACGGGCCGGTTTAAATACGCCCGTTTTCGGAGACTTGTTATGACCGATACCGCCACCAACGTCACGATTTCGGAACGGGCCGCGAAGCGAATCGGCGCCATCCTGAAATCAGAAGGCGACGGCGCGATGCTCCGCATCAGCGTCGAGGGCGGCGGCTGCTCCGGCTTCCAGTACAAGTTCGATGTCGAGCGTGATCGGGCCGATGACGATCTCGTCATCGAGCGTGACAGCGCCGTGGTGCTGGTGGACCCCTCGTCCGTGCCGTTCCTCGCCGGATCGGAAGTCGACTTTGTGGACGACCTGATCGGCGCGTCGTTCCGCGTGGTCAACCCAAACGCCACCGCGTCCTGCGGCTGCGGAACGAGTTTTTCGATTTAACTATTTCGATGCAAACAGCCGCTTGGCATTGCCATGCGCGATCTGTTTGGCAACCGGCAGCGGCAGCTGCTTCAGCCAGCCGCGATACTCGGCCATGATCGACCCGTAGCTCGCCCAGCGTTCGCTGATCCATGTATCCGATCCCAGCAGAAAGCGATCCGGATACTTCTCGAACATCGCGCGCCATTCCGGCGTCAGCGCACCGCCGGCACCCGTGATGCCGCTGCGATACGACAACTCGCCCCAAAGCTGCGGATAGGTCGCCAGCATCGCCGCAACGCGGCTTGGCGCAAGACCGAAGCCGGTATGCGCCCAGATGATCTTCGCGCGGCCGTTATGGCGCATCAGAATCTCGACGGCCTCATCATCGGCGTGGGCATGAAGGTAGAGATCGTTGGCGACCGCGAAGTTGACCGCTTTCTTCACCCACTCGGTATCCGCCGCTTTTCCCGACAGATGAAACTCGCCGATGCCGCGGTAATAGCCGCGCTTGAACTCGTCCTGCACCAGATCGAAGATCGTGGGATCGTTGAACCAGGTCTGGATGTCGGGACGGACACGGTACGGCCGCAGGAACGGGACGACCCACAGGCCATCCGCCTTGCCGTCCTTCTTCGCATCCATCAGCGCGTGCGTGCCGGTGTTCGGACGGCTGGTCGCCAGAATGCCGGTGACGCGATGTTTCTTGAACAGCGCGAGCACCTCGTCGAGCTGGTAATACGGCTTCGGTTCCCAGTTGTAGTGCAAATGCGCGTCGAAGATTTCAATCGGCTCTTCGGACGCACGCGCCGACGCGGACGCGGACAACAGGACGGCAGCGGCGATTGCACACACCCACCGCATGCTCGCCAGCCTGATGCCCATGCGATTACTCGGCCGCCGCGACGCGCGGAGGCTCGACATCCGGCGTGTCCTGCAGCGTCGGATCGAGACGCCGCTTGAGGCGGCGGTCGATGCGGTCGAGATAGATGTAGACCACCGGCGTGATGTAAAGCGTCAGCAACTGCGACACCAACAGACCGCCGACGACGGACACACCGAGCGGTTGCCGCAGTTCAGCGCCCGCGCCTGCGCCCAGCGCAATCGGCAGCGTGCCAAAGATCGCAGCGAAGGTGGTCATCATGATGGGGCGGAAACGCAGCAGCGCCGCCTCGCGAATGGCGTGTTCGGCACTCAAGCCGTGTGCACGCCGCTCGATGGCGAAGTCCACCATCATGATGGCGTTCTTCTTGACGATGCCGACCAGCATGACGATGCCGATCATCGCGATCACCGACAGCTCCATTTTGAACAGCATCAGGGTCAGGATCGCGCCGATGCCCGCCGACGGCAGGCCCGAAATGATCGTGATCGGATGGATGAAGCTTTCATAGAGAATGCCGAGAATGACGAACGCGGCGAACACGGCGGCGAGGATCAGCACGCCCTGCCCGCGCAGCGAATCCTGGAATACCTGCGCCGTTCCCGAGAAGCCGGTGGCGATGGTCGCCGGCAGGTTCGAGTCCTGCTCGATCTGGGTGATCTGGTCGACCGCGTAACCGAGCGATGTGCCGGGCTGGAGATTGAACGAGATCGTCACCGCAGGTTGCTGCCCCTGATGGTTGATCTGCAGCGGGCCGACACTCGGCACCATCTTCGCCACCGCGTCGAGCGGAATGGTCTGGTTATTCGTCGTCTTGACGTACAGCTTCGACAGATCGCTCGGATCGACGCGGAACTTCGGCTGCACTTCGAGAATGATCTGATAGTCGTTCGACGGCATGTAGATCGTGCCCACCTGCCGCGCGCCATAGGCGTTGAACAGTTGGTTGCGGATCTGGTCCGCCGTCACGCCATAGACCGCCGCTTTCTCGCGGTCGATCTCGACGGTGAGCTGCGGGTTCTTGATATAGAGATCGGTCGTGACGTCGAGCAATCCCGGCACCTTGGCGATCCGGTCGCGCATTTCCGGCGCAACGCGATAAAGCGACTCCGTATCGCCGCTCTGCAGAGTGTACTGATACTGGCTCTTGGACGGACGGCCGCCGATGTTGAGGTTCTGGATGCTCTGGAAGAACGCCTGCAGGCCCGGCACCTGCAGCGACTTCTGCCGCAACCGCCCGATCACTACCTGCGCATTGTCGCGCTCATTCTTCGGCTTCAGGCCGATAAACAGACGCCCATAGTTGGCGGTCGGATTCGGACCGCCGGAGCCGACGGTCGAATTGACGAACTCGACGGCGGGATCGGCGCGCAGAATATCGGCGAGAATCTTCTGGCGATCGCTCATCGCCGCGAACGACGTATCCGTCGCCGCTTCCGTGGTGCCCGAGAGAAAGCCCGTGTCTTCCTGCGGGAAGAAACCCTTCGGCACGATCATGTAAAGCCAGATCGTCATGGCCAGCGTCGCGAAGGTCACGATCAGCATGATCGGCTTGTAAGCCAGCACGCGGTCGAGTGTCCATTCGTAGCCCCGCAGCCAGGCGTCGAACCCCGCCTCGAACCAGCGCAGGATGAAGTTGGGCCTGTGATGCGGATCGTGCGCCTTCAGCACACGCGCGCAGAGCATCGGGGTCAGCGTCAGCGACACAAAGCCGGACACGATGATCGCCACCGAAATCGTCACGGCGAATTCGCGGAACACGCGCCCGACGATGCCGCCCATCAGCAGCACCGGGATGAACACCGCGATCAGCGAGAACGTGATCGACAGAATGGTGAAGCCGATCTCGCGCGCGCCCTTCAGCGCCGCCTCGTAAGGCTTCATGCCCTGCTCGATGTAGCGCATGATGTTTTCGAGCATGACGATGGCGTCGTCGACCACGAAGCCGACCGACAGCGTCAGCGCCAGCAGCGTCATGTTGTTGATCGAATAATCGAGCGCGTACATCACCGCGCAGGTGCCGAGCACCGAAATCGGAACCGCCAGCGCCGGAATGAAGGTCGCGGAGGCCGAGCGCAGGAACAGGAAGATCACCACGATCACGAGGCCGACGGCGATTAGCAACGTTTCTTCCACGTCGGTGACGGATTCGCGGATCGACACCGAGCGGTCGAGGGTGACGTCCATGGTCACCGATGGCGGGATCTGCGCCCGCAGCGACGGCAGCTTGGCGCGCACCGCATCGACCACTGCAACCGTATTGGCATCGGGCTGTTTCTGGATCGCCAGCACGATGGAGCGCGTGCCGTTGAACCAGGTCGCGGCCTTGTCGTTCTCGACGCTGTCGTAGATCTTCGCGACTTCATCGAGCTTGACCGGCGAGCCGTTGCGCCATGCGACAACGACCTGCCGGTAATCACTGGCCTTGTT
>CAZQMD010000062.1:0-20719 GCA_964594185.1 uncultured Afipia sp. | reverse complement strand
GGTATGATCCAATGAAATCTGTCAACATTGGTCTTCGACGGGATGCCTTTCTGATTTGTGGATTGGCGACTGTGCTTATCCTGGCCGAACTCGTTATCACAAGCCAATTCCACCGCAGCATTCTGACGCTCTCCGTAATCTATAGCATTGCTGTGATCGGACTGAGCCTTTTGCTCGGCTATGCTGGCCAAGTGTCAATCGGGCAAGGCGCCTTCATGGGGTTGGGAGCATATGCGGCCGCCTTCTGTATCCAAAAGATTGGATTGCCGGTCCCTTTGACGATCATCGTCGCAACCTTGCTCTCGGCGACGTTTGGCTACTTCTTGGCGCGCCCCATCCTGCGCCTTTCAGGGCATAACCTGGCCCTTGCAACACTTGCTTTAGGCGCGGTCTTTTTCGTCTTCGCCTCGCAATGGCGGGAGGTCACTGGCGGCTTGGATCCCGGCATTATCGACTTGCCGTCCTTGGAAATTGGAGGTTTTACGCACGGTCGCGTTGTCCTCTGGCTTGCCGAAACTTTCCTGGTCGTGTGTGCCGCGTTGGCGGTGACGGTCGTTAGCGGACGCTTCGGACGAGCGTTGAAGACGTTGAGAACGTCTGAAGTCGTGGCCGCGTGCATGGGTATCGACGTTGCTCGAACGAAGGCTGCCGTATTTGCGATTGCCGCCGGCTTCGCGGGGCTGTCGGGCTGCCTGTTTGCCCTGTACCTTCGATCGTTCAATGCCGGGGCATTTGGCGTTGGTCTGTCGATCGAACTCCTGATGATGGTCATCATAGGATCCCTTTCGACAATCTGGGGCGCCATTTTCGGCGCCTTTGCCATTGTCCTCCTCCCGAACCTGCTCGAGGGATTCGATCACGCCAAGCACCTGATCTACGGACTGACAATGGTCGGGATCATGATGTTTGCCCCCAACGGTCTTGGTGAGGCCATTGCTCGGCTTCTACTGCGCCGCAGGAGGTCTGCATGAGGGTCACTCCAGTTCTGTCCACGAACGGCCTCTGTAAGCAGTTTGGCGGCGTCGCTGCAGTCTCCGGCGTTGGCCTAAACCTTCTGCCAGGCACCGTGACCGCTCTGATCGGACCAAACGGCGCGGGGAAGACGACGCTGATCAATCTGCTGACCGGCGTGCTTCGGCCCGACGGAGGCACGATCACCCTCAAGGGAGAGGAGATTACGAGAGCGCCGATACACACCCGGGCCCGTCTCGGGATGGCGCGAACCTACCAGACCCCGCAGATGATTCACAGCTTGTCGGCGATGGCCAACGTCATGGCCGGCGCGTATCGCTTCGGGGTCGGCGGCTTGTTCAAATCGATCCTCCGGCCATGGACGGTCGCCATTGAGAACGAAGCCTTGGCCGAACGTGCGGCAATGGCTCTGCGCCAGGCTGATGTGCCGGAGAAATGGTGGGATCGCTCCGCGTTGGAGCTTCCTTACGGAATTCAACGTCGTGTCGAAATCGCACGGGCGCTGGCCCAGGATCCTGAGGTCCTGCTCCTTGACGAACCGGCAGCTGGCTTGAACCCTAGCGAAACAACAGAACTCGCTGCATTGTTGCAATCGATTGCTCGCGACGGCCGCGCCGTTCTGCTTGTGGAGCACGATATGCCAATGGTGATGTCGATCTCATCCCACATCGTTGTGGTGAACTTTGGCAAAAAGATCGCGGATGGGAGCCCAGCCGAGATTTCGTCAAACCCGGACGTAATTGCCGCTTATCTCGGAACCGACGCGGATCACGTTGAGGAGTGTTAGATGATCAAGCCGTTGCTCCTCGTAAAAAACCTATCTGCGGGATATGGAACGGTTGAGGTTCTTCATGGTCTATCGCTTGCGGTCGGCCGTGGTGAGATCGTCGCTCTTGTTGGCGCAAACGGCGCTGGGAAGTCGACGCTCCTGAACACGATTTCAGGCTTCGTGAAAGCTCGATCAGGAGAAATCAACTTCAACGCGCAGCCGATCGTGGGACAACGGCCGGCCTCAATCTCCAGAGCTGGGCTGTCGCATGTGCCGGAGGGGCGGCGTGTGTTCGCTGAACTGAGCGTCGACGACAACCTCCATCTCGGAGGGTATGGCCGCCCCCGCGCCCAGGTTGAAGAAAGACTGCAGCGAATGAGGCACCTATTTCCTCGGCTTGCGGAGCGCCGCTGGCAGGCTGCGGGGACGATGTCAGGAGGCGAGCAGCAAATGCTCGCGATCGGCCGTGCCATCGCATCAGGACCAAGCTTGCTCATGATGGATGAGCCCTCAATGGGTCTGGCACCACTGGTGGTGGCGGAGGTTTTCCGGTTGATCGGTCGCTTACGGGATGAATTTGGAATGGGAATCCTTCTCGTTGAACAGAATGCTCGTGCGGCGCTGCGCATCGCGGATCGTGCATACGTTCTCTCCCTCGGCAGGGTCGAACTTGAGGGAACAGGGACGGAATTGCTGAATGATCCCGCAGTCACCGAAGCCTTCCTCGGTGGTGCAAGTCACGTATCTCCCCTCCGTCGCCCACAAGCTCGGTTGATGCTGAAGGATCAACAACAATGAGCCGATATTATCAATCACTCATCATGCCGTATCGTGCCTCCCCCGACCAGTGGAGTGTGCATCCCGTCCGTCATCCTGTCGTGGTTGTCGGAGCCGGACTAGTGGTTGTAATGTAAGTGCACTTATGAGACACCTCGGCGTTATGGGTTTTCTGGCCTTTGATATTCTGGACCGGAATTTCTTCATCTTCATCGTGCAGATCGAGCAATTGTGTGGGGGTGATGGCCTATGCGATGATGGGTGGCATCATCGTCGGTCCGGTTCTCACCCTGCTGTCCTTGCCCGCGCTCTACGTGGCTTGGTTCCGCATCGCCACAATCCGCATCAACCTGACCGGCAACGTTGGTAAATCGACGCTGCCGGCCAGAGGCAATTTATTTTTGTGATTCAGACTTTGCGTAATCCGCTGATTGTTCTTTTACGACGCTCCAGACGTCGTCTTGAAAGCCAGCAATCCAATCAGTTTGCGGGACCCATTTGCTGCCGTCCCACGTCTCAATACGAGTTTTTCCGCCGCCGCCATGATCCTGCGCTGTGACTGTGATAGGGGCAATCAAGCCATTAGCATCGTAGTTTTTTAGACTCTCAAGACCGATCCTAATTTTGTCGGGTGTGAGCGGCCAGCCGCTATTCTTGATCGCGAGGCGGGCACCTTCGAATGCGATCGAGTAGATCGCAAGGCCGGTGTTGTAGTAGACGTCTTCGGTGAATTTACGGTCACCATTGCCTTTTCCCTTATCGTAAAGCTGTTTGATGATCTGCTGAACCAGCGGCTGATTTGAACCACCGGCAACGTTTGTACCGCGTTTCAATCCCTTTGCCACATCGGGTCCAATATTTTTGATATCGACTTCGTTAAGCCAATTGACGGCTATATATTTTTCAATCGAGATCCCATTGCGCTGCATCTCACGCGACGCGATCACATGCATGTTCGACAGGCTCCAGCTAATGATCCAGTCTGGGTTAAAGCGGCGCATTTGCGTCCATGCTGACGCCTGATCGTTGCCGGGCAGCGGATACGGAAACAGCTGCAGATCAAAACCTTCCTTGGCCGCCAGAGTCTTCAGGATACCAATCGGTTCCTGTCCGAAGGGGTAATCGACGTAAAGGAATGCGACCTTAACGCCTTTCAACTTGCCGCCGGATTTCTGTTTGATGTACTCGATGTCGTTGGCGGCCTGACCCCAATAGGTCGGACCGACTGGGAACACCCATTTGAACACTTTGCCGTCAACCGCGTCCCCGCGGCCGACCAATGATTGGATCAGGATGTTGCCATCCTTCATGATGCGCGGAAGAACGGCGCGCGAAACTGGGGTCGACAATGTGTCGAACACCATTACACCTTCACGCTTTAGCCGCTCATAGCATTCGATACCGCGCTGAGGCTCGTTGCCATGATCCTGGACGATAATTTCGATCGGATGGCCTTCAAGTCCGCCCTTCAAATTTAGCAGGTCGGCATAGTCTTTGGCGGCCTGAGCGATCTGCGGAGTGACGAACGTATAGGCCTTGGAAAGATCGTAGCAGAGCCCGAAACGCACCGGATCGGCAGCTGCCGCGGGCAAGATACTGAGCGCCGTCCATGCCAGACCGGCAATGATAGAAAGTTGCTTCATTTTCATTTTAGGTTCTCCCTTGATTGAGCTAGGTTGTCGTCAACTGTCGTTAAATTCTTTTGTCGCGAGCACGTTTTTTATTGCTTAGGTCAGCCAGCGCTTCCTTCGCCTGTAATGTTTGATGTCATGGAAATTCTGGCCTTTCGTTCCTCCCAGATAAAATTCCTGGATGTCCGGGTTTTTCTTCAATGCATCTGCCGTATCGTGCATCACGATGCGGCCACTCTCGATTAAATAGCCGTGGGAGACGATCTCTAGCGCTGCGACCGCGTTTTGCTCCACCAAGAGAACCGATAATCCTTCGTCCCGGTTGATCTGGCGGATAATCTGGAAAATTTCCGCCACCAAGAATGGCGCAAGGCCGAGACTTGGTTCATCCAACATCAAGAGTTTAGGTTGGGTCATCAAGGCGCGCCCAATCGCGAGCATTTGCTGTTCGCCGCCGGAGAGATAACCAGACGAAACGGCACGGCGTTCGTAAAGGCGAGGGAAATAACCGTAAACTCGGTCTTTGTTGCGGGCGACATCGTGACGGCTGCGCACCGCAGACGCGGCGATTAGATTTTCATCGGGGGTGAGATGCTCGAACACCCGTCGCCCCTCAAGCACATGGGCAATTCCTAGCTTGACCCGGTCCTGCGGCGGTAGCTCGCTTATGCTGCGGCCCAGAAAGTGTAACTCACCTCGCCTGACTTCACCGCGTTCGGCGACCAACAGGCCGCTGATTGATTTCAGCGTCGTGCTCTTGCCAGAGCCGTTGGCGCCCAGCAGCGCCACCATTCCGCCCACGGGAACGTCGAGCGACACGCCCTTAATCGCGAGCGAAACGTGGTCGTACACCACCTCGATATTATTCAGCGATAACGCGTTTTCATCGGTGCGCGCGTTCATGGCATCCATCTTCCACTATTTCTTGACGTAGCCGAAAGGCCAGACCAGAAGGTAGTCGCGTATGTTGTTGTAGATTTTCCCCAACCCCAACGGCTCGACCAGTAGAAAGCCGATGATCAGTGCGCCGTAGAGCGCTTGGGGAAGATGAGCCAGCGTCTCTATGCCGAGCGAAAATCCAAACTTTGCCGCCGCCCATGAAATGAAAGTGTTCATGGCGCCCGGCATCAGCAGAATGAACGCGGCACCGAAATAGCTGCCAATGATGCTGCCGAGCCCGCCCACGATCACCATGGCCAGCGCTTGGATTGAGACATCTACGGAAAACTGCTCTGGCGTGACGGCATGGTAGAAAGTGCCGATCAGGATGGCCCCGGTCACGCCGCCGATGAACGACGACGTCGCGAACGCTACCAGCTTGAAATAGAAACTATTCACGCCGATCACGGCGGCCGCATAGTCTTTTTCCCGAACCGCGATCAGCGCACGGCCGAGCGCGGTGCGGTTGAGATTGAGCATGAAGGACGTCACCATCACGCACCAGACCAGGGCGATATAATATAAGCCGCCATCGGAGGTAACCGGCCAGCCCAAGAGCCGAATGTTTGGAGCCTGCAAAGTCGCCTGAGTGCCGCCGCTTATCGCTGGGACGTGCGAAATGGTCCAGTCCATGACGAACTGCAAGGCAAGGGTGCTCAGCGCCAGATAGAGTCCCTTCACGCGCAACGCGGCGAACGCAAAGCCAATGCCAATGATCGCGGCCATCAGTCCGCCCAAGACGACAGCAATTTCCCAAGGAACGCCGGCCCGTGTGGCATGAACTGCCGCATAGGCGCCGATACCCATCACCGCGGCGTAGCCGAGATGGAATTGTCCGGCCCATCCGAGAATCAGATTGAGGCCCAGGGCGCCTGCCGTCCATACCAACCAGGGCAGTAGATAACTACTGAGATAAAGCGAATTCAGATAAAGCGGCGCAGTGAAACCGAATAACAGCAAGATCCCAATCATCCAACGGTCGGCATTGATCGGAAACAATGCCCGGTCGGCGGAGTAGTCCGTATGAAAGATACCGGCCTGCCGGAACAGCATGTGCTCAAATCCTCTCGATGTCGTGACGCCCGAACAAGCCGTGCGGTCGAACCAGAATGGTCAGTATCAACATCGCGGCGTCGACGAGTTCGCGGCTTGCTCCGCCCAGCAGCGGATCGAGATAGCTGGATGCGACGCCTTCCACCACGCCGAGCAGTACGCCGGCGAGCAACGCGCCGCCGATGCTGTCCAGTCCGCCGAGAACGGCGACGGTCACTCCCTTAAGCAGCAATTGCGCCAGCGACTGGTCGACGCCCTGCACCGATCCCCACAACACGCCGGCGACTGTTGCAACCACCGCCGCCATCGCCCACGACAACGCTACGCCGCGTTCGACGGAAATTCCGACCGACCACGCAGCGGTGTAGTCGTCGGAAATGGCACGCAACACCACGCCCATCCGGGTGCGAAAGAACAGCACGAACATGCCGAACATGATGATCGCAACGGCGGCACCTATCGCATAGGCTCGATTGATCAGCATCGGACCTATGAACAGCGGAGTATTGCTGATGCCGAGCGGCATTGGCCGTCCGGTGCCGCCCGCGATGGTCATGGAGCCGGCACGCAGGAATATTTCCAGGCCGAGCGTCATCATCAGGATCATGACGATAGGTCGGCCAGCTAGCCGACGCAGCGCGACTCGCTCAATTCCCATGCCGACCCCGAACATCGTCACAATCCCGAGCGCGATCGCAAGCCAGATCGGCGCGCCGGCATTGTTGGCGAATGCCAGCACCACATAAGCACCCACCATAGTCATAGCGCCCTGCGCCAGATTGGGCACCGAAGAAGATTTGTAGATCAGCACGATGCCCATCGCGACCAGCGAATACATCAGGCCGACGAGGGCTCCATTGACGGCGGATTCGGACAGCAGCTCCCAGTCCATCGGTCAGGTCTCCTGTACCGACAGAGTTCGCTCGATCACGCCGACTTCACCCGACTCGTAACTGATCTGCGCTTTCATCAGCACCTTGCTCTGGCGATCGTAGATGGCATCAATGATCGGCTTGTAGCGCTCCTCGACCACGTTGCGTCGAATCTTGCGCGTGCGCGTGATCTCGCCGTCGTCGGCATCGAATTCCTTGTGCAAGCAAACAAATTGTCGCAATTGCAATCCATCGGGAAGCGTTGTGTTGACGTGTTTCACCGCCTCGGTCACAAGGTCGATAACTTCTCGCTTCTGCGATAGATCGGCATAGGAAATGTAAGAGATGCCGCGCAGCTCGGCCCACAGGCCCACCGCCTCCTTGTCGATGCAGACGATGGCCGCCAGCGTATCGCGCTCGCGTCCGAGCACCGCAGCGTCCTTGACATACGGGCTGAACTTTAGGCGGTTCTCGATGTAGTTGGGGATATAGCGCTCCCCCTTGGCGGTGTGCACGACATCGGACAGGCGCCCCAGCACCACCAGATGACCGTCGGGTTCGACGTAACCGGCGTCGCCAGTATGCAACCAACCGTCTTCGAGACTTTCGCGCGTCGCCTCTTCTTGCTTGAAGTATCCGCTGAATACGCTGCCCGAGCGAACTAGGATCTCGCCGGCGTCGCTGATCTTGAGCTCGACGCCTGGCAGCGGGCGGCCGACGGTGTGGAGCCGCACCTCGTCGAGGCTCTGGATCGCGTTATAGGCGCTGCTCTCTGTTTGGCCGTAGAGTTGGCGCAGTTTGATTCCGAGCGCGCGATAGAACACGAAGGTATCCTCGCCGATCGCTTCGCCGCCGGTGAAAGCTCCATACAATCGGGTCAGGCCGAGCTGATCCTTAATCGGCCCGCAAACGAGCCATTCGCCGAGCGGGCTCAACAGCCGCTGCTTGAGAGTCGGCGTCTTACCTTCGAGCTTTCGCTTCTCAGCGTCAATGGCCGACGCCATGAAAAAGCGGTAGGTCAGTTTTTTCAACCAGGACGAGTCTTCGATGCGAACCTGTATAGTGGTCAGGAGATTGTCCCAGCTGCGCGGCGCAGCGAGATAGAATGTTGGCGCGATCTCGCGCAGGTTTTGCAGCACGGTCTCTTGGCGTTCGGGAATATTGATGGTGAAGTGCAAGGCTATTGCCGCACCCATCGTTACAGCGAAGTCGCCGACCCAGGCCATCGGGAGGTAGGCCAAAATGCTTTCGCCGAACCGAAACGCGTCGCCCTGATAGGCGTTGCGAACCCCGGCCAGCAGATTGCTGTGCGAAAGCACCACCCCCTTGGGTTTCCCTGTACTGCCGGATGAATGCACGAACACCGCCGGGCCTTCGGGCTGGGCGCGGTCTATCAAACGCTGCCGAGCCGCGCTCTCACTGGCAAAGGACTGAGCACCCTTGGCTTGAAGCGCGTCCCATGAAATCAGGCCGGGACTGCCGTAGGCCGCCAATCCACGCGGATCATCATAGATAATGTGGTCAATCGCCGCGCCCTGCTCACGCAACTCGAGCATCTTGTCGACCTGCTCTTGGTCTTCGGCCAGCATGAATCGCGCACCCGCCTCATGAACGAAGTGCCTGATTTCATCGAGCGTCGCATCCGGATAGGCCGGCATGGCGTATCCACCGAGTGCACCGGCGGCCAGCATCCCCGCATAAAGCCGCGGCCGGTTGTCGCCTAGAACCAGCATGACTTCGCCCGCCTTGAAGCCCAAAGTTTCAAGGCCCGCGGCGCAGCACATCACGCTGTCTAGCAGTTGTCGCCAAGTGGTTTCTTTCCAAATGCCCTTGCTCTTCTCTCGCATAGCCACGCGATCGGGAAATACTTCGGCGTTCCGCGCCAGCACGCGGATTAACGTGGTATCGGTTTCAAAATTCCACGCTGAGGTCGGTTCAACGGACCGCATGCGTTCCCCCGATATAGGCCTCGACTACCTTGGGATCGGCGACGACGTTGGCCGGAATACCGCTTCCGATCATGGCGCCGTAATTCAACGCCAACATGCGATCGCAAATGCCGGTGATGACGTCCATGTGGTGTTCGATCAATAGCACGGTCACTCCGCGCTCGTCGCGAGCGTCGAGGATGAAGCGCGCCATGTATTCTTTTTCCTCTTGGTTCATTCCTGCCATCGGCTCGTCAAGAACCAGAAAGCTTGGCTCGGCAGCCAGCGCGCGCGCCAATTCAACCCTTTTCTTCAGGCCGATCGGAATCCCGTCGACCAGTTCGTCGCGCACGCTTTCAAGCTGCAGGAAATCAATCACATCTTCGACTGCGGCGCGATTCAACGTCTCGTCGCTGCGTGCAAGCCACCAGTAAAGTGCAGTGCGCGCCACACTGGGTTTCATATGGATGTGACGACCGAGAAGAATGTTGTCGAGCACGGTCATGCCGTTGAAGAGTGCCAAGTTCTGGAAAGTACGCGCGACGCCCAGGGTTGCGATATAATGAGGTGCTAAGCCTGTGATATCTCGCCCGTTGAGCAAGATGCGCCCGCGCTGAGGCGGATAAAAACCGGTAATCGCGTTGGTCAGGGTGGTCTTCCCGCACCCGTTAGGCCCGACTAGCCCGAATATCTCGCCACGCTGAATCTGCATATCGATGCCGTTCAACGCGACGATTCCGCCAAAACGACGCTCGACTGATCGGCATTCGAGTACTGGGGCGTCGCCGCCACGATCCTTCAAGGTCACCTTCGCTCCCATCTAGGCGCATTTTACTGTGCAGGTTATTTTTGCGTGAAACCTAACAGGTGTTAGGTAGTAGCTGCAAGTGCCGAAACGACCGTACGAACGTCACTGCGCGAGATAGGCGCCCCGCCCACTGGCTACGAGAACATGGCCACCATCGGTCACGCGTACGTCGGCAGTACTTATCCGGCGCCCCAGTTTAACCACAGTACCGCGCGCGTGAACCGTCCCGCGTGTGGCTGGTCGATGATAATCGACGCGAAGATCTGCCGTGGCATTTACAATACCTCCGGCCGCGCGAATGGCATAAAGGCCCGTCAAATCGATTAGGGCAGCCAGGACACCACCGTGAGTTGCTTCGATCGCGGTATTCGCAACAAATTCCTCGCGCCAGGGCAAGGCAATTTCAATCTGCTCACGAGTGACCATGATGGCTTTCAATCTCAGCCACCGATGAAAAGGCGAGAGCATCAAAGTCCTTTGAAATTCGGCGATAAAATCTTCGTTGTAGGGTCCGATCATTCGCTCGTTCTTTTACTGCATATTCTTTCAGATCTTATTGACCAACTACCATCTGATTTCATCGGCTCAGTTCCTACGACAAAGCTCTCGTAAATCGGTCGGCCATGATCGCGCGACTAAACGTCGCGCGGAGAACGGTTACGTGATGGTATTTGCGGCCCTCGAAAGAAATTGACGACGGCTTCGCTAAATGCATCATTTCGATCGCCAACGACCATATGACCTGCGCCAGCAATATCGGTGTATGCAGAGTGGGGAGCAAGTCGAAGAAACGATTGCGCAGCATCCACGCTTACCAAATTGCTTGAGCCACCGCGTATCAGGTGGACCGGCAGCTCAAGTTTTTCGGCGGCGTCCGTCAGTCGGCTGTCTGACTGGCCAACTTTATCATTTGTCATGGAACTTATAAATCGTGGATCCCAGTGCCAGCGAAGACGTCCGTCATCGCATCGTCTCAAATAGCGGTCGAGACCCTCCGAACGTTTCCGGCGCTCACGATCGGGCAAATAGTTGGCGATCGCATCGGCAGCTTCATCAGGCGAGGCGAAGCCGTCTGCTAAGTGCGCCCTCATGAAATCCAAGACATGCGCAACGCCGGCTGGCTCCATATTTGGCGTAATATCTACAAGCGTAAGCGAAGTGAAAGATCCCAATCGAAGTTCGCCTTCGGCTATCAAGCCTGCAAGGCCGCCAAGGGAGGCGCCGACGAGAGCTGGTTTCTCGCCAAGTTGATCAGATATCGCAAGGAGATCCATCGCAAAGTCGTCGAGTTGGTAAGAGCCGGACGAGGACCATGCGCTCTCTCCGTGGCCACGCAGATCCATCGCAATCGCACTATACCCTGCCTCCTCTAGTGCTTTTGCAGTACGCGTCCACGCCAAGCGGGTTTGGCCTCCACCATGCGCCAGCAAGATTGGAGAACCCTCACCAAACACATCGGCTATAATTGTGTGGCCCTGGTCGCCATAAAAAGTCTTTTGTCTTTTCACTTCGGTCCTCAACTATCTTCACGCCGTGTTCAAGTTGTTCCTCATTGAAAACGGCGTTGTTAATACCGCCCCACGCTCGGCGACCGCAAAATCCTGTTTAAGAGTTGTCGGATTTGACTGAGGCGCGATCAAAAGCACCGTGTTCGGTCTTCGGCAGTTGATCGACGAAAACAACGTGCTTTGGTTTCTTGTAGCGTGCGATTAGTCCAGCGACGAAGTCGATTATCTCGTCTGCGGTAACATTTGAGCCTGGTCGTCGTACGCAGATCGCTTTGATGGCTTCGCTCCACTGGGGATCTGGCACGCCTATAACCGCGACATCGGCAATATCCGCATGTTGCCGAATCGCGTTTTCGACTTCTGCCGGATAAACATTCTCGCCACCCGTCTTAATCAATTCTTTCTCTGGAGCACGACCGGTGTACCAGAGATATCCATCGGCATCGAAATAACCGATGTCACCGGTATGATGCCAGCCATTGCGGAAGGTGTGCGCGGTCTCGCCGTCGTTATTCCAATAACCTAAGAATACAGTGGGGCCGCGCACTACGATCTCGCCGACTTGTCCGGTCGGCTTTTCCTTGTCGGCGCCATCGACGACCGCAACGGTGTGCCAGAAAAGGGGGCGCCCGGCGGATCCTGGCCTGTCGCGGTAGGGCGATAGCGTTGCAAAGCCTGAAGTCTCGGACTGTCCAAACGCTGTCCAGAAAACAGAATGGGGGCAGTCCTTCTCGAAGCGTTCAATTGTTACCGGGGTATCCAGTCCCGTCACAGCGCGCAACGTCGTCAGCTCGCCGCCTTTGGCCTGATCCATCAAACTTGCAAGCATCGGCGCGAATTCCGCCATCACCGTCACGCTTTCTGCGGCGATATCGCGAACCGCTTCCTGCGGATCAAATTTAGAAGTGATGACACTAGCGCCGCCGGCCTGCTGCACGGTCAGCATCAGGCCAAGGCCGGCGACGTGAAACAGCGGCAACACACCAAGATTGACGTCACGCTCGGTCAGGCTCCAAGCCAGCATTAGCGAGCTGTGTGCCGCTAAAAAGTTAGTTTGCGACAACAGCGCGCCGCGCGGCCGCCCACCCACAGCGGCGGTGTAAATAATTATGAAACCATCATTGCCACTGAAATGAACGTGAGACATAGACGCGTCCGAAGCCGGAAGAGCTGCGTAAGGCGCAAATGGCGCCGTGTGCTTGCTAATACCGAAATAGCTACGGACCGAAGGGAGTGACTTTCTTAGGGCTGCAATAACTTCCTGGTATTCCGCACCCGCGACAATTAGAACTGGCGCGCCATCGGCGAGGACGTAGCCGATCTCTTCAGCATTAAGTCGGAAGTTGACCGGCAGCAAAACGGCGCCAAGCCACGCGACTGCACCGATCAAATCGATCATTTCGAGAGAGTTTTGCGAAAGGATGGCGACGCGATCACCGGATTTTACACCTTCGCGTGCAAGGCCGGCCGCCAACCGCTCGACCCTTTCAAGATATTCACGATGGGTGACGCGCTGACTTCCAAAAATGAACGCGGTGCGGTCTGGGAAAAACTCCGCATTTCGGCGATACACGTCGATTAATGTAAATTCTCTGAGGGACATCGATTCCTCGATTTTATGCACAATCCACGATTGCGAAGTGCTCTTTCAAATATTGTTCTTTGACACCGAGGTTGGGGCGTTTATTAGCTCTCAAACTTTGCCTCGCGTTTTTCGAGGAAAGCAGCGATCCCTTCCTTTGCGTCTTGATGCATGAATAGAAGCGGAAAGCCATCGATTGCGTGCCGCATCTCGTCACCGCCGAGGCCGCGATTGTAGAACGATTTGGCCATCTGCACTGCGAGCTTCGGTTTCGATGCAATTCGTTCGGCGAATTCCAAAGCGGCCTTGAGAAGATCGCCATGTGAAACTACTTTTAGTACGAGGCCTAGTCTCAATGCTTCATCCGCGGTGATTGGATCGCCAAGAACACTCATCTCTTTTGCTTTGGCGCGGCCGACAATATCGTGCAGACGCACGACAGCGAAACCCGGTAGCAGTCCGAGATTGATCTCTGGCACCGCAAAGCGCGCGCGGTCAGATGCAATGATAAAGTCCGAAGCGATCGCGAGTTCAAAGCCACCGCCGAAAGCAATACCATTGACGGCGGAGATGACCGGTTTGCGGCAATTTTCCGGTGCGGCTAGTACCGCTAAAACCTCGATCATGAACTGGCGTACTTTGTGTGGATCGAAATTAAATCCACTAATGTCGGCGCCGGCGCAAAATGCCTTGTCGCCATTGCCGGTGATGATGGCAACGCGAATATTGTCGTCTTCATTTACTTTCTGTAGGCCATCCAGAATACCGTCGCGGATGCCCGTGCTGAGCGCGTTGAGCTTGCCCGGATCGTCCAGCGTGAGGATGGCGATCTTTCCCTTAGTTTCATAGTTGACGCTGCCCAGTCTCATCGCGGTCTTCCTTACCCTATTGCGTCAGACCTTTAGTGAACGCTCAAATCTGAATTTCGATTTTCGCAGAATCTTTTATCGCCGGCGGCTCCAATGACGCGCTTCTGACGCTGAATGCTCGCTCGCCGATTGGCGGTGATGGTCGCGACGAAGTCTTTGGCGTCATGAATGATCTCTTCTTAGGTACGATCAAACGGAGCTCCGTTTTGGCGAAATTGACAGCTGATTTCAGCCAATCATGGTGTACCCGCCCGAGACCGACAGAACTTGGCCGGTGACATGACCGGCAGCGGCGGACGAGAGGAACGTCACGGCGTTGGCGATATCGTTCGGGCGACCGAGCTTGCGCAGAGGCAGCGCCTTGGCAACTTTCTCGAATTGCTCGGCTGTGAACATTGAATCGGGCTTTGTCCACATGCTGTTGGTACCAACTTCTTCCGTATCTACGGGCACAGTGACACCAGGGCAAACGACGTTGCAGCGGATCCCGTATCGGCCGTTCTCTTTAGCAATGGTCTTCATAAAAGAATTGATAGCGGCCTTCACTCCACCATAAACCGCCTCGCGCGGTTCGCCAGAGCGGCTTGCGTCGGAACTGATTGACACGATAGCACCGGTGTTCTTCGGAATCATGATATCTAGCGCGCACTTGGTGCAGTTGAGCACGCCAACATAATTGATCTGGATGATCTTCTGCCAGAACTCGGGCGTTGTCTGAGTGAAGAACATCAGTTGATCCCAGCCAACGTTGTTGACGAGCACATCGACCGTGCCATGCTTCTCCGTCGCGGCCTTGAACATGGCTTTCACCTGATCGAAATCGGTCACGTCGGTTTTGACCACCTGAACGGTGGCGGCGCCATTCTTCCGCGCAAGTTCGGCAACTTTTTCAGCCTGAGGCTGGTCGAGATCGCCAATTGTAATATTGGCACCCTCGGCCGCAAACCCGAGCACAATAGCTCTGCCGATGTTCGAACCACCGCCAGTGACGACGACCGATTTTCCCTTAAGGTCAAGGATCATATCAATCACTCCCAATTTTATAACTGATTACAGCTGCTGTTCCGGTTCTACGACCACGACGACCGCATTGCGCTCGACGGTCTCGCCCGGCCGGCAGTCGACTGCCCTCACCACGCCGTCAACTTCGCTGACGATACGTAGTTCCATCTTCATGGATTCCAGAATCGCCGCAACATCGCCTGCCTTGACCTTGTCACCAACCGAGACATTTACCTTGAGAATCATGCCCATCATCGGCGCTCGTAGTTCACCGCTGGTCGCGACGGACGCGCTGATGTAGCTGAGATAGGGGATCGCCTTCAATGTGTGAACGCCACGATGATCGTGGACGAAGATCGTCTGGTCCGCCTGATAAATCCGCACCACCTCGCGGCGCCCGCCGATAATAGCCGTAAAGCGTTCATCACTGATTGGGATTAGCTTGACAGGCAGTTGCTCGTCATTGATGCCGACAATCATCGTGTCATCGGGCTTCAGCGGCGCGAACCTGATCCCAGCGCTCGCCTTGTCAGTTTCGAGGTGCAAGATCGGAATCGGCGACAATCCTTCGCCGCCTGCAGACATCTGCCATCCGGTCGTGGCGAGCGACTGCCATGGACCGTTCACGGCGGGCTGGCGTTGCCTGATCATCCAGTAGTAGGCGCCGAGCGCCAGCGCTTCAGTGTCCGTATCGGTGCCCTTGTCGAGCAACTCCTTCATCTGCTCATCAATCAGTCGGGTGTAGAAGGTAGCGCTCCGCGTCGCGGGGAGCGCTATCAATCGCTTGAGAAATTTCAGATTGGTAGTGATTCCGAAAATCGAGGTTTCGTCGAGCGCGCGGTCAAGCTTGTCGAGCGCCTCGTCGCGCGTCTCGGCATAAGCGATGAGTTTTGCCAGCATGGAGTCGTAATACGGCGTGACGGTGGAGCCGCTCTCGATTCCAGTTTCGACGCGAACGCCGTCAACCGGAAATCGCACGTAAACAATGTCACCTGTGCAGGGTAGAAAATCATTAACGGGGTCTTCGGCGCAAATGCGCGCTTCGACCGCATGGCCGCTGCATGTCACGTCCTTCTGGGCAACAGGCAATCCCTCGCCGGCGGCGATGCGCAGCATCAACTCCACGATATCGATGCCTGTGATCATCTCGGTGACGGGATGCTCGACCTGGAGGCGCGGGTTCACCTCCAGAAAATAGTAGGTTTCGCCGCGCAAGATGAATTCGACGGTGCCGACGCCACGATAATTCAACTGCTTGCCGAGCCGGACCGCATCGGCAGCGATCTTGTCGCGAAGCGCTGCGGGGAGATTGGCTGCTGGAGCTTCTTCAATAATCTTTTGATGCCGTCGCTGCAGCGAACATTCGCGCTCGAACAGATGAATCACGTTCCCTTTGCCATCGCCGACGATCTGAACTTCGATGTGGCGACCGTGCTCGATTAACTTCTCGACGATTAATCCCGCATAACCAAACGAATTCTTAGCCTCGCGCATGGCTGCTTCGATTTCGCCCACAAGACCGTCGAACGATGAGACTGCGCGCATACCCTTACCGCCGCCGCCTGCCGCAGCCTTCAGCATCACCGGGAGCCCGACATCTTGGACGATCCGGGCGATCTCTGCGGCATCCTCGGTCGGCGTCTTACTGCCGGGTACGATCGGCACATTGGCGGCTTCGGCTTCATTTTTTGCAGAGGCCTTGTCGCCAAGTCTTTCGATCACTTCGGGCGTCGGTCCGATGAAAACCAGACCGGCGCCCTCGACGGCGCGAGCGAAAGTTGCATTCTCAGCGAGAAAGCCGAATCCGGGATGGATAGCCTGTGCGTTGCTCGCCTTCGCCGCGGCTATGACCGCGTCGATCCGCAGATAGCTATCCGATGCAGTCGCGCCGCCGATCTCGATGGATTCGCCGATCGTCTTCACGTGCAGTGCATCGGCATCGGCCGAGGAGTGGACGCCAGTGACTGCGACGCCGAGGCGCTGGCAGGTTCGCGCGATCCGACAGGCTATCTCTCCGCGATTGGCGATCAGAATTTTCTTGAACACTTAACGCTTTCCTCCGCCATCACATCCTGAATACGCCGAAATCCGTATCCTGCTGCGGCAGACGACCGGCAAGGTCAAATAGCAACGCCATCACATTGCGGGTCTCGAGCGGATCGATCACCATGTCGCACCAAGTATTACGTGCGAAGCTGTAGGCGTTGGCAAACTCTTCGAACGTCTTGCGTACAGGCGATCGGTAAGCCTCGCGCTCTTCGTCGGTCCAAGTGGTGCCATCCCGTTTGTGGATATCGTCCCTGACCATGGCGAGCGTGTTTGCGGCTTGATCCGGCCCCATGATCGCCGACCGGCCGTGCGGCCACATCATCATCGCATTTGGCTTGAAAGCGCGGCCGCACATCGCAAGGTAGCCGGCGCCATATGAGTTGCCGATGATCAAGGTGTATTTGGGCACGTTGGCGCTCGCCATCGCTGTGATCATCTTAGCACCGTGCTTGGCGATGCCACCTTCTTCGGCCTCGCGCCCGACCATGAACCCAGTGACATCGGCCATAAACAGGAGGGGAATATTTCGCTTGCAGCAAAGGTCGATGAAGTGGGTCGCCTTCAGCGCGCATTCGGAAAACAGGACGCCGTTGTTACAAAGAATTCCGATTTCAAACCCCATGATACGCGCAAACCCGGTGATCAGGGTCTCGCCATACAGCGGCTTGAACTCGTGAAACTCGCTGCCATCGACCAGCCGCGCAACAATCTCTCGATTGTTGGTCGGAATACGTGGGTCCGCGCTAATCAGCCCATAAATGTCCTTGGGGTCGAAGAGCGGCTCACGCGGTGACGCCAAGTTCCACCGTTGTACGGGAATGTCGCCGAGATTAGCGACGATATCGCGGGTAATCGCAATCGCGTGGCTGTCACTTTCCGCCAGATGGTCAGTAACACCGCTGACGCGACTATGCATTTCACCGCCGCCGAGCGCTTCTACGCCGACCTCTTCCTTGGTCGCGGCATAGACGAGTTGCGGCCCGCCCAGAAACATCGCGCCCTGATTGCGAACAATGACGGTCTCGTCGCAGAGCGCCGGCATGTAAGCGCCGCCTGCGGTCGAGGGGCCGTGAACGATTGCGATCTGTGCGATACCCTCGCTCGACATCCGGACCTGATTGTAAAAGATCGATCCGAACTGGCCGTCGTCGGGAAAAATGTTGGGTTGATCCGGCAGGTTCGCACCGCCTGATTGCACCATGGTGACGCAAGGCAGTCGATGCTGCCAGGCGAACTTCTGTGCACGAACGTGTTTCTTGCAGGTTATGCCGTAATAAGTGCCGCCTTTCACCGTGGCGTCGTTGGCGATTATCATGCAGGCCCGGCCCGATATCATCCCGACGCCAGTGATAATGCCGCCGCCGGGCGGCACGCCTTCGTACATGCCTTCGCCCGCAAGTTGGCAAAATTCAAGGAACGGCGAGCCGGGATCGAGCAAAGCGGCGGTACGTTCGCGCGGCAGCAACTGCTTGCGCTCCTTGTGCAATTGACGCGCACGTTCGGGCCCGCCCAACCGTGCCGCTGCGCGGCGCTCGTGCAAATCGGCGATTCTCACGCCGTAGGCGTCGCGGTTGCGGCGATAATCTTCGCTCGCAACGGACACATCGGACTTCATAAGAGACATCGCAGATAACTTTCCTGATTGAGCGCTCTCGGTTTTCTGGGTCGTACCTCAATAGCTGCGCGGCAACCCCATCACATGCTCGCCGATGTAATTGAGAATCATTTCGCGGTTGAGCGGCGCGGTTTTCAGCAGTCGCACCAACGGATAAATATCGAAGATACCGTACTCTTTGGTAAAGCCGTTGCCGCCGAAGCACTGCAGCGCAGTATCAACGGCCTTGATACCAGCATCAGCGGCAGCAAGCTTAGCCATGTTGGAAAATTCACCGGCTTCGCGACCCTGATCGAAGATCCAAGCGGCCTTCAACGTCATCAGCGACGCCAACTCAACATCGGTGCGAGCGCTTGCAAGCGGATGTTGCAAGCCCTGGTAAGATCCGATCGGTACATTGTTAAAAACCCGTCGTTCTTTAGTGTATTCGACTGCACGGTTCAGGGCATAGCGGCCGAGACCGCAGGAAATCGAACCGACCAGAATGCGCTCAGGATTGAGGCTTTTGAACAAAATGCCGAATCCCTTGTCGACTTCGCCGACAATGTCGTCTGGCCCAAGATCGACGTCATCGAAGAAAATCTGCCATTGTGTTTCCGGCGCCGGGATACTTACTGGAATGTATTGCTTCTGCACTCCCTTGGCTTTCAGATCGACCACAAACAGGGTGAAGCCATCGGTCTTCTTTTGAACCTCGGTATGTGCCGTTGTTCGCGTTACCACCAATGCGAAATCGGCGCCGTCCGCATCGGTAATAAATGTCTTCTGACCGCTCATGGCGAAGCGATTGCCGCGTTTCTTTGCAATCGTAGAAGTGCGGATCGTGTTTGTCCCGGCGTCAGGCTCAGTAATTGCAAAGCAGAAGCGCGTCTTGCCGCCGCACGCGTCGGGAAGATAGCGCATCTTCTGCGCCTCACTGCCGTATTTGGCAATAAACCCCAAACTCATCGCGGCGCCCACAACAAGATTGAGCAGGGGGATGCCGTTGTTCGACAATCCTTCAAGGAACAGGTGCATCTCGACCATGCCCTGTCCCGAGCCGCCGTACTCTTCAGGCACCATCGTTCCGACGAAGCCATCCTCCGCAACCTTGCTGTAAAGGGCTTGAGGGAATACGTGCTTGTCAGCGCACTCCATCCAGTATTTGCGATCAAATTGCTTCGCAACCATATCGCCATATTCGTAAATCTGCCGCTGCTCGTGCGTAAGATCAAAGTCCATGTCGGAACTCCGTCGCCGGTTGAAACCTGCGTCGTCCGTGTTGATGTGAGACTGCTAGCGGTAGGCAGCATCAATTTCGTACTATCTTTTAAGCAGGGGTGCCCAACATTTCAACCTAACATTTGTTCGAAAATGAACAAATGTTACAAATCTTGGAAACAACGAAGTCAGAGCTTCTTAATCTGCGTTCAGTTTTGGGGACAACTAATTGGCTGAGATAAAATTCGATCTTGGCAATCGCGTTGCGCTTCACATGTTGCCCGGCCAAAAGGTGCCGGGGCAGCTTCATTATTTCGCTCCCCGTTTCTCTAGTTCGGGCAGCTTGAGGCGAGGGATGTCGGACTGCACCGGGCGCGACGATGTTTACGGGTTTTGGAGAATTCCGCGGACGCGGGCGCAGGCTCACTGTCAGTAATACCACTGTTAGCCGGATCATGAGTCAGGTTTGTCTGAAGCGGGGCAGTGTGATCTCGTCATTGACCTTTTCGCACACGAGCATGACCTCCATGTCGAACACGACATCATCGGGCTTGCCGCCTGTGTAGGTACTGATTATTCGCGGTCCTTCTTCAAGTTCGACCAACAAGACCGCATAAGGAACGTCGGCTTTGAATGCCGGTCCTGGCGCTCGATGCACGACGCTGAAGGAATGCACTTTGCCGCGCCCGCTCGCCCCGCGATGCGCAAGATTTTCACCGCCACATTTGCGGCAAATCGCTTGCTGATAATATTGCACGTTGCCGCAATCGCCGCAGTGTTGAAGCAGTAATTCGCCGTCGCGCATGCCGCGCCAGAAGGTCGCAGAATCAGCGTCGGGCGCGGGCATCGGTTTCTTCATGGCGTCTTCAGGCGAGATCACAGCGTCTTCTCCGTTCCTAGGATGGTAGTGGCGTTAGTAGCAAAACCTGCACCCAGGCTATGAACCAGCCCGAGTTGGGCATCCGGCACCTGACGCTCGCCACACTCGCCGCGTAGCTGCGAGATCACCTCATGAAAATGAAACAGCGATCCGGGCATCCCCGAATGCGCGAATGACAACAATCCGCCATGGGTGTTCGACGGTATTTGGCCGCCATAGGTCATCTGTCCGTCTTCGACGAAGCGGCCGCCTTCGCCCTTGGGGC
>CAZQMD010000061.1:0-20721 GCA_964594185.1 uncultured Afipia sp. | reverse complement strand
CATGCCTCCGTTGGTGACGGTTATTGCAACCCAAAGAGTTCGCGGATGGCCGAACGCGAGGCGATGTCGAGGCTCGGCATTTCGCCTCAGCGCGTCGAATACTGAGGTAGCTGAGCTTGTTGCGCAGAGCGCTCTTGGCCTCCTTGGTCTTGCAGCGGACCTATGGCGCTCGCAGGCGGCCGGCAGGTCAGGTGGTGTTCCTCGGTCCCTTGGTACACGCGAGGATCGAATGGGTCCTTCCGGCCCGACTGGACCCTATCTTGGCGCGATGGCCACACGGCACTTCAAGTCTACTTGGGTTCAAGCGCCGCCTGCCGGGCGCACCGCCTGCGGTCTCAACGCAGCCGACCCGCCCCAAGGATTCTATAAGGAGTCCACCCAGGGGCTATTCGTATCCATGCTGTCTGATGGCCCCCGAGCGCTGAAGCGAATCCAGCGCCACCGTAGGAATCCCTGTGACCTATATGGCCGTGCCTGAGAGACGCAAGGCAACCCCGGCCGCTCATCTGCAACTGATACGCCCCACCTAGTCATAAACTTATCGGGTTCCCTACCTGCCTGACCGTCTCGATGAAGCCTTGGGCAATTAGGTGCTCGTGAAGCGGAACGACGCGCACTTGACCCGTCTTTGTAGTACCCGCCTCCGGCGTAATCCTCATTACGTAGAAACCATCGCGCTTCTCGATGTCTACGCCTCGCAACTGAGTAATTTCGCCTGACCGAGCACCAGAGTACGCACACACCCACGGCACCCAACGGCGCGTTCTCTCAGTGGGCGTAGCGGGCGCCTGATAGGTGAGGCTCGCTCTTAGAATCGTGAGTGCCTCTTCGTTCGTGAAACTTCGGCCATCTTCTCTCTTCTGTACCTTGCGAGGAACATCGACCTTCACTTCCTTAAATGGATTCTGGCGGATGCGCTTATGAACGCGCGCCCAAGCAAATACCGTCCGTGACGCGGACAACCACACCTCGCGCACAGTGCTGGCCTAACGCTCCTCAGAGATTAGGCTGTGAATCCATGCCCTCGCAGCATCCTCTGTAATTCCATCAGCCCCCACCTCGGCGAAATGCTGTTGCATGGCTAGGAAGACAGACCGCCAGCGCATAACCGTAGCCGGCGCAGGCTTCACCGCGTGAACGTAAGCCTCGAAAAGCTCCCAGCATCCAACGCCAGAGGCGCGCACGGGGCCTCCATTGAACACGGGAAACGCGTCGGGCGTTTCGTCACGTGAATAGTCGCCGTTCGCGCGCTTCTCCAGCAAGGAGAAGGCCGGCGGCAATAGGTTGTCGCTGACAGCGTCTACAAACAGTGCGTAGGCCGTGGGGTTCAAAGCTTTCCCCTCGCTGGCGAGGAATGTCGCTACCCGCGCCTCTTCTGCAATCAGCGGCCTCACCGCCTCGCGCACGTCTGGCTCTTTGGCCCAATTCCAATCGGGATCAGACCTCGGGTCTTCTTCATAGCTGTCAGGCGCTTCGGGACGGATCACCTCCCAAACCATAATATCTGCGAGGCCCTTCCAATATCCCGGCTTGCCTGGGTCCGCCTCGTGCTGCTTCACGAACCACAAGTACCAGCGGCCTGCGAGAGCGATAGCGTTGAGCCTCGTGAGTGGTTGACCCTCACCGTTCCTTTGGGCTCGCAGGGTCGCGATGCGCGTTTCGACCTCTGCTTCCCACTCGCCAAGTCGGGCCTTGGCTTCGTGCTTCGGCGTGCCCGCCGCGAGTTTGAGATGAGCTTCACGCTTGGTCCCGTAGAGGCGTTGGTAGTCCTCGCGGACATCCTCCGGGATGCCCTTACGAGCAAACCACCGACCGTCAGCAATTCGATTTAACGAAACCATTCGCAACGCCATTTGTATCGCCTTTTGTATTTTGGCGACGCAAATCCGCTAGGTCTATCAACAAGATGCTGGGAACACGGGGTTATCCGCAACAGTGGTACAGTTGGGTGGGCTCGAACCACCGACCTCCTGTTCCACAGTTAGTTGATCTGGCTTTTCACGAATTTCTCTGACATGCTGCGTATTACGAAAAACGCTTCATTCTCAAGCCGTTTCCGATGCACCCTGCTCTTTGGGCTTCCACCCAGTTCACGCCACTCTGCTTGCTATTTGCTTGCTACTTGCTTGCTGATGGCACCTTAACGGCGAGCCGGATTCGATCGCTCCAAGCCGACCGGGCCTACAGGGGTGCGAAAAGCCGTCCATGCCGTCCGGCGCCGTCCAAACTCAATGATTGTTGGCACTTGTGCTGCATCGGCCAGGGCGCCCGTTGCTGTCCGGCCGCGTCCGTCGTGTCGAGGTGAGCTATGCGCAAAACCACTGATCGCGCTCTGACGAAACGCTTCGTCGATAGCTTGACCCCGGAGGCGAAGGCCTACCCTCGGTTTGATGCAAATCTGGGCGGCTTCGGCGTCCGCGTGCACCCTACCGGCCGCAAAACCTATTTCGTGCAGTACCGGAACAAGCACGGTCGGTCGCGGTGGTTTCTCTTGGGTGTGCACGGCGCGATCACCGCCGAGCAGGCTCGCATCGACGCGAAGGGCGTCTTGCAGGCGGTCGCGCAAGGCGTTGATCCGGCCGACGCTCGAAAGTCGTTCCGCAACGCCCCGGATGTGGCCGATCTTCTCGATCGGTACGTCGCCGATCATGTCCGCAAGCACAATAAGCCTTCTGTTCGTGCGGAACTGGAACGCGTGGTCGAGCGCTACATCCGTCCCGCGCTGGGCTCCCTCAAGGTGGCCGCCGTCACCCGGGGCGATGTCGAGAAGCTTCACCGCTCGCTGGCCGCGACGCCGCGACAGGCGAACGTCGTTCGCGCGATTTGCTCCAAGGTGTTCAATCTCGCCGAGGAGTGGGAATATCGGCCAGAGGGGACCAACCCTTGCCGCAAGATCACACGCTATTCCGAGCGCCACCGAGAGCGGTTCCTGTCGGCGGATGAACTGGAGCGACTTGGCGCCGTCCTGCGGCAGGCTGAGAGCGAAGGTCTGCCGTGGAAGATCAGCGCTGAGGGGAAGGCGACGGCCAAGCATCTGCCGGCCGAACGGCATCGGCGAACGATCTATCCTAGAGTCGTCACAGCAGCCGTGGAATTGTTGCTCTTTACAGGATGCCGGCTGTCGGAGGTGCTCGGCATGCGCTGGGAACACATCGACCTGACGGCCGGGACCATTGTCTTGCCGAACACCAAGGCCGGCCGCCCGCAAACGGTGGCGATCAACGCGCCGGCAAGGCAAGTGCTGTTGACCTTGCGACCCGACGACACTCGGGCGAATCCATGGGTGTTGCCCAACCGCTCGCGAACGGTCGCAGCCATTCAGGAAAAAAGCGAAGTGCGAGGCTCAGCCGGCCGGCGGCGCCGATCTTCCGACGGACCATTGAAAAAAGATGCGATGGAAGCGGCGTGGCAGAAGATTCGGGCGGTGGCCGGGCTCGATGACGTTCACCTTCATGATCTGCGTCACACGGTCGGCACCTACGCCGGGCAGTCCGGCGCCAACGCATTCCTTGTGCGCGACCTCCTCCGGCATAGCGACCTGTCGATGACACACCGCTATGTCAATAAGGCCGACGATCCGGTGCGGACGCTCAACGATCTTGTCGGTGAGCGCATCGCCGCAAGTCTTGAGGGGCGCAAGACTGCCGACGTGGTGCCCATGCCGGCGAGATTTTCTAAGTAAGTAATCCTCAGCGTGGTCGCACCGAAAAGCCACGCTCGTGGGCGGCGGGTACATGGCTTCCAGCTCCATGCGATAGCTAGCCGCCGGGAGGCGGCCCGGCCCGTGGTATATTGCGATGATGCTGCCGAATTCTGAAATCCAGGGCCGCATCTTCATTCCGGTCTACGAAGCAGAACGAGAATCAGGTTGGTCGTCGAGCTACATCGGCCGGCTTGCCCGAAACGGCACGCTGATCGCCGGCATCTGGTCTCTCGATCGCGATACACTTCGCACGCTCATCGCGCGACGCGCCAAAAAACGGCTCAACAAGGCCTAGAAATAGCGCCCTCTCATTTTTTGGCTTTGTTGAGCCACATTTCTGTACTTCGCCCAATTTCTATTTTACGAAGCAGAACGGGGGAGCTGTCAACTCCTCCGCTTCATTGCGCATTTTCCAACGTGGCCTAATCTCACGCAGATGATCTACACATTGACCGGGTGACGCCCGGCAAGTCCTATACGGCGAGGGTCGTGGCCGTGAATAGTGCGGGGTACGGCCCGCCGTCAGCGACGGTTAGCCTAATCTAGCCCCTTCAGGAAAAGGGCCTCATCCACCAGCGCCTGCTGGTCGGTCGGCGATATCTCCATCACCTGCTTGGCTTTGATCATTCGGATAATGGCCGATGTTAGGAAAGAGCGGCGTCGCCTCCATATCCTTCGACATACATTTCGCAATAAATGCAGTTTGTGTTTCATCGTTGGCCCACACGAATCGACGGGCGCGCCCAACTACAAACCTGTTGTGGTTATGCACGAGCTCCCGTGGCGGGAGGGCCCTCAACTGTCGCAGCGTGCCCGGATCGTTTACGGCGACGAAAAGTTTCGTTGGGCTAATGGGCAGATACACAACGCCATACCGTTCTTTTAGATTCGCAAAGCACACAGGACGGCACGACAGCAGAAAACGATGGTTCGACGCGGAAACATCCAAGACGGCCCATTTCATGCTGTTGAGATGCTTGCCGAGCATCTCGTTGTCAAAGACCTTTACGATCATATTGACGTGCATTTTCGTTCCGGCCTGTGGGTCTTTCTCAGCCAAATACTCGTCGAATGTTGAGGGATCTTCCGGTTTCTTGATTGCCTCGTATTCTTTTTGATACTTAACGCCACTTCCGTCCCATACTGATTTCGCTGCTGCTCGAAACTCAGGCATCGCGTCAGGATGACGGAAGTGGAGAGCGATTACGAAACGCGACCAAGCACTGATGAGTTCGACTGTCCAATTTGCCGAACCTCCGTTCAGGTGAAGTCTGAGCGCATCTGCAGCGACGCGATCGGCATATTCAAAGAACGTTCGCTCAAGAAATTGAGCGGCGTCGGGAGGCAGTTCCGGGAATGAATACAGTTGAGCTTCAAACCCCGTCGCCCGTGGTCCAACAGGCTTCGCAATGAGCTTGCCGTACTTAATCGTATATTCGATCAACTTTCCGTTTGGCCCAACCCACTGCGCGAGGAAGAAAGCTGGAATGAAATGGTGGTCGAACGGTGTGCTCATTCTTCCCTCAGAATGATGGTATCGACCTCCTCGATTCGCGCGGGGAGTTCCAGCAGTGTAGGGACAACGCGCTCGCTGAAGCTAACCTTATGCTTCTTGAGAAGGTCCGAAAAGGCCCGGTCGCCTCGCCAGAGATCGGTATGCGGTAGGTACATCACATGCACGAAATCGATACCGTCCGACTCTTTGATCGACCGTCCATCGCGCTCGAATGCGAATAGGACTTCAGCAGCGACCAGAGCGCTCTCATTTCCGAATTGCTGCTTCCAGATCGGAACGTCCTCACATAGTTGCTGCGGAGAAGATATCTCCTCGCGAAATGCCTTCAGGTCCCTTCGCAATTTTAGTAGTTGCGAACGCTCGTTCGGCAATAGCGCTTCATCACCCGTCGCATTTAATTCGGCCGTGATCTCGGCCCGCAAATCCTTCGTCTGCCCCATCGTGCCACGGAACTCTCCCAACATCTTGACGAAAGTGCCCGCAATGTTCTCCCGCCTCTCCATGATCGGACAATCCCAGTTGCACTGCTCAAACCACAGTTCATAGAGTGACGTCGGATCGTTGATAAAGAACCATACTCTCCGGTTCGCTTCGTCACGGCTCATTGAGCCCGCGACGTACCTGCGAAACGTGCCATCCTCCACCAATGATCTGCCGAACATTACTGGCCAGTTCTTGCTAGCTAGGTCCGCAAAACGCTCGGGGTATTCTTCGGTCCACCGACGCAGGTAGCTGCGCTTTGCTGCAATGCGCCGAACGTGAGTTGTCGTTTCGGGATCATTTTTGACCGACTCAATGAATTGGCCAACGATTACTTCGATCTCGTGATCGTTGAGGGTTATGCGGGGTTGCCAAAGTCCTTCATTCGAAAAGCGATGCCCATCACCTAGATCGGTGGGATACGGAAATGCGTTCAGCCCACAGAGCTCAGAAAGCAGTCGAGCCCGGGATAGACGATTGCCTCGATGCTCGGCGTCGGCTCGTTGCAGCAATTCAAAAACCACATGGTAGGATAGCCCGATCTCGATCCGGCCCCGTCGCGCCAACTCGGCAAGGTTCTCTCGAACTTTCTGAATAGGGCTCCCGGTCGGCGCATCGTGCATGGCCGAGTAGTCGGATGTGTCGAGATGTATTCTGATCGGGCGAATCATTTCCCCCACGACAACTTTTCATAGATGGCGCGCATGGGCAGTCTGGCGCACAACGCTTGTTCTACGAACGGGCTCCGCTTGGATGATTGGTTAGATTGCCTGGATCATGTCATCGAAGAAGTCGCGCTTCTGATAGCCGTCCACCATGCTCCAACCAGCAAATACCTCCCACATGAAATTGCCGAAGCTTTTCATTGAGTCATAGTCATTCGTCGTCTTCCGCATTATCACGATCGTTGCCGAAAGCCGCTTCAAAAACTCAAGGACCTTTTCATCGTCGATCTCGATAGCCGACATCACAAACAGGATCTCGTCACGCAGTATCTCCAAATGCGTGAGAAGTTCGTCAAGATAGTAGTCCGTCATCTTGTTGTGGAGGGAATCCCACCGGTCTTCGCTCGGCGTAACCTGCTGTTTGAAATAGCTTCGGAATTTCTCTTGATCGACCAAATCCCGGTGATCCCCCCACTTGAAGGTGCCGTCTGTCACCATCAGCATGGTCGCGATCGAGTCTTCTTTGAACTCACGGAAATGCTCCGCAAAGCTTTTCCTAATGCGTCGCCGCTTTGCATTTTCTGGGAGCCGGACGACCAGCCAATAAAAGAATAGACTGACGATGCTTCCAACGCCGAGATCGTATGCGACCTTTTCCCATGCGTGCGACTGAGCGAATGTTGGACATGGCACATGCGTACAAACCGCTGTCCTCGCGAACGGGTTTTCATGGCCTAACAAGATCGCAGCAACGCTTAAAACGGCAACGCCGAGCAAAAACCAATTCAATGGGCGTTTTATGGCGCGCATCCCCCTCCCTCTCCTCGCCTGGATCGACGATCAGTTCAAGCGTTGAGCAGCGTCAATAGGAAAAACGATTTTCCATGTCCCGTCCTAAAAACGTGCCGCGGTTAGCCAGCGAAGAAATTTCCCAAACGTAAACCTGATATCCATCGATCTTGGTGTTTTCTGGGAACGGTGCCGAACGCCGAGTAGCGATCGAAGAAGGAAATTTTAGGTCCGGAAATTTCCGAAACATCGGTCCCAAAATGCCAAGTCTTTTCTTGTCAATGGGACCTATCGCGATCGTATGCAAGGTATTGCTATCGTGACGCAGAAACGGCCGTCGCTTCCGGTTCGTCGTACCTTCCGCAAAGGCGTGGCTAGCGAACAGCGCGTCGAGCTTTCTTCGCTTACCTCCTAAGACAAAGAAGCAGCGCGCACCCTCGTTGGCAAGCAGCTCTAATCGTACGAGGTCCCAGACGATATCTTCGATTGCTACGTTCGTTTTCCCGAACCATTTAGATTCGACAGCAATCTCCACGTTCGGATAATTGCCGAAAACGACGAAGTCGACCGCCGGTCGTTTCCCCGGCCCTTTCATATGAACGGAGAGAACAGAGTGCGTGTATTCGGCACTGGCGCGGTTTTTTGACTGACCTGCAAGGATATGCCCGATCGGCTGAGCCAGATATTTCTCGCTAAATAGCCCACTGTGGTCACAGGCCCATTCGTATTGCACCCAAGCGCCCACGCCGTGTGCTAAGAGCCTTGCGTAATTCATCCCTTCCCCATTCATGCTACAAGCTTTCGCCGCGACCAAATTCATGATTATTCGATCATGACTCGATAGGCTGGGCTTTTTCCCACGATCTTGTCGTCCCGCTTCCGGATCACGAACGCCTCAACTAGATGCACCCCACGATATTTCAAACTCTCCCATCGTGAATTGTCAGCCTCAGGCTTTTCGAAGCTGCCGCGAAGCTCGTTTTGGCTTGCTGCCGCTTCGTCGGTGTTCGTTACCCTCCACATGACCTTGTAATCCGATGGATCGAATGGAAGCCCTGTACTTGTGTATGCTTTGAAGTTGAGCCAATGGCCCGCCTGCAAAGGTTCGAGCGGTTGGACCGCCCGGACCTTCTGCGTCCCGTAGCTGTTTCGGTGTAGATCGGCGCGCACAACGACGGCCATGTTCTGGCCAGACGACTTCCACCTCGGAGCTTCCATATACGGCTTCTTGTCGAAGCTCGCCGGAAGCACCCGCGCACCGAAGCGCTTGATGGCATCGACCAAGTCGCCGGTGAATTGCGAAGCTTCAGCCAAGGTCGTCCGGACGCTAGCGACAAGCGCCTTGCTGACAGATTTACCTTCTTCAGCGGCAACGCCCTTAGCGAACTCGTCGCCGAACACGCGCCGCCATTTTGCAATGCTCTCGCTTCGGTCTTCTTCGTTGTAGGCCTCGTCGATCCATTCCCGATAGGTATGGATTCTGTCCTTGAAATTCGTGAACTGCTCCTCAGTCCACACATCCGCGAAATCTTCCGTGGTCAGAAACGGGTTTGGTACGGACGGCTTCGTTGCGTGCTCTTGCAACTCGTCGTCCATCCGACCGAAAATCGTCTTCAACGCCGTCGCCGTGTCAGCGAATTCATCGCTGTCTTCATCGGCGCTCGTGACCATATAGCCAAGGATCGTCGTAAGCAGCACGGAGGAACAACTGAACCTCTGCTTAATGTCGCGGAGGTATTTCACGAGCCGTGTCACTTTGCGGAAATTGTTATTGCCGCAATATCGGTTCTTTTCGACGAGCCAGTCGGTGTATTGCCTCGGTTCGGTCTGCTCAAATCGATCTGCCGTGCGGTTGCAGACTTCTAACGCGTTCGTCCGGTTCGTTACGCACGGCGCAACGTCGATCTTCTTGTCATTCGCGTAGCTGACCGTTACGCAATGCGACGACCTATTCACCATGTCGCGGTAAGTCGCATTAGCGCGAAGCGCCCGGTATAGCTCGTCGATATATGTGGCGGCCGTCCAGCCATCGACGTGTTCAACGAAAACGATTAGATCCGCATCGAACTCCCCGCTATCCACCGGCTTGATGATCGTCTTGTGCGCCCATGATCCGTGAGCCATCCAGCCGTTGCGGTGCGGCTCCCAATCAGAGTTACGAACTGCATCCTTGATCGCCTCGATGCTGGTTTCGAGATCGTTCACCCTCGTATCATTGAGGTTAACGGTGTCCTTGAGGAAGTTGTTGAACAGGTCGGGATGCTTCATTGCACTTGCCCTTGGGCGGCACGCCGTGCATCCCGATCGCGCTGATATTCGGCCCACCGCTCGTTCAGATACTCCACACGAATCTTATATGCTCGCGGCACGCTCTCTGGCGCGCTCTCAACAGCAGCGTTGTAATCGGCAAAGGCTAGCAGAACATCGGCGAGCGGATAGCCCGCTGCATCGGCAGCGTTGAGCCGATGGCGGATATCCCTGATATCGTTCGCCGCATCCCGATGAGCGCGATATGCGCCGAAGACATCACCGGACATGCCGAATACCAGCAATGCTAGGAACACGCGCAACAACGCTTGCGCGGTATCCCGACCAACGTACGGCGTGATACCGAACGTTATGGCGATGAATAGGATCGCGAAAAAAGCCAATACGCCGAGCATGACCGTCGCGCTGAAGCGCTGAAGGTGTTCGCTGTAGAAAGCCGACTCCTCCAGCATTTCCCCTAGCCGCGCCGGTCCGGGAGGTAGTGTCGTTGCGTAGTACTGCGGATTTTCGTTTGCCTTCGCGACATCCCCGCTCACGGTGAAGCGTTCGCGAATTGCATCGATCTCGCCCGGCGAAAGAGGCTCATTGAGGCCGCCGAGCAGAAGCGCGCCACGTCGAGCCGCTTGAGCGGCATTTCGGATGCGTGTGTATCGCCCGTTCAAAAACCACCATACGATCAACAGGACCGCTCCCAGGGCCGCAAGCCAATAGAGCGCGCTCCCGTAGCTATCCGGGATCAGCACGGCTATTGCCGCCGGAACAGCCGCGGCCAACTGCAAAAAGAAGAGCCAAACCCGAAGCTGCGACGCTTTCGCAAACTCGGCACGCAGATACCCGACGAGATTCGCCGATGTCAGAGCCATGAGGGGAAATCCGTTTCAAAGTGGAACAGACATAGGGCTCCAATTTCAATTTGCGATAGTCGCGGCGCTACCTTTCCACCAAGAATCAGCTTGACGGCGATCCAGCATGTTCTCATTTCGTTCCAAATGGAAGTCGGAATCCTCGGCGATTTGCCCAAAGTTGGCGTATCCTGTTGGGTATCCACGGGACGGTCACCGTCGAGCAGGCTGGGGGCGACGCGAAGGCTGTCCGCAACGGCTTCGGCACGAGTGCGCAACTCGCGCAAATTAGGAGGCCTCGGAAGCCGCCGCCGTTCAGTTCAGTGTGCGTCGCCGTACTGCGAAGATTGTATTTGTCTTGATCGCGGGAAAGTCGGCCTCGGCGTCAGCTAATGGCGTGTCGAGCAAAGCTAGATCCGCCCGCCGCCCGATGAGCACAAGCGCCTCGGCCGCCAGCCGCAAGGCGCGCATAGTTCTACGCTCGCAAAGCCATCTAGCGATGCATGCCATACGATCCGTGCTGGAGGCACCCGTTTCGCCGTAGCTGTCTAGCCAGCGATCTAGCCAATGGTGCGGGCTCCGGTTGACCATTTCATCGAGCGCCGCAAAGGTCGCGACGTCGTCCACATACAAAATACCACCGTTCTGGCGTAGATAGGGATCGAGCAGCGCACTGCGCTCGGCAAACCACCCATGGGAATTGCAGACCTCCCACAAATCCCTCACTTCGTGCTCAGCAAAGTGCGACAGATAAGGCGCGAGCGCCGCAATTTGCGCCGGCCGAGTTATGCCGGGATGGCCTTGAGTTTTTAGCCCGACGTGCTGACCGATATATTTGAGCAGCACATCTTGCTCAGAACATTCGGCCATTGTGGTGCGTACTAGGTCTTGTAGCGCAGGCGTCGCTACATAGAGGGCCGTTTGCACGAAGTTACTGACATAGCGCAACGACGACCAGAATTTGGTGAGAAGCTTTTCCGCGTCGTCGGATGAAATGCGCTGCAAAAGATCGGAGGTCTGATAGTCGCTATCGTTGCCGTGTTGCCACTTCGCTTCGATTTCACCTGCTCGACGCGCCAACTCAGCGTCAAGCATCGGCAACAGATCGTCGAACCATACATACTTGACTTGGTACCACCACCAACGAGCGTTTTTCTCGGTACTATTGATGCGCACGAGCAGTGCCGGCGTCGCCGTTCTGTCCGCGCGTCGCAGCCGCTCGGACAATATGTAATCATCCAAATCGGCTGGCAGATCGCCCCGTTGCAGCAATTGCAGATCGCTACCAGTATGCGTGGCCGCCCATAACCGGAAGGCCACCCGCCGGACGTACTTTTCGGTGCCGGGATCACGCCAGAGCTTTTCTGCGAGATCGCGGCTCGCGGCCGACATGCGCGTGCCGTCGCGTTCTTGGCGGTCTCGCCAATGCCGCGTCAGTGAGCTGGTAAAGGGTGAGAAAGATCGTGTCCCCTCGATGCGACGCTCAATCGCTGCTGTCTCTTGGATGATAAAGGCGATGGAAGTCGGATCATCCACCATTTCCAGCATATAAGTAATCGGCCAGCGTAATTCATCGGCTTCGGCGCGTTTGATGAAGTATGGTAGCGCGCCATGTGGCACCCGCCGCTGAAACGCCCAGCGCACGCCGTGTGCTGCAAGTTCGTCACGGGGCGATGGCTTGCTGCCGTCCCGTTCCGCAGGTAAGGCCGCCCAAGCATCGCAGACCGCCTTAAGGAATCGCTCTGGCTCCTCGCCGCAGCACTCTGCGAAGGCCCAGAGATAATCGGCAAGATGATCGTCGCGGGCCGGATCATTTTGCCAGCAAGCCTCAATCGCTGCTCCGAGCGCAGGCTCTGCGATATGCCCGGCGAACCGGATGAGGCCGACCCGCGTGACGCCCTCCAGGTCTAGCCTCCGCAGCATTTCAGCCACCGCGGCCACCAAGTTCGCGCCAAACCTTTGTTTCGCGTGGTCGATCTGGATGTCGCGCCAGGGCGCACCTGTGCCGGGCTCGAGCCTGGAGCAAAGCTGGATACCGCCAACAATGTCGCCGTTGCGCAATCTAGCTTGCATCGCCTGCCAGCCTCGACCGTTAAGGCGATTGATTAACCGAACCACATCAGGAGCTTCAGTCTGAGCCAGCGCCCAGACCACTCCTCCATGCAACTGGAAAAAGTCTGGCGGCGGCTGAGGTTCGTCGAGCCAGCTATCGATCACCCTGACTACCCGTTGATAAATAGACGAGGTAGGCGACAGCAGCCGCAGCGCGCTAAACAGCGCAAGCGGATTTTGGAGTCTCACGCGATCCAAAAAAGCTTCTGTGAGTATGCCCGTTGCCAAGACGCCAGCAAATATCTCCGCGTAATAGGGCTCCGCCAAAATCTCATCAGGCAAGGCGTCCCGCTCAGCTAAATCTGCCGCGGCGTCGATCAGCAGCCAGTCTCGCACGCGATCGTGGCGGTAGGCGATGCGTTGTTTCGATGGGGCGCCGGCAAGGCGGACAATGTCACCAACGCCGGCGAGGTTGCCGAGAAGTGTCCGCTCGCTGTCCGAGAGTTCGGGCCATGCCTCAAGTTCGGCCCAGAGCGGATCGAGCGTACGGCGCTTGAGCCCCGCGGCAGCGCAAGCGCGAAGCGCCAGACGATATTTTGCGGCGGGGTGGTCGCGTCGCACCGCGGCCACATGCGCAACGCGCCCGTCTATAAAATCGCCGACGATTGCGGCGCTTGCGGCTTTCTTGGTCGGATCGCGCAGGGCTATCAGCAATGGATCGTAACCCAGCGCCTCGGCGGTGGCGTCTGCCTCCATGTCGCTCAGGATGCGGTCGATCTCCTGGGCACGGCGCTGGACTGCAATGCGCCCTTCCTCGGGAGAGAACGACCCAGCATAGAGGGCGCGATCAACAACCGCTTTGCGCGGACGTTCCCGCAACGCGTCGAGCACTTCGGGCCAGATCGGGCAGATGAGCCGATACGGTCGTAGCGCTGTCTCGCCAGATTTGTCGGCAGAGCGGTCCCAGGCGGCGATCTTCTCCGCCAGCGCCGCGGCCTGACCGGACGCGTTGATGTCTTCGACGATCAGGAGCAGCGGATTTTCCGAGGTGCAGAGCGCAAGTGCATCTGAGCCGGCGCCGGACGCAAGGTCCCGCTGCAGATCAGACAGCGTCGCGTCGATTGCGCCGTCGAGCGTGAGGCTCGTGGCGATTACTGAGTGCGACATGACAAGCCCTGCGCCGCCAGCGTCGATATGGGCGCGGAGCAATTTGTAACAAGCTGTGCTCTTGCCGAGCCCAGATGCAGCAACCAAGAAAGTCACGCCTGGTCGCTTGCGTTCAGCCAACGCGCGGTCAAGGTCGCGATCGACCCAGAGTTGCGGCGCGTCCTGTAGGGCGAACACCGCAAGGCTTTTTTCGGACAGGTGCTGTAGAAACGGCAACGACAGCCGTTGTGGTTCTTCTCCGAGATATTGTCGTCTTAGCCATTGGCCTTGTGGGTTGTTGTCGAGAAAATGGGCCAGCCGCGCACGCGTCCAAACGTCAAGCTCAATATTGGCCCGTACCGCAGCCGCATGGGCCTTGCGGATCAGGGCCTCGGCAGGCTCGTGGTTGGTTGTTAGCACCAGAGTCACCAGCAAAGATGGCTCGGTGATACGTTGCTCGGCAGCAATCGTGAGTGCTTTGAGCACATCACCCGCCGGCGCTGTGGGCTTTGGACCGCGCGGCGTGACGGTGGCTGGATCGTGCAGCCATTTGTTTTCCAGCCCATCGCGCGCGGTAATCGTATGATGCACAATCACCATGTGCGGAGGCTTCGCGCCCTGCACAAACCCAATGCCGTCTACGGGCGACCTGACGGTCTTGCCGTCCGCATTGACGCCGGGATGTGCCAACATGCGGTAGGTGGGATCGGCGTCGCGCAATACGGCCGCCGCCAGTTTTTCAAACAAGCCTTCGTCGGTCAGCCCCTCCAGCAGGCGTTCGGTCCTGACCAGTTCCATCAAGGCTCCTGTTCGTTCCCACTTAAGTGCGTGAGTGGAGTACGCGCCCTCTAGCGCGCGAGCGGCTTTGATTTCTTCCGCAACGCCTTGGGCATGAGTGCCGCAACTCGCGCGTATTCGGAGGCCTCGGAGTGTGTCGGGCGGAACGCCTGGGCGTTGGCTGGTTTCGCGGGGCTATGCATCGCCTCATAAAGCTGTGCGATGTCTTGATCGGTAAAGAGCTTTGCGCGGCCGATCGTTCTATAAAACGGCATGTCCGCAATGAATCCGGCAAAGACGCGCTTCGAAACCCGGAAAATGGCGGCGGTTTCGGCGAGGGTGTAGAGTTTCGGGGGCATCGTCCATGTCATCTAGAGATGGGCCGGCGAGCGTGCCCGCCGGCGGGTCGCGATCAGGCCCAGGCGGCGCCGGAAAGGTTGGCGGATTTGGTGATGATATCACGGACGATCGAGTCTGGGATTCTTTCGTATCCGAATCGGCGCAGCTTGTTTGCCGCCTCAGCCTTTGCTCTCAATCCCTCAATCGTGCTCGCGCGGCCTTTTGCGATCTTCTTCTCGAGTCGATCGAGCTCGGTGGCGATTTTCCGCGCGTAGGCATCGGACAAATTGTTGCTCTCGTCAGTGTCCAATTCCGCGCAAATCTGGCTAACTTTCGTTGCGAGCATGCGGATGCTCCCGTCGGGGTCGCGCCCCTTGGCCGCGCCGTCGCTCGTGATGGTGTTGGATCGCTTGGGTGGCGGGGCAAGCATCGTCGCAATCTCCCTTGTGGCTTGGATTCGAGTCGCTTAATGTGAACCAAAATAGGTCACACAATGAAATCGTTGTCAAACTGAGATCGGGGGTGTTCGGAGTGTTTACAGGTGGACAACTGCGCATGGCGCGCGGGTTCCTAAAGTGGTCCGTGAGAGACTTGGCCGAGCGATCTGGCGTCGCCGACTCCACCATCAAGCGCATGGAGCTTGTCGATGGCGAGCCATCAGCGCGACCGGACAATATGGAGGCTGTGCTTCGGGTGCTTCAAGCCGCCGGCATCGAGTTGATCCCCGAGAATGGGGGCGGTGCGGGCGTGCGTTTGCGCAAGAGAGCACCGGCCCGCAAGAGGTGATCACCGCACGGTTCGGTTGCCCGCATCGGGCGCGCTTGGACCGTCGCTACGCAAGCGCACTGGCCTCGATCCTCCGAACGGAATGATGAGCGGTATGGCAAGTAGAAAAGATGACGGCTTGGCCGCAAAAATCGAGAACGCCGTGAAAATGATAAAGCGCGCGATCGAGAATGGCGAGGCCGTGCCTGTGCCGGAGGCTGACGTGCCAGAGGCAGTAAAGGCTCTATTCAAAAAGGCTGAGGAAGAATTTGCGAGGTTCGAAGCCGGACCGACCGCAAGAGCCTTGTTGGTGGACGAAATCAGAGCAGCGATGGAAGACTCTCTAGCGAGAGAGCGGCGTCGCGAGATGGCAATTGAAAAGATTCTCGCAAACGAGGACACTACCACCTCCACAACATCCACAACATCGAAGCCCGCGCGGCGCGCAAAGAGGGTGACTCCGGAGGCGGATCGTATCTCGCGCGATGTCCCTCTGTGCGGCGCAGATTTGTCGATGGGTAATAAGAAAATTGCTCGGATGTTGCGTGAATATTGGGGCGAGCGCGGCGAAAACGTTGCCGTCTCGGAGGACGCTTTGATTCAGCGCATCAAGCGGGTGAAGGCCGAATCTCGAAAGAAGTAGTCATCGGGGACATAAGCCGCCGCGTCCCTATCAGTCCCTAGTCGTACTTCGCAAACAGCCAAATAACATGATCAAACGCGCTCACTGTAATTGGTGAAGCGCAATGTTCTGGCGCTCCACCACAACAGCGCACGCACGGGCGGGATGCCCGGCGATGACGCATGGAGCGAGGCAATGACCGACGACGATCTTCTCAACGAAAATGAGGCAGCGCAGATGCGTTGCCAGAGCGTGCGAACGCTGCAAATGGAGCGGCTGCGTGGGGCGGGGTGTCCCTACGTTAAGTTGGGCCGATCCGTTCGGTATCGGCGAGGCGACGTTCTCGCGTATATCCGTGCGCGGATCGTGAACTCGACTACCGAAGCAGACGCGCGGAGGGCGGCGCATGGTTAAGCGGCACGTCGAGCGCTCTGAGCGCGAAAGCAAACATACCGGGCGGGAGGCTCGGCCCTCTGTGCTGCCGTTGCGGCCGGCGCTTCGCACGGTCGACCGGCACTACTTCGACGCGGTGAGCGGCAACCTCGTCAGTGAGGGCGTGGTCGAGGTTCTCGGCCATGTGGGCGTCGGCGAGGGCTTCATTTGCCCGCATAGCGGCGCGTTGCGTTCGGTGAAACGCGGCTGTGGACGCGGCTGCGTTTGCATGCAGTGTGACGCCGAGCCCCGCCGCGATGGCAAGCCGCCCAAAGCCAGCGTCGCGACGTGCGGTTGCGCCAAGTGCCGGCTTCGTCGGGAGCGCCGGACATGAAAGCAGCGTACCGTGAGGACTTGATCCCGGCTTACCGCGTCAAACGCGATGACGGCGGAACTTCGCTGATGTTCCGGTGTCCACACTGTCGGGCCGTGCACTCTCACGGCGAGCCGGATGGCGATCCGGCGGTGCTGACCGGCCGTGCGGCTCATTGCTCTGATCCACGATCACCTTGGCAAGGGAGCGGTTATCGCCTGATGATCGTCGGCGCCGTTCGCTCCAACAAGCAACTGCCTTCGATCACGGCGGCCGACATCGCGGCCCTTAATGGGGCGGTGACCGGATCATGACAGCGCGAAAACCCATCGCTTTCGCGCGCGTCGCATCGGCGGCACGTGCCCAAGCCGAGTCGATCGTTTCGCGTTGGCTGCCGAGCGGACGGCGCGAAGGCGCCGAATGGATTGCGCTCAATCCGACACGGGGCGACGCGAAGCCGGGGAGCTTCAAGATTAACCTCCGCACCGGCTCGTGGGCCGATTTCGCCACCGGCGATCGTGGCGGCGATCTCGTCTCCCTCGCCGCCTATTTGTTCCGCTTGAAGCAGGCTGAGGCCGCGTTGCGCGTGGCCAGCATGCTTGGACTGAATCCATATGAGTAGTGATCCGTTTGCGCCGCTTAGCGGCACGCCGGCCGCCGCGCCGACGACTGGGCCCGAGGCTGGTCGCAGCATCGTTGCTCCAGTTCCTGCCGATGCGCCCGCGCCGCGCGAGGGCCGGCTCGGTAAACCGTCTGCCACTTGGCGATACACCGACGCAACCGGGGCATTGCTTGGCTACGTGCACCGGTTTGATCGGGATGGCGACAAGCAGTTCCGGCCTCAAACCTTGTGGCGCGATGATACAGCCGGCGCTCTCGAATGGCGGTGGGAGTCGTGGCCGGCCCCCCGCCCGCTCTATGGCCTCGATCTTCTCGCAGCGAAGCAGAGTGCGCCTGTTGTCGTCACCGAGGGGGAGAAGGCCTGCGACGCTGCTCGGCGCTTGCTGCCAGCGGGCTTCGTTGCGATCACGAGCCCAAATGGCTCAAAGAGCGCGAAAAAAGCCGATTGGTCGTCGCTCGCCGGGCGGCGCGTGGTGATCTGGCCCGACGCCGACGCTGTTGGACTGGAATACGCTCAAACCGTCGCATCGATCCTTGCGCCGATCGCGGCATCAGTACGCATCGTGTCGCCACCCGATTCCTGCGCTGAGGGGTGGGACGCGGGGGATGCCGAGGCCGAAGGTTGGGCGCTGGATCGCGTTGCCGCATTGATCGACGGCGCGCGCACTGCTCAAGCTGATAAGCCCGAGCCAACCGCTGAACCGGGAGAGCGCAAGCGCCGCGAAAACCGCAGCGATGCATTGTTGGCCGCGCTTGACGGGCTTGATCTCTGGCATGATGCCGATCTCGTGGCCTACGCCACAATCGAGATTGCCGGCCGCGCGGAAAATTGGGCGCTCAAATCGCAAGCCTTCAAGCGATGGCTGGCAAACCTCTCTCGTCTGAAGACCGGGCAGGTTCTCAGTAGCTCTACACTCGACGACGTGATCCGAACGCTGGAAGCAATCGCGATCAACGAATGCCCTCGCCACATCGCTTGCTTGAGGACGGGCCGATATGGCAAGCATATTTACCTCGATCTCTGCGACGACGCATGGCGCGCAGTCGAGATCACAGCCCACGGATGGCGGGTGGTCGAGCGGCCACCGGTTAAATTCATCCGGACACCCGCAATGCGAGCGTTGCCCGAGCCCGAGGCTGGTGAAGGGATCGAGATCTTTCGCGATCTCGTCAACGTCAAGGATGACGACAGCTTCAAGCTCGTCGTCGCGTTCATGGTCGCCGCGTTGCGCGACCGGGGACCGTATCCGGTCCTCGTGGTGAATGGCGAGCAGGGCACGGGCAAGTCGGTATTCTCCCGCATGGTGCGCGGGCTGATCGACCCGAGCGCCGCGCCGATCCGCGCTGCACCAAAAGACGATCGCGATCTCATCGTGTCAGCGATGAATTCAAAGGTTCTCGCTTTCGACAACCTGTCCTCGGTGCCAAATTGGTTGAGTGACGCGCTTTGCCGAATCGCGACGGGCGGCGGCTTCGCAACGCGCATGCTGCACACGGACCGCGACGAGGTGATCTGTGAGGTGCAGTCGCCTGTTATTCTCAACGGGATTCCGTCATTGACCGATCGTGCTGACTTGGCCGATCGCGCGTTGAATGTGCACCTTCGCGTCATTCCCGAGTCGGGGCGCCGGCCAGAAGATGCGTTGTGGCAGGATTATCACGAGCGGCAACCGATGATTCTCGGCGCGTTACTGGATGCCGTCAGCGCGGGGCTGCGCAGCATCGCGAGCGTCAAACTGGATCGGCTGCCTCGCATGGCCGACTTCATGAAGTGGATTACCGCGTCGGAGTGCGGTCTCGGCTGGGAGCCCGGGGACTTCGTTGCCGCGTACAACCGAAACCGGGCTGATGTTGCGGACGGCGCTTTCGAAGCCGACGCGGTGGCGGTCGCGATCCGGGATTTCATGCGTGAGAGCACCGAGCAGGTTTGGACTGGCACGGCAACCGAATTGCTTAGTCGATTGACCGGGCATGCAAGCGAGACGGTTCGGAGGTCGCGCGCCTGGCCGGCAACGGCATCAGGGCTCGGTAATCGCCTCGATCGCGCAGCGCCGCTTTTGCGCGCCAAGGGCTTCGTGATCGACCGGAGGAAGTCGGACGCGCGGTTGATCTCGATCATCGCGCCCGAGGTCATGCCTGTCGCACCGGCGCGACGCGCCGCTCTGCCGTCACACGCGGTCGACGACGACATCGCGCCGGTCTGACCGTGGCGCCAATCTAAAGGGAGCTTTCAATGTCTCAAACATCATTCGATAGCGAGTTGGATTCCGGCCTATGGCTTTCCGTCGCCGAATTGGCGCGAATGAAGACTCTATCTCGCCAAAGCGTTCATGAGCGTGTCCGGCGTCTCGTTGAAACTGGCGACCTCACCATTCGCGGCGCTGGTCGCTCGCTTCGCGTGAACCTTGCGCAATACGATCTTGCGATTGGCTCGACCGGCGACGCCGCCCGTGAAGCCGGCGCGGCGACGAAAGCAATGGTCGATGTCGATACTCCGACATCTTCGGCCTTCCGAGATGCGCAGACGCGAGAAAAGCAATACGCCGCCGACTTAAAATATCTCGAACTTCAACAACGGCTCGGCGAGTTGGTGCCTGTTGCCGAGATGAAAGAGGCGGGGGTGAAGATGGGGGAGATCGTCGTTAGCACAATCACGCGCCTTCCTTCGCACGTCGAGGCGCTTGCAGCAGCCTTCACGAGGGCGGGTATTCAGGAAATGCGCTCCGAATTGAACTCCATCGTCTACAAAATGCGTGTGGAGATCGCGGATGCTTTTGGCGTCACGGCGGAAAACGCCGAACCGTGGACCATCGATCCAATTCACGGCATTCAACCGCCTCAACCAAGAAAGGAAAACATAGACGGTGATCAAACCGACGACTGCCACAACTCTGGCATCGAGCAGCGTCCAAGTGACTGACCATGCCGCGACAGTTCATGACCGGCGCATCGGTGACGACGGCCTCGCGCTTCGAATAGTCGCAGCGGCCGTGCGCGTGAAGTTGCACGAGCGCGACGTGCTCGACAAAAGTCGAGAATCCTGCGCGGCCGATCTGCGGAACGAACCGGCGCCCGAAGTCGGCGCCGCAACCAAGCTTTGAAAGGAATCAACGTGGGTACAATTCTTGAGGCCCTTGCCGTTATCAAGGGCAAGGATGCGACCGGCGGCGCATTCGATGCCGTCGCCGCGAAAATCAACCGCATCGCCCGTGCGGCGAATGCACTCAACCGCGATGTGCAGAAGCAATTGAACATGGCGGCGCTTGTCGATCCTCAAAGCGCGGGACTTGGACGCGCCTCGAATACGATCGCCACTGGCCCGAGGATGGCCGCCGGGGCGGCAGCGGCCTATGGCGCCTCGCGGGCCGTTAGCGCTCTCGCGAGGGAGACC
>CAZQMD010000060.1:0-20874 GCA_964594185.1 uncultured Afipia sp. | reverse complement strand
TAAGCCCCAAAGCTCTTCGGCGAACCCGCCGCAATCGCGCCGCCGGTCGGACCGACGCGCATGACCGCAAGGCCGCGCTCGTTGGTGCCGTCGCTGCGGAAACGAAACAGCCCGTCGATGCCCGCAAAACCCGACGGATTCGTCAGCACCTCCGGCGAGAACCGCTGACCGCCTTGCGTGCGCGCCAGTGCCGCGACCAGCGCAACACTGTCATAGGCTAGCGTCGCGGTGCGCACCGGATCGCCGCTGTACTTGGCGCGGTAGCGCGCGGAGAAACCACGGAAGCCCGACGGGTCAGGCGCTGCATAAAGCCCGCCGCGCAGATTGGCATTCGCGAACACGCGCGGATTGTCCCACAGGCCGGTGCCGAGCAATTGCACACGCTTGAGATCGGCGCCGCCCGCCACCAACTGATCCGCGACAGCCGTCAGCGCGTCGCCATCATCGGCGAGCAGGAGAGAATCCGCGCTCGCCAAAGCCTGCACGATACTCGCCGAGCCGTGCGAACGATCCGCGCCGTATTTCTCGAATGCGACAATGCGCCCGCCCTTGCGCGCCACCGCCTGCTTGAATGCAACCTCGACCACGTTGCCATAGGCATTCTCGGGCAGGTAGGCGGCGAAGGATCGCTTGCCGGTGCCTGCGGCGTAGTCGACGATTCGGTTGACGTCGGACTCCGGCAGGAAGCTCAGGAGATACACGCCGCGCCCGGCGACGCTCGAATCGGTCGAGAACGCGATCACCGGAATGCCGCGGTTGCGCGCGACCTGCGCTGCGCCGGGAACCGACTGCGCGAACAGCGGGCCGAGGATAATTTCGGCACCTTCGTCGACCGCCTGCTGCGCGCCTTGCTGCGCACCCTGCGCGGAGCCATTGTCGTCCTTGATCAAAAGCTGGATGTTCGGATTCTGGAATTCGGCCAGCGCCAGTTCGGCGGCATTGCGCATCGACTGCGCCGCCGCGCCCGCATTGCCGGCTGCCGACAGGGGCAACAGCAAGCCGACCTTGACCTGGCCACTGCCGACGGCTGAAGGCTGCTGCTGCGGACCGGCTGGCTGGTCGCCTCCGGAGAATGGAGATTGCATGCCGCTGGCGCACCCGGCGATCAGCGGCGCACCCAGAATCAGCCCGACGGCGTTGCGGCGGGTCGTTCCGCTGCGAGGGGGCTTGGGGGATAAGGGCGCAACCATCGTTTCTCTTCCGGGCATTGATCCTCGGACACATCTGGAAGAGGATTCAGGCATATTGTCGGCTATAAGCCAGCCGGCTCAAAGGCTTTTCGCACACGCCAGCATAACCGGACATGAACAGCTATTGCAGGCGCGAACGAGACGGAGCCGCGCTTCGGCGCTAGATTGGTCCGATGCGCACCAAACCGTCCCCCGCTTCATCCCCCGATTCCGATAGTTCCGTTCGCAGCTTCGCGGTGGCCGGACAACTCGTCAGCGCGCCCAGGGCCACACCGGGGCTCTATCTGGTAGCAACGCCGATCGGCAATCTCGGAGACATCACGCTCCGTGCGCTGGAGACACTGGCAGGCGTGGACATCATCGCCTGCGAGGACACTCGCATCACGCGGCGGCTGCTCGAGCGCTTCTCGATCGCCGCAACGCTCAAGCAATATCACGAGCACAACGCCGAGCAGGCGCGGCCGAAGATTCTGGAAGCGCTGGCAAACGGATCGTCCATCGCGCTGGTCTCCGACGCCGGCACGCCGCTGATTTCCGATCCCGGCTTCAAGCTGGTGCGCGAGGTGAGCGCGGCAGGCTTCCCGGTGATTGCCCTGCCCGGTCCGTCGTCGGTGCTGACCGCGTTGTCGGTTGCGGCCTTACCGACCGACCGATTCTTCTTTGAAGGGTTTCTGCCCTCGAAACAGCACGCCCGCCGCACGCGCATCACTGAACTCGCTCGCATCGACGCCACGCTGGTGATGTTCGAAAGCGGCGCGCGGGTGCAGGATTCCCTGCAAGACCTCGCAAGCATCATGGGTGCACGCGAAGCTGCGATCTGCCGCGAAATGACCAAGCTGCATGAAGAAGTCCGCCGCGCAACGCTTGCGGAGCTTGCCGCGATCTCGGACACGCTCGAGACCCGTGGCGAATTCGTGCTGGTGGTCGGGCCGCCTGCGGCAGACGCCGGCGCGATGAGTGAAGACGCCCTCGATGATCTGTTGCGGGATGCGCTGACGCGCAGCAGCGTCAAGGACGCTGTCGCGCATGCGGTGGAGGTTTCGGGACGTTCGCGCCGCGAGATTTATGCCCGCGCACTCGAACTATCGAAAGAAACGCGGAGCGGCGATGACGCGGAATAGCGATCCGCCGCCGCGAACGCTCAAGGCGCGTGGCACCATCGCGCCAAAGAATCCAGTGTCCGAGGAAAGCCCGGTAAAGTCTCCCTCACCGGCGCGCGTCGCCGCGTTTCAGACCGGCCTGTCTGCCGAGAGCAAGGCCAGCGCCTATCTGATTGCCAAGGCGTATCGCATATTGGCCCGACGTTTCCGGACGCCCTATGGCGAGATCGATATCGTGGCGCGGCGGCGAAACCTTCTGGCCTTCATTGAGGTGAAGGCCCGCGCAACGCTGGACGACGCGGCTTATTCTGTCACGCCGCAACAGCAGCGGCGCATCGTCGCCGCCGCCCAGTTCTGGCTGATGACCCATCCCGAACACGCCAACTTCGACATGCGGTTCGATGTGGTGCTGATCGCGCCGAAACACCTTCCCAAACACCTGATGGCGGCGTTCGACGCCGGGACCTGAAAGGCAGGGTTGCGCGGATTTGCGCTGGAAAGATACCGCCAAATCGCACAGATTGCCGCCGCAAGAGATCAACAGCCGGGTTTAACGCATGAAGCTGAATGTCGCCGTCCAGATGGACCCCATCGCGCGGATCAATATTCGCGGCGACTCCACGTTCGCATTGCTGCTGGAAGCGCAGAAGCGCGGTCATGCGCTGTCCTATTATACGCCGGAGAAATTATCTCTCCGTGGCGAGCAACTGGTCGCAAGCGTTCAGCCGCTGACCGTGCGCGATCAGGAAGGCGACCACTTTACGCTCGGCGATGCCAGGCGCGTCGATGTCGAATCCTTCGACGTGATCCTGCTGCGGCAGGACCCGCCGTTCGATCTCGCCTACATCACCACAACGCATTTCCTCGAGCGCATCCATCCGAAGACGCTGGTGGTCAACAATCCGGCCAGCGTGCGCAACGCGCCGGAAAAGATTTTCGTGATGGAGTTCGCGGACCTGATGCCGCCGACGCTGATTTCGCGCGACAAGGACGAGATCAACGCCTTCCGTGCCGAGCATGGCGACGTGGTGATGAAGCCGCTCTACGGGCACGGCGGCGCTGCGGTCTTCCGCATTACGCCGAACGACATGAATTTCGGTTCGCTCTACGACATGTTCTGGGTAACGTTCCGCGAACCGTGGGTGATCCAGAAATTCCTTCCCGAAGTAAAGCATGGCGACAAGCGCATCATCCTCGTTGACGGCGAGTTCGCCGGCGCGGTCAACCGCGTGCCCGCGGCGGATGACCTGCGCTCGAACATGGTGCGCGGGGGTGCGGCGGCAGCAACCGATCTCTCCCCGCGCGAGCGTGAGATTTGCGCACGGCTTGGACCAAGCTTGCGCGAACGCGGGCTGCTGTTTGTCGGCATCGACGTGATTGACGGCCATCTGACAGAAATCAACGTCACCTCGCCGACCGGCATCCGCGCCATCGCGCGGCTCGGCGGTCCCGATGTTGCGGCAAAGATCTGGGACGTGATCGCGGCCAAGCGCAAGTGAGCGGCGATCTCGTCTTTGTGGCGAAGCGGTGATCGCTCAGCGGACAAATAACAATTCCAAACTGGAAGCGCTCTAGCGGTCACTAAGTACCTCGGACGCCCTCACAGCGTCTATTACGTCCGCACCAACTACACCTGGTAACAGCCCGGACTTTCCGGTGCGGAAGATGGGGCCGCTCAGGCCGCCTCATCCTTTTTGTCCAAACCAGTGCCCGCGAGATGCGGATCGCCGCCGCGCCCTCTGCCTTTGCTTTAATCAATTGCTGACCACCTTCTGCCAATCTGGCCCCCGGAGGCGTGCGCTGCTGCCGGATACGCGGTATGCGTGCACCGAACAGGCTGGGCCTATGGCAATTGAAGTTTTCAACGGCACGTCGATCCCGCGCGAGCTGACCACAGCCGCGATGGAATATCTGTGGGTGAAGTGGAAAACTCTCCACGATACCAACGACTTGAGCCTGCAGCGGCTAACCGAGGAATCCGATTTTCCGCTTCACGCCAACCTGACCCACATGATCAGCACCGGCGACGACTTTCTCTACGTCTATGTCGGGAAAGCGATACGGGACGCTTCGCAGGAGCAGCTCACCGGCATGCTGCTGTCGCAGAGCACCAATCCGGTCCGGCGCGAATTTCTTGATGTCTACCGGCAGGCGGCGCGCAAGATGGCGCCCTGCTTCATCCGCTTTACCGGCAATGAATCGCAGAGCGGCCGGGTCTGGCAGCGCCTCGTCCTTCCGATCAAGGTCGCGGACGGCGCCGTGATGCTGGTGATCTATTCGGAGCTGATCAGCTATCAGCTCGAGGTCTACGAACACCTGTTCCGCACTGCGCCCGACGCTATGGTGATCGCATCGCCCATCTCCAACGATGTCGGTCACACCACCGATGGCTGGGTACTGATGATCAACGACCGGGCGCGCCAGTTGCTGAAGTTCGATGGCAGCATCGGCAACCTGCGTCTTAACCAGTTCCCGCAGTTCGCGGGCGTCGATCTGTGGGGCCGGCTCTACGCGCCGAAATCCGCCGCAGCCATCACGCCAGTTACGACAGCGGAGTTCGATGTCGAGATCATGCGTTTTCCGCATGCATTCGGACTTCGCATTTCTCCCAAGGTTGATCGGGTCGACGCCGGTGCAGCAACGCTGGCGCCCGGCATCGGTGCACCGGTCGGCATACAGCCCGCCTGATTTCAAAACATCTCTGTCCGTCACATTCCGTTCGCAGTGCTCTCACAAACAAGGCGATGAGAAGCAACGCGCATGCTTGCCAGTGCGCCGGAACGCGCCGCATAATCGCGCCCGCGACACCTAGTGTCCTGAATCCGAAGTTCGCTTCATGTTGCGGCAGCTTCCGTAGCGAACTTCGGATTCAAAAGGACACTAGAAAACCAGTAATTCTGGTGTGGGTTTGGTTCGCAAGTCCGCAAAGGAACACGCTGCGGAACGATGCGGACTTGCGAACCACCACACCAGCGGCGAACAACAAAATTCAACGGAGGAACGCATGACGCTCGATGTTTCACGACGATCTCTCCTTGCTCTTGGCGCGGCCGGACTTGCTGCAACGACAATGAGCGGCGCGCTGGCCAAGGCTCCGAAACTCGGCACGCAGGCGCCGTATTTCCATCGCTTCACGCTCGGCAGTGCGGAAGTCACCGTGGTGTCCGATGGCCCCCTGCCGCTTGGCGATCCGTCCGGCACCTTCGTCGGCGTGCCGAAGGAAGACGTTCAGAAAATGCTGAGCGACAATTTTCTTTCGACCAGCAACGTCATTCTCGAACAGAACGCACCGATCGTGAATTTCGGCGATCGCGTTGTTTTGTTCGACACCGGCATGGGCACGTCAAAGCTGTTCGGACCGACCACCGGACGGCTGCAGAAGAGCATCAGCGAGGCCGGACTCAAGCCGGAAGACGTCGATGCCATCGTGTGCTCGCACGCGCATGTCGATCATATCGGCGGCATTGTCGGCGCGGACGGCAAGCCGCTGTTCCCGAACGCGCAGGTCTATATCAGCCAGATCGATCTGGAATTCTGGACCGATGAAAAGAAAATGGATGGGCCGCTCAAGGACTTTATTGTCCATGCGCGCAACAACCTCATGCCGGTGCGCGATCGCATCGTGTTCTTCAAGGACGGCCAGGAATTCCTGCCCGGCATCACGGCCATTGCCGCGCCAGGTCACACCTTCGGCCACCACATGTTCATGATCCAGTCGGACGGAAAGTCCTTCGCGTTCCTCGGCGATCTCACTCACCATCAGGTGCTTTTGCTGGAACGGCCGCGGATGGAATTCGCCTACGACTCCGATCCGAAGATGGCGGCGGCGACCCGGGTGAAGATGCTCGACATGCTTGCGGCCAACAAGACCGCCGTGATGTCGTATCACTTCCCATGGCCGGGCTATGGCCATGTGGTGAAGGCGGGCGATGGCTTCCGCTACATCGCCGAACCGATGATCATGAACCTCTAGACTATCCGGCGGCAGCGACCAACATTCGCTGCCGCCGCTATGTTGATTTTTCGATTTTCTGACGCCAGACCAGCCAGAGCACCACAAGGTCGACCATCACGAACGGCAGCACCCAGGGCAACAACCGTTGCTGGCCCTGCGCGACGCTGCCGAGCGCCAGCACCGCGCCGACGGCCGGAACAATGCGCGCAGTCCAGAGTGCCTTGCGGCCGGCGAAGAAGATCAACGCAATCGCGATGCCGAGATAAACAAACCCGAACAGCACCGTCGTGACCATCGGAAGCGACGGCGGCGTCAGCCAGAACTGGTAGACGTGCAGGATTCCCGTCGCCACGAGCAATGCAATGGCCGGCCAGTTTCTCATGCCGGGCTCCCTGGCAGCTTGTCGGTGAGCTTGTACCAGTTGCGCGGGCCGGTGAATTCGCGGCCATCGTCCGTGCCGATTTCGCGCGCGATCAATTCGTTTGTCATGGTGCTGAGGCGCATCAACTCATCCTTCACGGCATCCGGCTGCAACGCGAGATTGTTCAGCTCATGCGGATCGTTTTGAGTGTCATAGAGTTCGAGTTCGTTGTATTTTTTCAGCATCTCGAAATCGTTCGGGATGTGATGCTGCGACGGACGGAAGTAACGCGCAAACTTGTAGCGGCCATCGAACACACCACGGAACAGGCCGGGATTTTCCAGCGAGGGGAAGAACTCTCCGGTGTTGAAGATCTGGCGGATCAGAAACAGCTTGTCGGCCGTGGTGTGATGCGAGATCGCCTTCTCGGTGTAGACCGGGTCCCAGTAATGGGCGACCCCGTAGTTGTAGAGAATGCCGAGACGATCGCGCTCGCTCGGCGATGACGCGCCGGTGACCGCGCTCGAGACATCGATCCCCTTCAGATATGGATATTTCGTGCGGCGCGCGGCATCGTCCACGCCAGCCCAGGACAAAAGGGTCGGGATCATGTCGATCGGGCTTGCGAGCGCCGAGGTTTCCGATCCACTGCCGGTTTTCACATCGGGATGACGGATAATCAGCGGAACGTGAATGTTCTCGCGAAACATGTGCGGCCCCTTCTGCCGCAGCTTCTGGGCACCGGCCATCTCGCCGTGATCGGACAGGTAGATCACGATGGTGTTGTCATCGAGACCCAGCGTCTTGAGCCGCGCAAGCACCGTGGACGTGTGATGATCCACATCGCGCAGGCAGTTGAAATAGTAGCTCTGGTTGTCGCGCCAGACCGTCTCGTCGTCCTGCGGAAAGCGACCGTAGATCATGTCGCAGAACGCGGCGTAGGAGCGCTGCGACCAGTTCCGCTTGCTGATGTCGGCCTTGTAGAAACTCTCCGGCAGCGGCCCGGGCCATGCGTTGTCGTAAACGCCGCCGACCGGCGGCCTTGAAATCGGCGCCAGCATGTTCGGATCGATGCGCGAGCGCACCTGATCGTCGCCGCTGGAAAAATACATGATGTCGTGCGGATTGACGAAGTTGACCGCAAGCAGCCACGGCTTGCCTTCGTCGCTTAGCTTCCTGCCGTTGTCCTTCAGCCAGATACTGGCATCCGCAGCGATCTGGCCGTCGTAGCGAAAACCGGTCCACGTCGCGCCGTGCGGATCGCCGTCGATGTTGAAATCGGAGAAGCCGAACGGCTCGAGTTCATCGCTCGTATTCGGAAACGGACCGTAGGTCAGGTTGTGGTTGCCGCCGATATGGCTGAGATGCCATTTGCCTTTATACGCCGTGTAATAGCCTTGCGCGCGAAACAGGTCGCCGAGGCTGACGAGCGTGTTAGGCACTTCCGGAAATGGCGGCGCGCCGTGATTGACCACCATTTTCGTGTGCTGGGTGTGCTGGCCGAAATAGAATGTCGAGCGGCTCGGCGAGCATGGCGTGGTGTGGACGTGATAGTTCGCGAACGAGACGCCGCCTTCGCGCAGCAGATCGTGTCCCGGCAATGAGAGATCGCCCGGCAGGCTGCTCCAGTGCCGCTCCTGATCGCTCATGATGAGGAGGATGTTAGGGCGCTTCGCCCTGGGATTGGCGGCAGCCGTCTCGACTTTCGGAGCCTGACGCCGCCCGCGCCTGCCGAGCAGCGCTACGCCGACTCCGGCGGCGGCCATGGCCCCACCGGCGAGGAGGATTCGTCGGCGCGATGATGTCCCGGTCATGTTGGTGCCGCCTGTCCATTTTGTTCGCTGGATGAAATCCTTTCGTTCGTTCAGGCACCTGTCAAATTCTGGTTCCATGTTCTCTAAATGTTCTTGCGTATAAAGAAGTTCCTGCTAGGCTTGTCGGCAGGGCGAGGAAGCCATGGTTCAGCGCGTTTCCACGGTGGCGTTTGAAGGAATCGAGGCCCGCGCGGTGGACGTCCAGGTCCAGGTCGCGCCGGGTTTGCCGGCCTTTGCCATTGTTGGCCTGCCGGACAAGGCTGTGTCCGAAGCCCGCGAACGGGTCCGCTCCGCCCTGATCGCTTCCGGACTGGCGCTGCCCGCCCGGCGAATCACTGTCAATCTCGCGCCTGCCGACCTGCCCAAGGAAGGCAGTCATTACGATCTTCCCATCGCCCTCGGTTTGATGGCCGCCATCGGCGCGATTCCGCCCGATGCGCTGAGCGGCTTTACGGTGCTTGGCGAACTCGGCCTCGACGGTTCGATCGCGCCTGTGGCCGGAGTGCTTCCCGCCGCGATCGGAGCCAACGCGCGCGACGAAGGATTGATCTGCCCTGCAGCCTGCGGCGCGGAAGCCGCGTGGGCCAGTCCGGAAATCCAGATCATCGCGGCGGCGTCGCTGATCCAGATCGCCAATCACTTCAAGGGCACGCAGGTTCTCTCGCGGCCCGAACCGAAAATCGCCGAACGTCAGATCACTTCGCTCGACCTGCGCGACATCAAGGGCCAGGAAAGCGCCAAGCGCGCGCTGGAGATCGCTGCGGCCGGCGGACATCATTTGTTGATGATCGGGAGTCCGGGCGCAGGAAAATCCATGCTCGCCGCGCGGCTGCCATCGATCCTGCCGCCGCTGTCACCATCCGAACTGCTCGAAATCTCGATGATCGCATCCGTTGCGGGTGAAATCGAAGGCGGTGCGCTCACATCGCGGCGTCCGTTCCGCGCGCCGCATCATTCCGCCAGCATGGCTGCGCTGACCGGCGGCGGCATGCGCGCCAAGCCCGGCGAAATTTCGCTCGCTCATCACGGCGTGCTGTTTCTTGATGAACTGCCGGAGTTCGATGCGCGCGTGCTGGATTCGCTGCGCCAGCCGCTTGAGAACGGCGAAGTCGCAGTCTCGCGCGCCAATCATCGCGTCACTTATCCCGCGCGCTTCATGCTGATCGCCGCCATGAATCCATGCCGCTGCGGGCACGCCTATGAGCCGGGCTATTCCTGCAAGCGCGGCCGCCTCGACCGCTGCACCTCGGATTATCAGGGCCGCATTTCCGGGCCGCTGATGGACCGCATCGATCTGCGCATCGAGGTGCCCGCCGTCACCGCCTCCGACCTGATATTGCCTGCACCTGCCGAAGGTTCGGCTGAAGTCGCAGCCCGTGTGGCTGCGGCGCGTGCAATTCAGGCGGAGCGCTATAGCGCGATCGGCCTGCCGCACATCCGCACCAATGCGGAAGCGCCCGCCGCTATTCTCGAAGACATTGCGCGTCCCGATGCGCAGGGACAAAAGCTGCTGCGCGATGCCGCCGAAACCATGCGGCTGTCGGCGCGCGGCTATCACCGCGTGCTGCGGGTGGCGCGCACGCTCGCCGATCTCGACGGAGCCGAAACCATCGGGCGGCTGCATCTTGCCGAGGCGCTGTCCTATCGCGCGCTGGCGGATGATCTGCGCCGCGCAGCGTGATCAAAAACTTGGTCTATGAACTCTTGGCCTGACAACCCTTCCGTAACGATCTTTCTTTACGCTCCACAAACCATAAGCCGCCTGTTGCGTGGCTGTGGCGCATGATCCGGGCCGCCCGTTCGGCGCTCCGCGAGACCATGCCGAGTTCGTGTTGAGTGAGTGGCGTCCATGCGTGTAACTATTCTGGCTTCGACCGTCCCGTTGCTGCTCGCTGGCGTTGTCGCCGGCGGCGAGTTGATCCCGAGCGCAAGCCCATGCATCGCAATGGGCCGCGCCTCGATGCAGATGGCCACAGCGCCCTGGCAAAATCCGCTCCATGTCTCCTTCACCGACGACCCGGAACACGCCACCGTGCGGGTGCAGGTCGTGGACGCCGCCGATCTTGCAGATTTTACCGTGATTGACGGCGCGCAGACGGCCGATGCCGACAGCTGTACGGTCACGCGCGAGACGACCTTCGTGTCCATCGCCAATCACGTGACCCATACGGACCCGGTCATCTACCTGTCGCACGAGCCCGGTGCGGATTACCGGGTGTTTGTGCAGTCGCGTGTCTTCAGCACGCGCGATGCAGCAGCGCTCGTGGTCGGTGCAGGCCGCGTGCGCATGGCCGAGCGGTCGATGTGAGGCGTTAACGTCTCGTTAGCCATGTTTGAATCGCTGTCGGCGAGGCTAACGCGCTTCAAGCACTTCGAAACGTCCCCGACACATCCTTGCGCCAACCTTCCGAGCGCATGATTCAACCGCGGAGCGGCCCATAATGTTGCGAGCCTTGCGCATCCGATCGCGCCTCCGCCGTTTCAACCGCCGCCACCCCTGGATCAGCGCAACGCTTCGCTCTTTCACGCTGTTCTCCGCAGCATTCGGCGGCGCTTACGGATTCATTACCGGAAGCCTGACGGAAGCCTACGACCCGCACGCCTTTGCGCTCGGCGCAAGTTTCCTGTTCGCCCTTGCATGTCTCGCACTCGCCACCCTCAGCATGCGGATGCGATGGCTGCGCAAGAAGATGCGCAAGATCGAATTGCACAACGAAGCGCTGGCCGACCGCAACTGGGAGCTGAAGGGCGCCGAAGAACATGCCCGCAGCCTGTTCGAATCCCAGAGCGACCTGATTGTGCTGCGCGACAGCGACGGCATCATCACCTCGGTCAACGATGCTTACTGTGCGCTTGCCCGCAAGCCCCGCGAGGCCCTGATCGGAACGCGCTTCGCCCTGCCTGTGCTGGAACAGGGCACGATGGCAATCGAACCGAACGGCACCCGTGTTCACGACCAGAAGATCAATAGCCCGCTCGGTCCGCGCTGGATCGCCTGGCGCGAGGGCCTGATCCGCAGCGACGCCCATCGGCCAGCCGATCTGCAATGCGTCGGCCGGGATGTCACCGACCGCACCGAGACCGAACGCGCACTGGCCGAGGCGCGCGATCACGCCAACTCCGCCAATCGCGCGAAATCGAAATTCCTTGCGATGGCGTCGCATGAAATCCGCACGCCGCTGAACGGCATTATCGGCATGAGCAATCTGCTGCTCGATACCGCGCTCACCGCCGAACAGACGACCTACGCAAAGGCTGTGAAAACCTCGGGCGATGCGCTGATGGCGCTGATCGACGAACTGCTCGATTTCTCCAAGATCGAGGCCGGCAAGATCGATCTCGAGCAACGGCCATTCGCGCTCGCCGCCATGATCGAGGACATCACCGAGCTGCTGGCGCCCCGCGCGCAGGCGCGCAGGCTCGAAATCGCATCCTATGTTGACGAGCGGTTGCCGCAGGAGGTTCTTGGCGATGCGGCGCGGCTGCGTCAGGTCCTGCTCAATCTTGCCGGCAACGCCATCAAGTTCACGCCGTCGGGCGGCGTCGCGCTGATTGTCGAACCGGGAATCTGGCCCGGCGAAGTCTCGTTCATCGTGCGCGATACCGGCATCGGCATCGCGCCGGAAGCGCAGCAGCGGATTTTCCGCGAGTTTGAACAAGCCTCGGACGGCACCGCGCGCAACTATGGCGGCACGGGTCTCGGCCTGAGCATCAGCGACCGGATCGTCCGGCGCATGGGCGGGCGGATCACGCTGGAAAGCAGCGAAGGTCACGGCGCAACGTTCGAATTCTCGATTCCGCTCGCGGCGGCACATGTCAGCGACGCACCTGCTTTCATCGCGCCCGACCTCACCGGCAAGTCGATCATGCTGGTGGCGCCGCAAAGCATCGACGCTTCGCTGATCGCGCGGCGTCTGGAACGCTGGGGCGCACAGACCTGCACTGTTGCGGATGCGTCGATCGCACGCGCATTGCTGCCGGAGCGTTCGTGGCATGCCCTGCTGGTCGATTGCGGCAGCGGCGATGCGATGCTGCGGGATCTCGGCGAAGCCGCGATCCATCAAGCGACGCATCGGATTGCGATGTTCACGCCGGCACAGCGCCGCGACATGACGCCCGCAATCGAGGCGGCCTATACCGGCTATCTGGTGAAGCCCTTGCGCGCCGCATCTCTTGCCGCCCGTTTGACCGCCCCGACCGCAGTGCTGGAGTTGCGCGGCGACGAGGTTCCGGCAACGGACATGACCGATGCCGCCATGCTGCCGTCAGCTTCGCCGCAGGGCCTTTCCATTCTTGTCGCGGAAGACAACGAGATCAACGCGCTGCTGATCCGCTCACTGCTCACACGGCTCGGTCATCACCCTGTCATCACCACCGACGGCGAACAGGCTCTCGAATCGTGGATCGCGGCGGACAGCGCGGGTGCGCCCTATGATCTTGTTCTGATGGACATCCAGATGCCGAAACTCGACGGCATCAGCGCGACAAAGCGCATTCGCGCGCATGAAGCGGGACGTAGCCCGCGGCGAACCCGGATTCTTGCACTGACTGCGAACACGCTGGTGGACGATCGCTACGCCTGTTTCGAAGCCGGGATGGATGGCTTTCTGATCAAGCCGCTCGATCGCGAAAAGCTGATGGAAGCTCTGACAGCGATCCCCGCAACACCCGCCGCACTCGTGTAGATCGCACTGCGCGGTGTCATAAATCCGTATCACGACCATGATTATTGAAGCCTCAGGGCTGCGCTTGGCGAATCAATGCGCGCAGCCGCGAGGAAGCCATGAGCGGCAACAAACCGGCGCGTGCGAAGCCGGATGCAAATTCCAAAGCATTTGAGCGGCAGGCCGTTCGAAGCCCGCTTGAAGCGTTTCGCCAAAATCCGCTGGTCCAGATGCTTCGCCCGACTCACGCGAAATCTGCCGCGACGACGGCTGCCACCTGGTTGATGCCGAACCTTCTGCACGCAAGCCTGCGCGGCGACGCCGTGCCGGAAATGATGCAACCGGCGCGCCTCGGGAAAATTGGTGCGCTGGAAGTGCGTCTTGCGCAAACCAAGAGCGACGTGAAGCGCGCGCAGAAGCTACGCTATAAGGTGTTCTACAAGAACGGGTCCGCCATCGCCGACGCCGCAACCCTGCTGGCGCAGCGCGACAAGGATTCGTTCGACAAGATCTGCGATCATCTTCTTGTGGTGGACCATGCCGCCAAACCCACCATGAGCGGCAAGCAGCCTGTGGTCGGCACTTATCGCCTGCTGCGTCAGGACGTCGCTGAAAAGCACGGCGGCTTCTACACCAATGATGAGTTCGATATTTCGGGACTGATGCAACGGCAGGCGGGCCTGAAGTTTCTTGAGCTTGGACGATCCTGCGTGCTGCCGCCCTATCGCACCAAGCGCACCGTTGAACTGCTCTGGCATGGCGTGTGGAGCTATGTGCGCCGGCACAATCTCGATGTGATGATCGGCTGCGCGAGTTTTGAGGGCACCAACCCCGACGCCCTCGCATTGCCGCTGTCATTCCTGCACCACCACGCCGCCGCGCCGGACGGCTGGCGCGCCAGCGCGTATCCCTCGCGCCGGGTCGAGATGAATCGGATCGCAAAAGAGAGTATCGACACCAAGGCGGCGCTGCGGATGCTGCCGCCGCTGATCAAGGGTTACCTTCGCGTCGGAGCCTTCATCGGCGACGGCGCGGTGATCGATCACCAGTTTGGCACCACGGATGTACTGGTTGTCATGCCGGTGTCGGCCATCTCCGGCCGCTACCTCGATCACTTCGGCGCTGACGCGACGCGTCACGCGGCGTAGTCAAAATAACTTGGTCATTCCGGCGAAAGCCGGAATCCATAATCCCCGAATTTCATCTGAGCGGGATCGCCGTCAGCTCTGTTCCTTCAAGAGAGCTAAGGGGTGATGGGCCCCGGCCTTCGCCGCGACTACAAAAAGACTACAGCCGCCGCAACTGAACGTCTTCAATGACGTGATCGCCACCCTTCTTGAGGATGAGCGTCGCGCGCGGCCGCGTCGGCAGGATATTTTCTTCGAGGTTGACGAGGTTGATGGTGGTCCAAAGCTCCAAAGCTCTGGCCGTCGCTTCGTCATCCGAAAGCTTGGCGTAGCGATTGAAGTAGGATCGTGGATCGCGGAACGCCGTGTTGCGCAGTGTGAGAAAGCGCTCGACATACCATTCGCGCAGGACCGGTTCGTCTGCGTCGATGTAAACCGAGAAATCGAAGAAGTCCGACACATAGGGCACGGCCTTGCCGTCGCGCGGCAGGCGTCCGGTCTGCAGCACATTGACGCCTTCGACGATCAGGATGTCGGGCCGATCCACCTCGACGCCCTCATTCGGAATGACGTCATAGGTCAGATGCGAATAGACCGGCGCACGCACCGGGCGGCGTCCGGCCTTGATGTCGGACAGGAAACCGAGCAGCGCGGGAAGATCGTAGCTTTCGGGAAAGCCCTTCTTCTGCATCAGGCCTTCGCGTTCGAGAATCTTGTTCGGGAACAGAAAACCGTCCGTGGTGACGAGATCGACTTTCGGCCGCGGCGACCAGCGCGCCAGAAGCGCCTGCAGCACGCGTGCGGTGGTGGATTTACCCACCGCCACCGATCCGGCGACGCCGATGATGTAGGGCATCTTGCGATCCTCGATGCCGAGGAAGTGCCGCTGCGCCACGAACAGGCGCTGGGCGGCTGCAACGTAGAACGACAGCAGGCGCGACAACGGCAGGTAGATTTCCTCAACCTCCTTCATGTCGAGGCGATCATGCATCGAATGCATCCGCGCGATTTCCTCGGCGGTCAGCGTCATCGGCATGTCGTCGCGCAAGGCGGCCCACTGCGCGCGCGAGAACACGCGATAGGGATTGTACTGAACCTGCTCGGCTCTCACATCCATGAGCCATTCCTCCTGTCCGGCTTGCGCTGTCCCCGCGCAGTCCGGGTTTCCACTAGTCGCGCTTGCGCGCGGCCTTTTCTTCCAGCCCGGACATTCCCGTCCGTTGCGCCAGCGCGTCCTCGACTTCCGTCAGACTGACGCCGCGCGACTTCAGCAGCACCAGGAGATGAAAAACCAGATCCGCACTCTCAGCGATCAGATGACCGCGATCGTTTTCGATGGCCGCGATCACAGTCTCCACCGCTTCCTCGCCAAGTTTCTTGGCGCAATGCTCCGGACCCTTTTCCAGCAGCTTGCGGGTGTAGGACGCATCGCCCCCCGACGCCGCGCGGGCATCGATGGTGGCTGCCAGATCCTGGATCGTAAAACGGTTCATCAGTCGCCTTCTATCACTTCCCTACCCCGGTAGGGAGCGCAAAGAATTGATCGGATTCAGGTATTTGGCATTTCAGGGAGTCCTTCAGAGACATGGCCTGATCCGAAAACCGGTTTCCACTTTTCGGGGCCATGGCTACGGGTCAAGCCGCATCGGCAGGCCGGAGCGCACCATGTGTTCCTTGGCCTGGCGGATGGTGAACTCCCCGAAGTGAAAGATCGACGCGGCCAGTACCGCGGTCGCATGACCTTCGCGGATACCCGCCACCAGATGATCGAGATTGCCGACGCCGCCCGAGGCGATCACCGGCACATTGACGCTGTCGGCGATGGCGCGGGTCAGCGGAATATCGAACCCCTGCCGGGTGCCGTCGCGGTCCATCGAGGTCAGCAGGATTTCGCCCGCGCCCAGCGAGACAACTTCCTGCGCATATTCGATAGCGTCGATGCCGGTCGACTTGCGTCCGCCATGGGTGAAAATCTCCCAGCGCGATCCGCCGCCCGAGCGCGCGACGCTCTTGGCATCGATCGCAACCACGATGCACTGATCGCCGAACTTCTCCGCGCCTTCCTTGACGATCTCGCGCCGGGCCACCGCCGCCGAATTGATCGAGACCTTGTCGGCGCCGTGATTCAACAATGTGCGGATATCATCGACAGTGCGCACGCCGCCGCCGACCGTCAGCGGCATGAAGCAGGCTTCCGCCGTGCGACGCACGACATCGAGCATTGTGCCGCGATTCTCGTGAGTTGCATTGATATCGAGAAAACAAAGCTCGTCCGCGCCGGCCGCGTCATAGGCAATCGCAGCCTCGACCGGATCGCCCGCATCGCGCAAATCGACGAAGTTGACGCCCTTGACCACACGGCCGTCCTTGACGTCGAGACAGGGGATGACGCGAACCTTGAACATCAGGCTGCCGTCCGTGCGTTTTTAATGAGCGCAAGCGCTTCAGCCGGATCGATTCGGCCGTCGTAAAGTGCGCGGCCGGAGATCGCACCTTCGAGCTTCTTCGCGCGCGGAGTCAGGAGGGCTTTCACATCATCGATGGAAGCGAGTCCGCCAGACGCGATCACCGGAATCGAGATCGCCTCCGCCAGCGCAATGGTCGCCTCCAGATTGAGGCCTTTCAGCAAACCGTCGCGCGCAATGTCGGTGAAGATGATGGCTGCGACGCCGGCATCCTCGAAACGCTGGGCGATATCGAGCACGGTGACTGTCGAGGTTTCTGCCCAGCCTTCAACGGCAACCTTGCCGTCGCGCGCATCGAGACCCACCGCGACCTGGCCCGGAAACTTCTTCGCAGCCTCTTTCACCAGCGCCGGATCGCGCACGGCCGCTGTGCCGATGATGACGCGGCGGATGCCCTTGGAGAGCCACGCCTCGATTGTCGCGAGATCACGGATACCGCCGCCGAGCTGCACCGGAAATTTCACGCTCCTGAGCATCGCTTCGACCGCCTGCGCATTCACCGGCTTGCCGGCAAACGCGCCGTCGAGATCGACGACATGCAGATATTCAAAGCCCTGGGTCTCGAAAGTTTTGGCCTGCGCGGCCGGATCGAGGTTGAACACGGTCGCGCGCGCCATGTCGCCCTGCTCGAGGCGCACGCACTGACCGTTCTTGAGGTCGATGGCGGGAAAGAGAATCACGGCTTCCACTTCAGAAAGTTCGAGATCAGGGCCAGGCCGAAGCGCTGGCTCTTCTCGGGATGAAACTGCGTGCCGATGGCGGTGTCCTTGCCGACAATCGCGGTGACGGGTCCACCGTAATCGGCGCGCGCAATGATGTCCGCTTCGCTGGCGGCATTGAGGTGATAGGAGTGCACGAAATAAGCGTGCCGGCCGTTATCGCCGAGCGGCAGCTTTTCCAGCACCGGATGCTCGCGCACCAGATCGAGCGTGTTCCAGCCCATGTGCGGAATCTTCAGCTCTTCATCGCGCGGCGCAATCTTCACCACATCGCCCGCGATCCAGTCGAGGCCGGGTGTCGTGACGTATTCCTTGCCCTGTGTCGCCATCAACTGCATGCCGACACAGATGCCGAAAAACGGACGCGCCTTGCTCCGCACGGCTTCGGTCATCGCATCGACCATGCCGTCGAGACTATCGAGTCCCTTGCGGCAATCGGCGAATGCGCCCACGCCGGGCAGCACGATCCGATCCGCGCGAAACACGGTGTCGGGATCACGGGTCACGACAATCTTCTGCGGCTGCTCGCTGCTGCGCGCGGCACGCTCAAAGGCTTTCGCGGCCGAGTGCAGGTTGCCGGAGCCATAGTCGATGATGGCAACACTCACCGCGACGCTCCCGGTTCAGGAAACAGGCCGATCACGCCCTGCGGCTGTGCGATCGAAGCACGCGGCAACGGCGGCGGCGCGGCACCGCGGCTGCCCTCGCGCGTGGTCTTCGCATTCCAGCGCTCGAAGAAACGACGCTCGGCAGCTTCTTCCGAATCCGCGACCACAATGTCGAGCTGACGCCACTTGCGGCGCGACAGTTTCCAGCGGCGCAACGAGCCGGCCTCGAGGCCAAGCAGCAATGCGATTACCGCCATCACCAGAAGCCGGGTGCCCGATCCGACACCGAACGACCACATCGCGATTTCAGCCACGATGGTGATGACGAGATAGCCGAGCGTGGCCAGCCACAGCCGGTGCCACAGCAGCCAGAGGAAGCTCGCCACGAACGCCCAGAAGTAAAATCCGTCGCGCACGAATACGAGTTGGTCCGGCGCCGTGCGCACATCGGTGCCGTAATAGCTCGCCGGCCCGTGGACTGTGTAAACCGCCATGATCGTTCTCCGGAACCTCGTTGCGCTAAAGATCGTGCGCCGGACGACGGTCCAAAAGTGAAGTCCAGCGCATGACCGGCATGCGCATCAGGTCAAATCAGCCGCCGAGCGTGCCCTTTGTGGAGGGAATTTCGCCCGCGGTGCGCGGATCGATCGCAATCGCGGTGCGCAGCGCGCGCGCCAGTCCCTTGAAACAGGACTCGGCGATATGGTGGTTGTTCTCGCCATAAAGCGTTTCGACATGCAGCGTCACGCCGGCGTTCATCGCGAAGGCATTGAACCATTCGCGCACCAGCTCGGTATCGAACTCGCCGATCTTGTCGCGCGGAAACTCAGCCTTGAACACCAGCACCGGCCGTCCCGAAATGTCGATCACCACGCGCGAGAGCGTTTCGTCCATCGGCATGTGCACGCCCGCGTAGCGGGTAATGCCCTTCATGTCGCCAAGCGCCTGCTTCACGGCCTGACCGAGCGCGATGCCGACATCTTCCGTGGTGTGGTGATAATCGACATGGAGATCGCCGTCCGCCTGCACGGTGATGTCGATGCGCGAATGGCGCGCCAAAAGGTCCAGCATGTGGTCGAAGAAGCCGATGCCGGTCGCGACGTTGGACACGCCGGTGCCGTCCAGATTGACCGACACCATGATGTCGGTTTCCTTGGTCTTGCGCTTGATGGTGGCGGTGCGCATGAAATGTGCTCTCCGAACGCCTTAACTGAAGGAAAAGAGCGTCCTTTTAACAGGCACATGACACCTTCGCTACTGCGGGATGAGGCGATTTTCGCCTGAGTTTTCAGATATGGTGACCGGAATTCGCGCTTCCCCGGCCCGATTGCAACCCGAGGGTCCAGCGCCTAGATCAGGCCCCTTAAAGAGGTAGTCATGCAGGCATCACAAGCTGAAATCTGGCACGGGACCACGATCCTGACGGTCCGCAAGGGCGGCAAGGTGGTCATCGGGGGCGACGGGCAGGTATCCATCGGCCAGACCGTCATCAAGTCCAATGCCAAAAAGGTCCGCAAGCTCGGCAAGGGCGACGTCATCGGGGGGTTCGGCGGGGCGGCCGCCGACCCTTTTACGCTGTTCGAGCGGCTGGAAGCCAAGCTCGAACAGTATCCCGGCCAGTTGACCCGCGCCGCCGTCGAGCTCGCCAAGGACTGGCGCACGGATCGCTATCTGCGCCGGCTGGAGGCCATGATGATCGTCGCCGACAAGGACGTCTCGCTGGTGCTGACCGGCACAGGAGATGTCCTTGAACCCGAACACGGCGTGATGGCGATCGGCTCAGGCGGCAACTATGCGCTGGCGGCGGCTCGTGCATTGGCCGACTCCGACAAGGACGCCGAAACCATCGTCCGCCGCGCGCTCGATATCGCCGCCGACATCTGCGTTTACACCAACCGCAACGTCACCGTCGAAACGCTGACCGCATGAGCACCGCAGAGAATGCCTTGGCGCCCGCGACGCAAGGACTGTCGCCGCGTCAGGGCTTCCTGTTCGCCGTTCTGCTCCTCGCGCTGCAGGCTGCAATCCTCTACGCCATGGGCCGGGTGCCGATCTGCACCTGCGGTTATGTCAAGCTCTGGCACGGCGTGGTGATGAGTTCGGAGAACTCGCAGCACATCGCGGACTGGTACACGTTCTCGCACATCATCCATGGCTTCCTGTTCTACGGCCTGACATGGCTGCTGCTGCCGCGTCTGTCATGGATCGCACGTCTGCTGGTTGCGATGCTGATCGAAGGCGGCTGGGAGCTTCTGGAAAACTCGCCGATCATCATCGAGCGTTATCGCGCCGGTACCATCTCGCTCGATTATTACGGCGACAGCATCGTCAATTCGATTTCGGATACGTTGGCGATGATCGGAGGCTTCATCGCCGCGCGAAAGCTGCCGGTTATCGCGACCGTGCTGATCGCCATCGTATTTGAAGTCGCCGTCGGCCTGCATATCCGCGACAACCTGACGCTGAACATCATCATGCTGATCCACCCGTTCGATGCGATACGGCAATGGCAAAGCGGCCCGCCGATCATCTAGGCATCTTGCCGTTCGGCCAATTCAACAATAGCTGAGACCCATGACAGACTTTTCTCCCCGCGAAATCGTATCCGAGCTTGACCGCTTCATCGTCGGACAAGACGATGCCAAGCGCGCCGTCTCCATCGCCTTGCGCAACCGCTGGCGGCGTCAGCAACTGACCGGTTCGCTGCGCGAAGAAGTCTTGCCGAAGAATATCCTGATGATCGGGCCGACCGGCGTCGGCAAGACCGAGATCGCGCGGCGGCTGGCGCGGCTGGCGAATGCGCCCTTCATCAAGGTGGAAGCCACCAAGTTCACCGAGGTCGGCTATGTCGGCCGCGATGTCGAGCAGATC
>CAZQMD010000059.1:0-21180 GCA_964594185.1 uncultured Afipia sp. | reverse complement strand
GGTCTGGCACTCGCGGCCTTGTCGCTCTCCCGCGGCGGCCTGTTTCCGGCGAACGACAAAACCGGTCTTGAGATTGAAATGACCAAGGCGCCATCCCAGATTGTGGTGATCGGGGCCGGACACTGGCGCGGCGAAGGCATGGCGCTGGTCGACGCAGTCTAAGCGGGGAAACAAGATGACAGCGACTCGCGACAAATTTGGACGACCTATCGTCGTTGTCACCGGCATGGGAGTGGTCACATCCCTCGGCGCAGGCAAGACCGACAACTGGGCCAAGCTGACCGCGGGCGAGTCCGGCATCCGCACCATCACCCGCTTCCCGACTGACGGCCTGAGGACCACGATTGCCGGAACCGTCGACTTCATCCCGGTCGAACCATTCTCGTCGACTTCGCTCTCCGAGCGGCTGGCCGATGTGGCTGTCGAGGAAGCCGTTGCGCAGGCCGCCATCGGCAGCAAAGGTGACTTCCCCGGTCCGCTGTTTCTGGCGGTCGCTCCCATCGAACTCGAATGGGAACCCCGCAACGACATCGCGCGTGCGACGGGAATGAACGCGGATATCGATTACGACGCCCTGCTCAAGGCGAGCGGGAATGGCCGCTTCACCGGACTGCACCGCCGCTTCCTGTTCGGCTCTGTCGCCGATCACCTGATCGACACGTTCGGCACCAAGGGATCTCCGATTTCGCTCTCGACCGCCTGCGCCTCCGGCGCGACTGCGATTCAGCTCGGTGTCGAAGCCATCCGCCGCGGCGAAACCGATGCGGCGCTGTGTGTTGCGACAGACGGTTCGGTAAATGCCGAGGCGCTGATCCGCTTCTCGCTGTTGTCAGCGCTGTCCACCAACAACAATCCGCCGCATACTGCCGCGCGCCCGTTTTCGAAGAACCGGGACGGCTTTGTCATGGCGGAAGGGGCCGGTGCATTGGTTCTCGAAAGCCTTGAATCGGCAACCGCGCGTGGCGCGAAGATTCTCGGCGTTGTCGCAGGGTGCGGCGAGCTTGCCGATTCTTTCCACCGCACACGCTCAAGCCCTGACGGCAAGCCGATCGTTGGCTGCGTGAAGAATGCCCTCTCCGATGCAGGCATGGGCATTGAGCAGATCGACTACATCAATGCCCACGGCACGAGCACTCCGGAAAACGACAAGATGGAATATCTTGGCATCTCCACGGTGTTCGGCGATCGCGCGCAGCAAATTCCGGTCTCCTCCAACAAATCGATGATCGGACATACGCTGTCCGCTGCAGGCGCCGTGGAAGCCGTTGTCTCCCTGCTCACATTGGAAAACCAGCGCATTCCGCCGACCATCAACTACGACGTTCCCGATCCTGCCATCCCGTTCGACGTCGTGCCGAACAAGGCGCGTGACGCCCGCGTCAGCGCGGTCATGTCGAATTCCTTTGGATTTGGCGGCCAGAACGCCTCCCTGATCCTCACCCGCGAGCCGATCTAAGGCTCGCGGAGCAACCCTTGAGCGTATCTTGAGCGGTTGACGGCTTCCGTCGGACCGGCGATACCGACGTCCAAATCTGTAAACAAATAAAGCCTTTCAGGACGCCTTGATGCGCGCGCTCACCCTCGTAGCCGACCGCCAGCTCGTGGTCGCGGATGCACCTCCCCCCCCGCCACCCGGCGCGGGAGAAGTGCAGATCCGCGTCAAGGCAGTCGCCCTCAACCATATCGATGTGTGGGGCTATCGCGGCATGGCCTTCGCCAAGCGCAAGCTTCCGCTTGTGGTGGGCGCGGAAGCCTCCGGTGAAGTCGCCGCTATCGGTGAAGGTGTGACCCGCTTCAAGCCGGGGCAGAAGGTCGTGATGTACGGCGCGCTGACCTGCGGCACCTGCCCGGCGTGCCAGGCAGGACGCGACAATCTCTGCGAAAACGTCGCGGGCATCATGGGATTCCATGTCGATGGATTTGCGCGCGAACTGATGAATCTCAATGAGCGGCTGGTTATTCCCGTTCCGGACGGCGTCTCGGATCGCGATGCCGCATGCGCTCCGATCGCGTTCTCCACCGTCCAGCACATGCTGTTCGACAATGCCAAACTGCTGCCCGGTGAAACCGTGCTGGTTCATGCCGGCGGCTCCGGCATCGGCACGGTCGCGATCATGATGGCCAAGGCGATTGGCTGCACCGTCATCACCACGGTGGGCGACGATTCAAAGATCGAAGGCGTGAAGAAACTCGGCGCAGATCACGTCATCAACTACCGCAAGGACCGATTTGAGGGCGAGACGCGCAAGATCACCAAGAAGAAAGGCGTCGACGTCGTGTTCGAGCATGTCGGCGCGGATACCTTCAATGGCTCACTGCTGGTGCTGAAGCGCGGTGGACGGCTGGTGACCTGCGGTTCGACCTCCGGTCCCACCACAACGATCAACCTGATGCAGCTCTTCCAGCAGCAGTACCGCATCTTCGGATCGTTCGGCGCCACCATCAAGAACATCGCCGACAGCCTCGACAAGATAGCGGGCGGTATGAAGCCTGTCATAGACACCGAAGTGCCGATCGATAATGTCGAGACCGCGTTGAAGCGCATGGAAAGCCGGCAGGTGTTCGGCAAGATCATCGTTACCTTCTGATGCGCCGCCTTCTCCTCCGCACCAGAGCGATCCTGCGTGATGCGCTCAAGCCCGTGACGGGAGCCATTGTCGGCGCGATTGCGGTCGGCCTGCTGCGTGCGACCCGCTATTTCGATCCGGACAAAACCGCGAATTTCTTCGGTTCGGTCACACGCACCGTGGGTCCGTGGCTCCGGGAGCACAAAATCGGCCGCGCCAACCTGACGGCGGCTTTTCCGGAAAAATCATCCGAAGAAATCGATTCCATTCTCATGGGCGTCTGGGAGAATCTCGGCCGCGTCGGCGCAGAATTCGCTCATCTCGACCACATCTGGAAACTCGATCCGGAGCATTGGGACGCCAGCCGTGTGGAGCCTGCGCCCGGTACTATCGAGAAATTCGAGAAGCTGCGTGACGATCGCCGGGGGGCGTTGATCTTCGCGAGCCATCTCGCCAACTGGGAGTTGCCGGCGCTCGCAGGCCCTGCTTACGGGCTGGAATCCGCGGTTCTATTCCGCCGTCCCAACATCGCCGCGGTTGACCGCGCCATTCAGGACATCCGCTCCGTCAACATGGGCACGATGGTCGCGACCACGCACGATGCGCCGTTGCGGCTGGCGCAGGCGCTGCAAAAGGGCGTGCATGTCGGCATGCTGGTCGACCAGCATTTTGGGCGCGGCGTCGATGTCACGTTCTTTGGCCGGCCAGCCAAGGCGAACCCGCTGCTCGCCCGCCTCGCCCGGCAGGTCGAGGTGCCGATCCATGGCGTGCGCATCGTTCGGCTGCCCAATCATCGCTTCCGTGCGGAGCTATCGGATGAGGTGAAGCCGATACGTGATGCCGAAGGCAAGATCGACATTCAGGGAACCACGCAAGCCATCAACACCATCATCGAAGGATGGGTTCGCGAGCATCCCGAGCAGTGGCTCTGGCTGCATCGCCGCTGGAGATAATTATCGTCCCGTCTTCACCCGCGTCCACAGCCGATTGATGACGCGCTGGGTCGCAGGATCGCGTGCCGTGATCACGAAAAGCCGGCTCAGCGTAGCCTCGTCGGGATACACCGTCTTGTCGTTGAATACCTTGGGATCGATCAGCTTCTGGCTGGCAAGATTGCCGTTGGCATAAGACAGGAAGTCCGAGTTCTTCGCCGCGACATCCGGCCTGTAAAGATAATTTATCAGCTCGTGCGCTTCGGCGACATTCTTCGCGTCCGCAGGGATTGCGAAATTGTCGAAGAACATCTGCGCGCCCTCTTTCGGAATGGCATATCCGATCTCGACACCGTTCTTCGCTTCCGCTGCGCGGCTCCGCGCCTGCTTGATGTCGCCCGACCAGCCGACCACGAAACAGATTTCGCCCGTGGCCAGCGCGTTCAGATATTCCGATGAATGAAACTTGCGCACATAGGGCCGCACCTTGCTGACAAGGTCAGCGGCCTTTTCGAGATCGGCCTGCTTGGTCGAATTCGGATCGAGGCCAAGATAATTCAATGCAGCCGGGAGGATGTCGTCTGCAGAGTCCAGCATGTGGATGCCACAGTCTTTGAACTTCGCAAGGTTCTCGGGAACGAACACAGCCGCCCACGAGTCCAGCTTCGCATCGGGACCAAGGATGTCCTGCACCTTCTTGACGTTGTAACCGATGCCCGTCGTGCCCCACATGTAGTTGGCTGCGAATGCGTTGCCGGGATCGTAGATCGCGAGACGCCTGGTTACTTCAGGCCATGCGTTGGCAAGATTTGGGAGCTTCGACTTGTCGAGCTTCTGGAAAATGTTGGCCGCAATCTGACGCTGCAGGAAATACCCCGTCGGCACCACCACATCGTAACCAGACTTGCCCGCCAGCAGCCGCGTCTCGACAGTCTCATTGGCATCGAACGTATCGTAGGTGACCTTGATGCCGGTTTCCTTGGTGAACTGTTCGAGAACGCCGGGCGCCATATAGTTCGACCAGTTATAGAAATTCACGCTGCGCTGCTGCGCCTGCGCGAATGACACCGAAGCCGCAAGGAGACCTGCGACGGCAGTTGCAAGGGTCAGTGCCCTTTTCATGTCAGCGGACAATGGACTTCTCCTCAACCGTGAAGAACGCGCGTCAACCGCTCCAGCGCTGTGTCGAGCGTGGCATCACTCTTCGAGAAACAGAACCGTACCACCGACGTGACGTGGTTCTCTTCATAGAAGGCGGACACCGGAATCGCCGCCACCTTGTGCTCGTGCACAATGCGCTTGCAGAAATCCACGTCGCTTTCATTCAGCCCGAGCGGCGCGAGATCGACGTTGAGGAAGTACGTGCCCTGCGATTGCAGCACCGGGAAACCAAGGCCCGCCAACCCCTTGCTCAAGCGATCGCGGCTGCGCGCCAGTTCCGCCCGCATCTGGAAGAAATAGTCGTCCGGCTTGCCGAGGCCGTAGGCCACGGCGACCTGAAGATTCGGAGCGGTCGTGAAGGTGATGAATTGATGCGCCTTCGCAAGCACGCGCAAGATCTGCGGCGCAGCACAGACAAAACCAATCTTCCAGCCAGTCAGTCCGAAGATCTTGCCCGCGGAGCCGATCTTCACTGTGCGGTCCCGCATGCCCGGAATCGCGATCAGCGGAATATGCTCCCGGCCGTCGAACACCACATGCTCCCAGACCTCATCGCAGATCGCGATCAGATTGTGCTCCTGACAAATCCGCCCGAGCATTTCGAGATCTTCGCGCGGATAGACAACAGCCGCCGGATTGAGCGGATTGTTGAGGATCACATAGCGCGTCTTTGGCGTGATCGCGGCGCGGATCGCCTCTTCCGGCAAGCGCCAGTGCGGCGGCTCAAGACGCAGGAATTTGGGAATGCCACCTGCCAGCCGGATAATCGGCACGTAGGAATCGTACATTGGCTGGAAGAGCAACACTTCGTCGCCCGGCTGCACCAAGCCCAGGATCGATCCCGTCAGCGCTTCCGTGGCGCCCGATGTCACCATGACTTCGCTCATGGGATCGAGCTGCAGCTTGTGCCAGTGCGCGTAATGGGTCGCGATGGCCTGACGGAGTTCAGGAATCCCCATCATCGAGGGATATTGATTGTACCCGTTCAGGACGGCGTCGGCAGCCTTCTGCCTGACGTCGAGCGGACCGGGATCTTCCGGAAACCCCTGGCCGAGATTGATCGCGTTGAGGTCACGCGCGGCCTGCGACATGACATCGAAAATGGTGTTCGGCAGATCCGCGAAAATCCGATTCACGGCAATCAGCCACCGGTCTTGGACGGCAAACCCGCCGCCTTCCAGCCCAACATGCCGCCCGCGAGATGCGAGTCATACGGCTTGCCCGCTGCCTGCGCGGCCAGCGATGCGGTGACCGAACGCTTTCCGGAGCGGCAGGCGAAAACAATCGTCTTGCCCTGGGGATCGGGAATTTTTTCCGGATCAAAGGTCGAAAGCGGAAGAACCACTGCGTCCGGATAGGCTTCGACAGCAACCTCATTGGGCTCGCGAACGTCGATCAGGAGATAACGCCCCTGCTCAATGCCCGCGGCAACTTCTTCTGCCGTCAAATCATGAACTTTATCAGCCTGAGACACATCGACCTCCATCGGGGCACGCTTCGCAAATGCGTTAGCGCGCGCCCCAAGATTATGCGCGAACCGCGCACAACCTCTCTTTTTGCGCCGGGAAAATCAAGCGCAAGCAAGGGCCTATGCGATCAAATCGTGACCTGGGTGCCGACTTCCACCACCCGTCCTGTCGGGATCTGGAAGTAGTCCGTGGCGTCGTTCGCCGAGCGGCTCATGGCGATAAACAGGTGGTCCTGCCACTTCGGCATCCCGGACTGCGCCGCCGGCTTCAGCGAGCGCCGCGACACGAAGAACGACGTGGACATGATGTCGAACTGCCAGCCGAGCTTGCGGGCGACAGCCAGCGCCTTCGGCACGTTCGGGGATTCCATGAAGCCGAAGGACAGCCGCACGGTCGAGAACTTGTCGCTGATCGACTCCATTTTCACGCGATCCGCAATGTCGACACGCGGCGTCTCTGCCGTATGAATTGTCAGGATGACATTGTGCTCGTGCAGAACCTTGTTGTGCTTGAGGTTATGCAGCAGCGCGGTCGGGACATAGCCGGGATCGCTGGTCAGAAAAACCGCGGTCCCCTTGACGATATGCGGCGGACGTTTCTCGAGGCTCTTGATGAGATCGAGCAGCGGCACTTCGGTGCGCCGGGTCTTGTTGATCAGGATCGCGGCGCCGCGACGCCAGGTCCAGATCAGTCCCGCCATCAGAATTCCGAACAGCACGGGCACCCAGGCACCCTGCAGCAGCTTTAGAAGGTTGGCCGTCAGGAACGTGAGATCGATGATCACCAGCGGAATGATCAGCGCAGCCGCCGTTGCAGCGCGCCAGTTCCAGAGCTTCCAGATCACGACGAAACACATGATGCCGTCGCAGACCATGGTGGTGGACACGGCGATGCCATAGGCCGACGCCAGACCGCTTGAGGTGCGGAACAGGCCGACGAGCAGCAGGACGCCGATCAGAAGCATGATGTTGACGCGCGGCAGATAGATCTGGCCCGCATGGGATTCCGATGTGTAGCGGACCTCGAAACGAGGCAGCAGGCCGAGCTGGATCGCCTGCCGCACCAGCGAGAACGCGCCGGTGATCACAGCCTGACTGGCAATCACCGTCGCCGCCGTCGCAAGGCAGATCAGAGGCACCAGCACGCTGTCCGGCACCATGCGGTAGAATGGATTTTCGATCGTCTCTGGATGCGACAGAACCAGAGCGCCCTGCCCGAAATAGTTGAGCAGCAGACATGGCAGCACGAAATAGAACCACGCAGCCTGAATTGGCTTGCGGCCGAAGTGACCCAGATCAGCGTACAGAGCCTCGCCGCCGGTCACGGCCAGAAACACCGCGCCAAGAATGACCAAGCCGATCACGCCATGCGTCAGCAGGAACTGGACGGCAAAAATCGGATTGATCGCGTGCACGATGCCGGGATCGTCGCTGATGTGCATCAGGCCCATAACGCCCAGCGTCAGAAACCACACGATCATGACGGGGCCAAAGGCGCTGGCGACCATCGCCGTGCCCCGGCTCTGAACTGCGAACAGGCCAATCAGGATGACAATGGCAACCGGAACAACGACGTGCTCCAGCGCGGGCGCTGCGATCTTCAGACCTTCGACTGCGGAAAGCACCGAGATCGCGGGCGTGATCATGGCGTCGCCGAGGAACATCGATCCGCCGATTACGCCAAGGGCCAGAAGCAGCCAGCTGCGCCGCCCCAGCGCCCTTTGACCGAGCGCCATCAACGACAGTGTGCCGCCTTCCCCGTTGTTGTCCGCGCGCAGCAGCAGCAGCACGTACTTGATCGTCACAACAACGATCAGGGACCACAGGATCAGCGACAGGACGCCAAGGACAATCTCGCGGGAGACAGGTCCGCCCCCCGATGCGTTGTGAACGGCTTCGCGAAAAGCGTACAGCGGCGACGTACCGATATCGCCGAACACCACGCCGATGCTTCCAAGAGTGAGAGCCCAAAAGCCGGTGGTTACCGGCACCTCTTGGGGCGTATCGGCAGGTGAATCGCTGGCAGCCATGATGGAAGGAACGCCCTGACGGTGTCTTTTGATCCCGGCGAGCCCGGTGATCACTTGAGAGTGGCGCTTCTTATATCACCGCTCTCCAATGTCCACTGCGACACAGACGTGGAACCCCAGAAACATCATGCCGACTGAGGTATTTTAATACCTCAGTCAGGGCTTGAGGTTGGGAGGAAGCGGTGGGTCCTCCCTCATCAATGTGATGGTCACACGGCGGTTTGCGGCCAGCGAGGGATCGTCCGGAAACAACGGCTGGGTATCGGCCTTGCCGGAAACGGAGAAAATGTGTGAGGCCGGGAGCCCTTCCCGCTCAAGGATCTGACGCACGACATTGGCCCGGTCAGCCGACAGGTCAAACCCGTCATATCCCGATCGCGGAGGAACGAAGCCTGCAGAGGTGTGGCCGACAATGGCCACGCGCAGCGGCGTCGCCTTCAAGGGCGCGGCCAGCTTTTGCAGCAGGCGGCGTGTCCGCTCAAGCGGCTGCTTCGAGCCGTCGGCGAACATGGAGCGGCCATCCTGATCGACGATCTCGAGATTCAGACCCTGCTTGGTCTCCTCGAACATGATGTGCTTGGACAGTTCCGCGATCTCAGGCAGATCCTGCAGTGCCTGACGCAGCGAAGCCGATGCAAGCGCGAACTCGCGATCCGTCTTCATGCGCGCGCCGGCGATCTTGAACTGGTCTTCCTGATCCGGTGTCGGATTATTGGTCGGCTCTTCAGGAGGAACGTGCGTTGTGTTCTTCAGCCGCGGCCGCGTGGGAAGTCCGTCAGACTCGATAATGCCGGAGAAGCGCGATTGCGTCTGCACACCGAAGGCCTCGCGCATCGATCCGGCGACGATCTTCAGCTTGTTGGAGTCCTGATTGGAAAACGCGACGAGCATCACGAAGTAGCTCAACAGAAGAGCCATAAGGTCGGCAAAGGTCACGAACCAGCCGTGACCGCCATGCTCCTCTGCTTTTTTCTTCTTCGCCATGTCGCGCGACCTGCCTCAGAAACTGCTGGTTAGGCCGGAACCGGCTCACCCTCTTCGTGACGATGCTTCTCGGGCAGATAGGCCAGCAGCATTTCGCGCACGAGCGTCGGAGATTTCGCATCGCGGATCATCAGGATGCCATCGATGATGAGCGTGCGATTGGTCTCCTCGTCGAGCACCTTCACGTGCAGCTTGTCGGCGATCGGGAGACAGACCAGGTTCGCGACAAGCGCCCCGTACAGGGTCGCGAGCAACGCGACCGCCATGAACGGACCGAGCTTTGACGGGTCCGACATATTGGAGAACATCTGCACCATGCCGAGCAGCGTGCCGATCATCCCGAACGCCGGAGCGCAGTCGCCGATCGCACGATAGATCTTGGAGCCTTCGGTCAGGTGCATCAGGAAGTTGTCGCGATCGCGCTCAAGATTGTCGCGAATAAACTCAAGGTCGTAACCGTCAGCGATGTAGCGAATGCCCTTGGCCAGGAACGGATCATCGGCCTCGATTTTTTCAAGACCAACCGGCCCCTGCTTGCGCGCCACCTCGGCGATCTTCGCCAGTTCATCGACGAGATCGCGGGCGGTCAGACGGCTCAATGTGAAGGCGTACTTTGCACCGAGCGGCAGGCCGTGGAGAATTGCCGACAAGGGAAAACGGATCAGCGTAGCGGCGAACGAGCCGCCGAAAATGATAATGACGGCGTGGATGTCGTAGAACATCCGGAAATCGCCGCCCATCAGGATAAGCGTACAAAGAACGATGATACCCGCGAGCAATCCGGCTCCGGTAGCGATATCCATGACCAACTCCGACGCAACCAACAGCGCGGCCCGTTCTGAGCGCGCACTGGAACAGTAGAGTCGGGGCCATTAAGGTGGAGTAAAGGTTATCGAATTGATGCCTGCCGTAGCAGGACAAATCGCTATTAGCGCCCTGAGGCGGTCATATGGTAGCGACTCTCGCTCGTTTGGAGCGAGAAGCGGCACCTGTCCCAGACAAATTTCAGGAAATCATTAACCATATGCGACGGCGTACCCTCGCCGTATCGCAGAGAGTCAATTCAGGCGGGGCGGACGCTCGTCCGCGACCGGCTCGGCCGCAACATTGAATTCGGGCGCAGTTGCAGGGGTCGCGAAGCCGGTCTCGCTTGCCGCCGCAGCTTCCCGCGCACGACGTTCGTGTGCGCGGTAAGACGACCATCCCATCGGCAGGCTGAGAAGATAGATAATCGAACCGCCAGTCAGGAGATGCCACGGATAGCTGATCAGAACCGCAATGAACAACACGACCAGCACAACGACGGGCAGCACCATATCCGGCGCGATCTTGCCGCCGATCATCTTGCCGGAGAACACCGGCAGCCGCGAGACCATCAGGAACGCGATCGACAGCGTAAATATTGCCGTGATCGGTGCCGGTAGTTGCGGCGCGCCGATGAACACGAGATACATCGGCAACAGCACGCACAGCGCACCCAACGGCGCAGGCACCCCGGTGAAGTAGTTTCCGGCGAAGGCAGGCTTGTTCGGGTCGTCCATGGTGGCGTTGAAACGGGCCAGCCGCAGCCCGCCGCTGATCGCAAAGATCATCGCCGCGATCCAGCCGACGTTCTTCAGATCGTGCAACTGCCAGAAATACAGAATGAGCGCTGGCGCGACGCCGAAATTGACGAAGTCGGCGAGGCTGTCGAGTTCGGCACCGAAGCGGGACTGTCCCTTGATCATGCGCGCGACGCGGCCATCGATGCCGTCGAGGATCGCCGCGAACACGATCGCGCCAAGCGCGAGTTCGTTGCGGCCTTCGATGGAGAGCCGGATCGCAGTCAAGCCGGCGCAGATCGCCAGCAACGTAATGACGTTGGGCACCAGCATCCGGATCGGAATCTGGCGAAACCGGCGGCGGCGGAGATCAGGCGTTCTGGGGTCGGGAAGCATGGCCAAGGACCTTAAGAGATGGGACCTTATATAACAGTCCCCACCCTGCTTCACCATTGTGGCGAAAAGCCTGCCGGGATCATCGGCCGCTTGGTTAATCCAGCCGGTAGCTCCGCCCGCCATCCCCGAGCTTGAAATCGGCCAGCACGGTTTCGCCGGCAATGGCCGTCTGGCCTTCCGACACCAGCGCCTTGGCCCCCTCGGGAAGGAATACGTCGAGCCGCGAGCCGAACCGGATCAGCCCGAAACGCTCGCCTGCCCCAAGGACCTGCCCCTCCTTGACGAAGGACACGATACGGCGCGCCACCAGACCAGCGATCTGGATCACGCCAATCCGCCCCGCCGGGGTCGAGATCACCAGCGAATTGCGCTCGTTGTCGTCGCTCGCCTTGTCGAGGTCGGCGTTGAGAAACTTGCCGGGACGGTAGGCGATGCGATCGACACGCCCAGCCACCGGGCTGCGGTTCACATGGCAGTTGAACACGCTCATGAAGATCGAAATGCGCGGCAGCGGCTTGTCGCCAAGCCCCAGTTCGGCGGGCGGCACAGCCTGCACCACCATCGACACCCGGCCGTCCGCAGGCGACACCACGATGCCTTCGCGCACCGGCGTCACCCGCACCGGATCGCGGAAGAACAATGCGCACCACACTGTCAGCGCCGATCCGATCCAGCCGAGCGGCGTCCAGATCCAGAACAGGATCAGGCTGGCGAAGGCGAAGGCGCCGATGAAGGGATATCCTTCAGGATGAATCGGCGGAATTTGATCGCGGATGGACTTCACGACGGACATGAGTTCAAGAACCTGCGTTGAATGTGACCAAAACTATTCGGCGGCGGCCGGTGTAACCAGCGGATCGTCGACCGGCGGTGGCGTGCGATTGGGCGCGATGTTCTCGTCGGCCATCATAGCCAGCTTTTCCCGCGCTTCCTGAGCCTCACGTTGCCTGTTCCACATGCTCGCGTAAAGGCCATTTGCCGCCAGAAGCTGTGCGTGAGTGCCGCGCTCGGAAATGCGGCCCTGATCCAGCACGATAATTTCGTCCGCGCCGACGATAGTGGACAGCCGATGCGCAATCACCAGCGACGTTCGGCCGCGCGCGACCTTCTCCAGCTGTTCCTGGATTTCCCGCTCGGTGTGACTGTCGAGCGCTGACGTCGCTTCATCCAGAACCAGAATCGGCGGTCCCTTCAGGATGGTGCGGGCAATCGCAACACGCTGCTTCTCGCCACCCGACAATTTCAGGCCGCGCTCGCCCACTTCTGTCTCGTACCCGTGCGGCGACATGCGGATGAAGTTATCGATCTGCGCCATCGACGCCGCCCCCTCCACTTCCGCATCGGTCGCATTCCAGCGGCCGTAGCGGATATTGTAGCGGATGGTGTCATTGAACAGCACGGTATCCTGCGGGACCATGCCGATGGCGGATCGCAGTGACGATTGCGTCACGTCGCGGATATTCTGGCCGTCGATGGTGATCTTGCCGCCGCTGACATCATACAGCCGGAACAGCAGCCGCGAGATGGTCGACTTTCCCGCGCCCGACGGCCCGACGATGGCAACTGTCTTGCCGGCAGGCACCTCGAACGAGAGGCCTTTCAAAATCGGCCGGTCCGGATCGTAAGAGAACCGCACATCGTCGAACCGAACCGTCCCGGCTGAAATCTGCAGCGGCTGCGCGCCCGGAATATCCTTCACTTCCGGATTGCGCGACAGCACACCGAACATCTTCTCGATATCGATGATCGCCTGCTTGATCTCGCGATAGACCATGCCCATGAAATTCAGCGGCTGGTAGAGCTGGATCATCATGGCATTGATCATGACGAAATCGCCGACGGTGTTGGTGCCGTTGCGAATACCGACCGCGCACATCATCATCGTAGCGGTGAGACCGATGGTGAAGATCACCGCCTGCCCGGTATTCAGCAATGCAAGCGATGTATAGGTGTGAACGCTGGCCCGCTCGTAGCGCTCCATAGACTTGTCGTAGCGCTGCGCCTCGCGCTCCTCGGAGCCGAAATACTTCACCGTCTCATAGTTCAGCAGCGAATCGATCGCCTTGGTATTGGCCTCGGTATCGGAGTCGTTCATGCGCCTGCGGATATCGATCCGCCATTCGGTCGCATAATATGTGAAGGCCATGTAGATGACGACCGTGACGAACGTCACAAGCACATAGCGCCAGTCGAACTGCCACAACAGCACGCCCATCATCAGCAACAGCTCGACAATGGTCGGCGCGAGCTGAAGGATCACCATGCGCACCATGGTTTCGATGCCGGTGCGTCCCCGCTCAAGGACGCGGGTCAGACCGCCTGTCTTGCGCTCAAGATGAAAGCGCAGCGACAGCTCGTGCATGTGGACGAAGGTGAGATAGGCCAGCTTGCGTACCGCATGCATCGCAACGCTGGCGAAAATGCCGTCGCGCCACTGCGTCAGCACCATCATGACGATGCGAATGCCGCCGTAGCTCAGCGTCATGATCAATGGCGATGCAATCAGCCACAGCATCCAGTTCGAGGACTGGACCGGCGCGGTGTCGGCGCCCGTCAGAGCATCGACCGCCCACTTGAAGGTGAACGGCACGAACAGCGTCGCTACTTTGGCGATGAGCAGCAGCACCATCGACCAGACAACGCGTGACTTGAGGTCGGATCGATCGCCCGGCCAGATATACGGCCACAGATGCGCGAGCGTCCCGAACAGCGTGGCTTTCTCGGCATTCAGATCAGCGGGTGTCGGCGGCTTGGCGTCGTTCAACGCCTCGTCGGGGTCAGCGGGATAGATATCGGCCATTAAACGTCAGTCGCCTTGAGGCCAAAGGAGGTCTGATGCTCCGCGGCGCGCCCATTCAAAATTGCAATCATGCCCGTCATATAGAGCGTTTAAGGGGCTTTCGCACCCTTTCCTGGCGATTCTTTTCCCCAAAAGAGCCTGCCGGGAGAACTATCCACCTTGCACCGCAAGATACGCGTCTTGAAGATGTCGCAAGGAATCGCCACATAACAGCAATGAATACGATTAAGAACGTCTGCGTCTATTGCGGTTCCGGTCCCGGCACCAATCCCGAATTCGTCAACGCGGCAACAGCCTTTGGCAAGACCCTCGCCGAGAATGGCGTTGGTCTCGTCTACGGCGGCGGCTCCATCGGACTGATGGGCGCGGTTGCGGCCGGCGCTCTCGCCAGCAATGGCAAGGTCACGGGGATTATCCCGACCTTCCTGACACGGCGCGAGCATGTGCTGAAAGATGCGCAGGAAGTCATCGTCACCAAGGATATGCATGAGCGCAAGCAGCTCATGTTCGAGCACTCCGATGCGTTCGTCGCCTTCCCCGGTGGCGTCGGCACCCTCGAGGAACTGGTGGAGCAATTGACCTGGTCGCAGCTCGGCCGTCACAGCAAGCCGATCCTGCTCGCCAACATCGACGGGTTCTGGGATCCCCTGCTCGTACTGATCGATCACATGAAGCGGACGGAATTCATTCGCGCCAACCTGTGGGTCGATGTTCTGACCGCCGATCGCGTCGAGGACATTCTTCCGAAACTGCGGGCGGAAGCAGCGAAAACATCTGCCGATGCCAAGCTGATGGACGATCGGGTCGCCAGCGGACTGTAACGGCCGGTCTACGCTGCCGGTTGATCATCCTTCAGGAAGGTCACCGCCTCGATACGGTTTCCATCGGGGTCCGCGACGAAGGCCGCGAAATACTTCACACGGAAATGCGGGCGAATGCCCGGCGGGCCGTCGTCGGTGCCGCCGGCTTGCAATGCCGCCGCATAAAACGCCTCAACCTCATCCGTCGTCCGCGCGCGAAGGCAAATGTGCGTGCCGTTCTGCGGCGACATCGGCGCCATGCCTTCACGCAGATTGATCCAGAATTCCGGATAGGTCTTTCCGAAGGCGGCGGTTGCGGGCATCGCGAACAGCTTGGTCAACCCGAGCGGCGCGAATGCCGCCTCATAAAACCGGGTCGCGCGTTCCATGTCGGCAACGCCCACCGAGACATGATCGATCATGCGGGCTCCCCTTCGCTTGCGCATGAGCCGAACAAAGGTTCGGCGTCATGCCGTTACGCAGGCGCGTTCGACTTCACCAGCTTGTAGATCACCGAATCCATCAGCGCCTGGAACGATGCGTCGATGATATTGGGTGAAACGCCAACCGTGGTCCAACGTTCGCCGTTCTCGTCTTCACTCTCGATCAGCACGCGTGTGACAGCTTCCGTGCCGCCATTGAGGATACGCACGCGGTAATCGACCAGCTTCAGGCCTTCGATATATGTCTGATACTTCCCGAGATCCTTGCGCAGCGCGACGTCGAGCGCGTTGACCGGGCCGTTGCCTTCGGCGGCGGAAATCAATGTTTCGCCGGCGACATCGACCTTCACCACAGCCATCGCCACGGTAACGCGCTGAGCCAGCGCATTGTAGCGCTGCTCGACATTGACATCGAACTGCACGACCTTGAAATAATCCGGCACCTTGCCGAGCGTGCGGCGTGCCAGCAGATCGAATGAAGCGTCGGCGGATTCATAGGCATAACCCGCCGCCTCCTTCTCCTTCATTTCCTCGACAAGCCGCGTCAGCTTTGGATCGCTCTTGTCGAATGGAATTCCGGCACGCTCCAGTTCGGCGATGACGTTAGAACGCCCTGCCTGATCCGAGACCAGCACCTTGCGATGATTGCCCACGGCGTCCGGCGCGATGTGCTCGTAGGTCTGAGGGTCTTTCAGCACAGCAGACGCATGGATGCCGGTCTTGGTGACGAAAGCGCTTTCACCCACATACGGCGCATGCCGGTCCGGGGCGCGGTTGAGAATATCGTCCAGCGCGCGAGAGGCATGAACCAGCGTCGCAAGCTTTTCGTCCGACACACCAATCTCGAACTTGTCGGAAAATTCTTTCTTCAGCTTCAGTGTCGGGATCAGCGAGCAGAGATTGGCGTTGCCGCAGCGTTCGCCAAGTCCATTCAAGGTGCCCTGAATCTGGCGCGCGCCGGCACGCACTGCCGCCAGCGTGTTGGCCACCGCCTGCTCGGTGTCATTGTGGGTGTGAATGCCGACATGATCGCCGGGAATGTGCTTCACCACGTCGCCAACAATGGCTTCGATCTCGTTAGGCATCGTGCCGCCGTTGGTGTCGCACAACACCACCCAGCGCGCGCCGGAATCATAAGCCGCCCTGGCGCAGGCCAGCGCGAACTGCGGATTCTCCTTGTAGCCATCGAAGAAATGCTCGCAATCGAGTATGACTTCCCGCCCCGCCGCCTTCGCGGCGCTCACGCTGTCGCGGATGGATGCGAGATTTTCCTCGTTGGTGGTTTCGAGCGCGACACGCACCTGATATTCGGACGATTTCGCCACGAAACAGATCGCGTCGGCCTTGGCCTCCAACAGACCAGCAAGGCCCGGATCGTTCGATACCGAACGCCCCGGACGGCGCGTCATGCCGAAGGCCGTGAATTTCGCATGATCGAACTTCGGCTTGGCCGCGAAAAATTCGGTGTCGGCCGGATTGGCGCCCGGATAGCCGCCCTCGACATAATCAATGCCGAGATCGTCGAGCATATTGGCGATGATCTGCTTGTCATGCAGCGTGAAATCGACGCCGTTGGTCTGCGCGCCATCGCGCAGCGTTGTGTCGAACAGATAGAGGCGCTCGCGGCTCATGATGGTCTTCCCGGCATTTCGCCGCGCGGCGCATCGCCGCCCAGTGATTTCTTCATCGTGGTGTTGGCAAGCCACTCATCGCCAATCGAGATCGTGCTGCGCTGCTGACCGGCATAGCCCCGCTTGGCAAAAAAGGGTTCTGCTGTGTCGCTTGCCTCAACGGTCAGCGCTGTCGCTCCCCGCGCAGCAGCCAGTTTCTCCAGCGCATCGCACAGCGCGGTGGCAACGCCCTGCCGCGCAAACCCCGGAAGCACATAAAGCAGATCGAGATGATCCTTGCCCTTTAAGGAGACGAAACCGACGGGCGAGCCACCGATCGTCGCCACCAGGGTAAGCTGACCGGCCAGACGCTTACCGAATTTAACCTCGTCCTCAGCCGCGCCAGCCCACGCCTCGCGTTGTGCGTCCGAATAATCTTCCTCGGCTAGCTCTTCAATGCTGGCGACAAAAATCGCAGCGAGCACCGGAGTGTCCTCGGAAAGAAATGGCCGCAGGCCGATCTTGGGCATGGACTGTCCCATTACCTTACCAGACGTTGACAAGTTTGAGTGCAAGCGCGATGGCGGCCAAAATCAGCAGCCATTTGATCGCGATATAGTAGCGCCAGTGTTTTGGAAAAGGCGTATCGGGTTTGGTCATCGCGCAATCTCCCACGTTGTCACGGGATTGCCGTCGGCGTCCTTGCCGTCTTTCAGCACGACACCGCGAGCAGCGAGTTCGTCACGGATGCGATCGGACTCCTTGAAATCCTTTCGCGCACGCGCGGCCGCGCGATCCGCGATCAGATCGTCGACATTGCCTGCCTTGGAAACAGCCTTGGCATCCGCCTTGGCGACCCATGCCGAAAACCGCACCGCGTCCAGGCCAAGGAATGCAAGCGCATTCCCGAGCGCAACCGAAGACTCATCGCCAACACTACGCACTTGCTTTCGCAACGCGTGCAATTCCGCCACGACCTTTGGAGTGTTCAGATCGTCGGCCAGCGCTTCCACGATGGATGCAGGTGCTGCACCCGGCTCCGCTGGTGCTGCCACACTGAAAAAGTCTTTCAGCGTGTTGAAGGCATTATCGCAGGCCGTCAGCGACCAGTCGATCGGCGAACGATAATGAGTCTGCATCATCGCAAAGCGCAGAGCGTCGCCCGGCCACGAGCGGCCACGCCAGCCCGTCAGCAATTCCCTGATGGTAACGAAGTTGCCGAGGCTCTTCGACATCTTCTCGCCTTCGACCTGCAGGAAGCCATTGTGCATCCAGACATTGGCCATGCGATCCTTGTGAAACGCGCAGCAAGACTGCGCGAGTTCGTTCTCGTGATGCGGAAACACGAGATCGATGCCGCCGCCATGAATGTCGAACTGTTCGCCGAGATGCTTCCACGCCATCGCGGAGCATTCGATGTGCCAGCCAGGACGTCCTTCTACTTCGATCCCCCCCGGCGAAGGCCATGAGGGCTCGCCGGGCTTCGAGGGCTTCCACAGCACGAAGTCCATCGCATCGTGCTTGTAAGGCGCGACGTCGACGCGCGCGCCTGCCAGCATCTCGTCGAGCGATCGCCGCGCCAGCTTTCCGTAGTTGGGATCGGACGCGACCTTGAACAGCACATGGTCTTGCTCGACATAGGCATTTCCGCCCGCGATCAGCTTTTCGATGATCGCGCGCATCTCGGCGATATGTTCGGTCGCACGCGGCTCGACGGTCGGCCGCAGGCATCCGAGCGCATCGACGTCCGCATGAAACTGCTTTTCCGTCTCCTCGGTGACCTTGCGGATCGCCTCGTTCAGCGGAAGTCCGGGGTAATCCCGCGCCGCGCGATCGTTGATCTTGTCATCCACGTCCGTGATGTTGCGGACGTATTTGACGTGATCCGCGCCATAGGCATGCCGGAGCAGCCGGAACAGGACATCGAACACGATGACCGGGCGCGCATTGCCGATATGGGCGAAGTCATAGACCGTCGGTCCGCACACATACATGCGCACGTCATTCGGATCGAGCGGCCGGAACGGCCGCTTCTCCTTGGTCAGCGTGTCGAAGAGCTTGAGGTCCATGGAAAATACAATTCCCTGCCTTGCGGCCGGGTCGTCCCATGATCTCGATCGAGAAAAGACGGCTCCAGCCAGCGAATCGCTAGCTAATAATCTCGCGGCAAATGCCCAGAATGGAGACCGAACCGTTCATGGGCCGCACAATGGTCCAGCCGGGGTGACCGCGTCAAGGTCACACCTTCCGTATTTCGGCGTCCATGAGGCTGCCTGCCACGGAATCGCCGTCCTTAATCATTCTTAACCCTTCAGGTTTATTGAAGGAGGCGCCAGCGCTTCTCCCAAACCGGTGCCACCATGCGATTTTTGTTCACATTGATTGCCTGCGTTTGTCTGATTGCCTCGACCGACACCCGCGCTGACAGCCGCGTTTTCATCGTTGCCAATCAGGCCGACGGCTATGGCGTGGACGAATGCCTCGCCAAGGGCGAAAAGTGCGGCGCCCCCGCCGCGCGCGCCTACTGCCAGTCCCGAGAATTCGCGCAGGCTACCGGTTACCGCCGTGTCGATCCGGACGAGGTGACAGGCGCTATTCCGGCATCAACGGGCAAAGCCAGCGGCGGTGAATTCATCGCCATTACCTGCCAGCGCTGACCCGAGCGCCCCGGTTCCAGGGGGCTTCTTTTCGTCACGATTCTCTGCCTTATCTGCGCCCCTGAATCGACGTGACCTTGCCGCCGGAAGCTAGTATGTGAGCGTCCGTCGGCCGCGTCGCGGTCAGCCAGGATCGCGTGACAGCTTGCCGAATTCTTCGTTCTTGCGATGGACCTTTGCCTGTGCGGCGCTTGTTGGCGCGGCGCTGACGACCCATGGCGCAACCGCACAGCAGGGCTTCTCCCCGCCTCCCGCCGGCCAGCCAGCGGCGAATCCGATCTGCCAGCGGCTTGTTGGGCAATTGTCAGCCATCGATGGCGGCGGCGGTGATAGTGCCAAGACAGACCAGATCCAGCGTTATGTCGAAGCCCAGAGCCGGCAGCAGTCGGAGCTGGAGCGCGTCCAGGACCAGGCCAAGCGTCAGGGCTGCGACAGTTCCGGCTTTTTCTCGCTGTTCAGCGGCCAGTCGGCGCAGTGCGGCCCGATCAACACGCGCATCCAGCAAATGCGCTCCAATCTCGACCAGATCACGAGCAATCTCGAGCGTCTGCGCGGCGGCGGCTTTGGCGGCTCGGAGCGCGAGAATCAGCGCCGCTCGGTGCTGATGGCGCTCGCGCAGAACAATTGCGGCCCGCAATACGCTGCCCAGTTGCGCAACAGCGGCGGCGGTAGCTTTCTGGACAATCTGTTCGGCAACAATAACAACAACCCCAATGGTGCGCCGCTGGACAATGGCGCCGCCTCGGGCACCTATCGCACGGTCTGCGCGCGCAGCTGCGACGGCTTCTACTTCCCGATTTCCTTCGCCACGTTGCCTAGCCGTTTCGCGGACGACGAGCGTACCTGCAAGGCGCTCTGCCCCGCATCTGACGCGACCCTGTTCACCTACCGCAATCCCGGCGAAGACATGAATCAGGCGGTGTCGATCAGCGGCCAGCCTTATTCGCAGTCGCCGAACGCGTTCAAGTATCGTCAGGCCTTCGACAAATCCTGCAGTTGCAAGGCCGTGGGACAGACCTGGTCCGATGCGCTGAAGAATATCGACGACAAGACGGCTGCTGCGCAGCAGGGTGACATCATAGTCACCGATGAAAGCTCCAAGAAGATGTCGCAACCCAAGGCGTTGCCGACAGCCCAGAAGAAGGCAGGCTCCGTCGCCACCCCGCCGAACGCGCAACCGTTGCCGACAGGCGCACCGGCCGCTGCGGCGGCTCCCGCCGACTCCGGCGACAAGCCGATACGCTCGGTCGGTCCGACGTTCATTCCGGCACGCTAACTAAAGCTGATCAGCCCTCGAACGCTTCAGCCGAGTTCCGGCTGGATCGCGTGACTAGCGAATGGTCGGGTTCGGGCAGTGCCTTTCCGGTATCACGGAACTTGTTGATGATCGGATAGCGGCGGTCACGGCCGAAATTCTTGCGCGTCACCTTTACGCCGGGCGCAGCCTGACGGCGCTTGTATTCAGCGATATTGAGAAGGCGCGCAATCCGAACAACCGTGTCGTAATCGAAGCCTTCCGAGACAATGGACGCGACCGAGTCTTCGCGCTCCACCAGCCGCTCAAGAATGCCATCCAGCACATCGTAAGGCGGCAGCGAGTCCTGACCGGTCTGATTTTCACGCAGCTCCGCCGTCGGCGGGCGCCTCATGATGTTCGGCGGAATGACTTCGCCTGATGGGCCCAGCGCGCCCTCGGGCTTCCATGAATTGCGAAGGGTTGAAAGCCGGAAGACCTCCGTCTTGTAGATATCCTTGATCGGATTGAAGCCGCCATTCATGTCGCCATAGAGC
>CAZQMD010000058.1:0-21345 GCA_964594185.1 uncultured Afipia sp. | reverse complement strand
AAGACCACCAGCCCGGTCGAAGCCGAAAAGCCGGTCACGCAGAAGGCGCTTGGTCTCGATCTCGCCGGTCTCAGCAAGGATCTGCGGACGCGCTACAAGATCAAGGACAACGTCAAGGGCGTGATCGTGACCGGGGTGGATAGCGGTTCCGATGCAGCCGAGAAGCGCCTCAGCGCAGGTGACGTGATTGTCGAAGTTGCGCAGGAAGCCGTCACCAATGCGGCCGACGTGAAGAAGCGGATCGATCAGCTGAAGAAGGACGGCAAGAAGTCCGTGCTGCTTCTGGTGTCGAACGGCTCCGGCGAGTTGCGGTTCGTTGCGCTGGCGCTGAACTGAAAATATTGAGGGGCGCGCTTGGCGCTGCTCTGGATTTCAAGATTGTAAAGATGTCGTCCCCGCGAAAGCGGGGACCCATAACCACCGAACATCGTCTTGAAGCGGAGAGGTTGCTCCTGCGCCTTCCTTAAATTGAGAGGGTAGGGAGTATGGGTCCCGGCCTTCGCCGGGACGACCCGGAATTATCCCGCTACAAACTCCGAACGCTTATAGCCCTGGATATAAAGCAATGCAGTGAGATCGCCGTGGTCGATGCGCATGCCGGCGGCGGCAGCAACGGCAGGTTTGGCATGATAGGCGACGCCGGCACCTGCCTGTTCGATCATGGCGAGATCGTTGGCGCCGTCGCCGACCACCATCGTATCCAGATTGTCCAGATCGAAGGACTCGCGCAGATCCACCAGCGTCGCGAGTTTCGCTTCGCGCCCTAAGATCGGTTCGACGACCTTGCCGGTCAGTTTACCGTTCTCGACCAGCAGTTCATTGGCGCGGTTTTCCTGAAACCCGATCAGTTCAGCCACGCGTGAGGTGAACAGGGTAAAGCCGCCGGACACGAGACAGGTATAGGCGCCATTGGCGCGCATGGTGCGGATAAGTTCGACTGCGCCCGGCGTCAGCGTGATACGGCTCTTGAGAGTTTCATCGACAACCGTGACCGGAAGGTCTTTCAGCAGTGCCACGCGTTCGCGCAGCGCCGGTTCGAATTCAATCTCGCCGCGCATGGCGCGCTCGGTGATGGCGGCGACATGGGCCTTGAGGCCCGCGAAGTCCGCCAGTTCGTCGATGCATTCCTGCCCGATCATGGTTGAATCCATGTCCGCGAGCAGCAGCTTCTTGCGGCGATCCAGTGCGGGCTGCACCACCACATCGATGGGCAATTCGCTCAGCGCTTCGCGCAGGCGATCCGAAATTGTGCGAATATCGTCAGTGCTGCTAAAGCGGATGTCGGCGGCCACTTCGTCGAACAGCCATTCCGCCTGAGACGGCGAGGGCAGCGCAGCGCAGGCTGCATCGACCACGGTCGAGTCGAGTTGTGGATCGATAGGATTGCTGATCAGCGTGGCAACGAGAGACATGACGGCTCGATGTTGAAAGATGGCGGAGACGGAACGGGCGGCACCAAGGCCGTGCTTATCGCAGGGCCGACGGCCAGCGGCAAGTCGGCGCTCGCGCTCGCGCTCGCCGAAGCCACAGGCGGGGTCGTCATCAATACGGATTCAATGCAGGTCTATCGTGATTTGCGGATCATCACGGCACGTCCGACGCCGGAGGAAGAGGCGCGCGTCCCGCATCGGCTCTATGGCACCTGCGATGCCGCGATCAATTGTTCCGCGGGGTCAGGGGGGGCGGATGCTGCGACGGCATGGGCTGAGGCGCAGGCGGCCGGACGCCTGCCGATCTTCATCGGCGGCACCGGATTGTATTTCAAGGCACTGACGCGCGGCCTGTCTGCCATTCCGCCGATCCCGCAAGACGTTCGCGACAGCGTGCGCGCACGCATGGAGCGCGACGGTGTCGAGGCGCTGCATGCGGAATTGTCGCGACGAGATCCGGTGTCGGGTGAAAAACTGAAGCCGCGCGACAGCGCGCGTGTTGCGCGGGCGCTGGAAGTGATCGAGGCGACGGGGCGCGCGCTCCCGGACTGGCACAATGAGGGTTTGCCGCCGCTGCTTGAACCGGACGGTGTGAAGGCGATCTTTCTCGCGCCGGACCGAAAGGAGCTTTATGGCCGCATCGATCAGCGTTTCACAGCGATGATAGATGCGGGCGCACTGGACGAGGTCGCTGCCTTGGCTGCGCGCAAGCTCGATCCGATGCTGCCGGCGATGAAGGCCCACGGCGTTCCGGCGCTGATCCGGTATCTGGCGGGCGAGGTCACGCTGGAGCAGACGATTTACACCGGCCAGATCGACACCCGTCATTATGCCAAGCGGCAGTTCACCTGGTTCAGGCATCAGCTGCCGGAGTTTGAGTGGGTCGCGCCAGATGCGGCTTGGGAGTGGATCGCCCATGCACTTTCGCTCTCGCCAAATGCGCGGAAACCGCTAAGCTCGGGCGGCTGAGCGGGCTTGACTTTCCCCGAACGGATCGTATAACCCGCGCAACCTTTGGAAAATGACGGCGTAAGATGCGCAATAAAGTTACCGACCTTCTTATTATCGTCGTAACCCGGCACACCGCTGGGGGTAGCTGACGGCTACCCACGACAAAGCGGTGTGCACAGGGTCCTTTCGGGGCCCTTTTTTATTGGCGCGCATGACCCGGACCATCAGGGCGATGCGCAAAAGACGGACGTAGACAGCGCCACGGGCGCCCGGAGCGAACCATGAGTGACAGCAAGCCACACGACCCCAACCAGATGACCGGCGCGGCGATGATCGTGCGCGCGCTCAAGGACCACGGGGTCAAGCACATCTTCGGCTATCCGGGCGGCGCGGTGCTTCCGATCTATGACGAGATTTTCCAGCAGAGCGATGTCGAGCACATTCTGGTGCGGCACGAGCAGGGTGCCGGCCACGCGGCCGAAGGCTACGCACGCTCCACCGGCCTGCCGGGCGTTGCGCTGGTGACCTCCGGTCCCGGCGCCACCAACATGGTGACGCCGCTCACCGACGCGCTGATGGACTCGATCCCGCTGGTCTGCATCACCGGACAGGTGCCGACGCATCTGATCGGCAACGATGCGTTCCAGGAGTGCGACACCGTCGGCATCACCCGGCCCTGCACCAAGCACAACTGGCTGGTGCGCCGGATCGAGGATTTGCCGCAGGTCCTCCATGAAGCATTTTACGTCGCGACCACGGGCCGTCCCGGCCCGGTGGTGGTGGACGTTCCGAAGGACGTGCAGTTCGCAACCGGCACCTATCATCCGCCGCGCAAGTCGGATGTGCATGTTTCGTACAACCCGCGCGTGAAGGGCGATGCCGCGCAGATCCGCAAGGCAGTGGCGCTGCTCGCGTCGGCCCGCCGCCCAGTGATCTACAGCGGCGGCGGCGTGATTAACTCAGGTCTCGAAGCGTCGAAACTGCTGCGTGAGCTGGTCGAGGTCACCGGCTTTCCGATCACCTCGACGCTGATGGGCCTTGGCGCCTATCCGGCATCGGGCAAGAACTGGCTCGGCATGCTCGGCATGCACGGCACCTACGAAGCTAACATGGCGATGCATGATTGCGACGTGATGCTTTGCATCGGCGCGCGCTTCGATGACCGCATCACCGGCCGCACCGACGCGTTCTCGCCGAACTCGAAGAAGATTCATATCGACATCGATCCGTCGTCGATCAACAAGAACATTCGTGTCGACGTGCCGATCATTGGCGACGTTGCCAACGTGCTCGGCGATCTGTTGACCGTGTTCAGGGCCGAGGCGAAGGCGCCGAAGATCGATCCATGGTGGTTCGAGATCGGCCGCTGGCGTTCGCGCAATTCGCTGGCCTACAAGAAGAATGACGACATCATCCTGCCGCAGTATGCGATCCAGCGGCTGTTTGAACTGACCAAGGGCAAGGACACCTACATCACGACCGAAGTCGGTCAGCACCAGATGTGGGCGGCGCAGTTCTTCGGATTCGAACAGCCTCACCACTGGATGACGTCCGGCGGCCTCGGCACCATGGGCTACGGCCTGCCGGCGGCGCTGGGCGTGCAGGTGGCGCATCCCGATGCGCTGGTGATCGATATCGCAGGCGACGCCTCGGTGCAGATGACCATGCAGGAAATGTCGAGCGCTGTTCAGTACGAACTGCCGATCAAGATTTTCATCCTGAACAACCAGTACATGGGCATGGTGCGCCAGTGGCAGCAATTGCTGCACGGAAACCGGCTGTCGCATTCCTACTCGGAAGCGCTGCCCGATTTCGTCAAGCTCGCGGATGCTTTCGGCTGTGTCGGGCTGCAGGTGATCAAGCCCGGCGATCTCGATGGCGCGATCAACGAAATGATCAAGGTCAAGCGGCCGGTGCTGTTCGACTGCCGCGTCGCCGCGCTGGAGAATTGCTTCCCGATGATTCCGTCGGGCAAGGCTCATAATGAAATGCTGCTTCCCGCGGAAGCAAATGAAGAAGCAACCGCTGCGGCATTCGCCGGCGGCAAGGCTCTGGTTTAAAGGCGCTGGTGTGATCATGAAAGCAGAGACAATGGAACAGCCCGCATCCGCCTACTTTATGGAGGAGCGTCACGATCCGAACGAGACACATACCTTGTCGGTCCTCGTGCAGAACGAGCCGGGCGTGCTCGCGCGCGTGATCGGCCTGTTCTCGGGCCGCGGCTACAACATCGACAGCCTCACGGTGTCCGAAACAGAACACGCCAAACACATGTCGCTCATCACCATCGTGACGACCGGCACGCCGATGGTGATCCAGCAGATCAAGCACCAGCTCGACCGCATGATCCCCGTTTATCGCGTGGTGGACATGACCCTGACCGGCCGCGCGATCGAGCGCGAACTGGCGATGGTCAAGGTTAAGAGCACCGGCGATCAGCGCATGGAGGCGCTGCGATTGTCGGAAGCGTTCCGCGCGCGCGTGATCGATGCCACCACTGACAGCTTCGTTTTCGAGATCACGGGGGGCACCACCAAGATCGATCAGTTCGTCAACTTGATGGTGCCGCTCGGGCTGGTCGAAGTGTCGCGTACCGGCGTTGCCGCCATCTTGCGCGGCCCGGAGAAGATGTAACCTCACGCCATCGTCCCATGAAACCGATCGACATCGTGCTGGCGGTGGCCGTCGCCGTCATCTGGGGCGTTGGCTTTGTGGCGACCCGGTTTGCGGTTGATGAAATGTCAGCGACGCTGCTGACGACGTTGCGCTTTGCGATCACGGCGCTGCCGTGCCTGTTTCTGCCGCGTCCGAAACTGTCGTGGGGATTGATCGTCGCCATCAGCTGGCTCTTGGTGGCGCAGTTTCTGGCGCAGACGTATGGGCTGGCTCATGGCGTTCCGGCGGGATTGACGGCGGTGATTGTGCAGAGCCAGGCGCTGTTCACCGTGGCGTTCGCGGCGCTCTTCCTGCGCGAACTGCCGACGCGGATTCAGGTGCTGGGCATTGCGATTGCTATGTGCGGACTGCTGATGATCTGTTTCACGGTCGGCTACGATTTCAGCGTCTGGGCGTTTGCGGTGTCGATGACGGCGCCGGTCAGCTTCGCGGTGTCCAATCTGCTGCTGCGGCGGGCGCAAAGTGTCTCGATGGTCGATCTGTTCGCGTGGATTGGACTCCTGGCGATGCTGCCGCTGCTCGTGGTTCTGTTCACTGTCGATGGGCCTGCCGTGACATGGCACGCGCTGACGCATATGTCGCTTCTGGCTGGCCTGTGCGTGCTCGGGCTGGCGCTGCTCGGCACGACACTCGGTTACTGGATCTGGGGCCGGCTATTGCGAAACTATTCCGCCGCGCAGGTGGTGCCGTTCGCGCTGCTGGTGCCGTTTTTCGGAGCTGGTGCGTCAAGCATCGTGTTCGGTGAGACGTTCGGCCCGTTGCGTTTGACGGGCATGATCGTTGTTGTGCTCGGGATCGCCGTGATGTTGCTTTCGCGGCGTCCTCCTCCGCTTGTTGAAGTGGCCTGATGTCATGATCTCCCAGCAACTCGCCATCGCGTTCATCGCCTTCGCGGCCGCGGCCCTGTTCACGCCGGGGCCGAACAACATCATGCTGATGGCGTCGGGCCTGAATTACGGATTCCGCCGCACGCTGCCGCATGTCGCGGGCGTCACCATCGGCTTCTCGTTTCTGGTAATGGTGATCGGGCTGGGGCTCGGCGCGGTGTTCGCGGCTTATCCGGTGCTGCATACGATCCTGAAATATGCCGGCGCGGCCTACCTGATTTACCTCGCCATCGTGATTGCTTTGTCCGGTCCAGCCGACACCGATGGCGCGGGCGAGGGCAAGCCAATGACCTTCCTTGGGGCGGCGATGTTCCAGTGGGTGAACGTCAAGGGCTGGGTCATCGCGGTGGGTGCGATTACCGCTTACGCCGCGATTGCGGCCTATCCGCTGAATATCGCGGCACTCTCCATCCTGCTGTTCGTCATCGGGCTGGGCTCGTCGCTCACCTGGGTGCTGCTCGGGACCTCGCTGCAGGCGCTGGTAAAATCGCCCCGCGCGGTCCGCATTTTCAACGTCGTCATGGCCCTGCTTTTGCTGGCCTCGCTTTACCCCGTTCTGAAGGAGCCGTGAGCCTACTGCACTGCAGAAATGGGGGTTGCGGGCTTGTCTCGCAGCACCAGCCGCCCTACACAACGGCGGCAATTCCTCCGGGCGTCAGGCCCGATCCATCCGAAAACTTTCGATAATTGGCCAATCGGGGCCGCCTGAGAAGGAAAACGAAAATGCGTGTTTATTACGATCGCGACGCCGACCTGAATCTGATCAAGGGCAAGAAGGTCGTCATCGTCGGCTACGGCAGCCAGGGCCATGCCCATGCGCTGAACCTCAAGGATTCGGGCGTTAAGGACGTGGCGATCGCGCTGCGCAAAGGCTCGGCCACCGTCAAGAAGGCCGAGAACGCCGGCTTCAAGGTGATGGAAGTTGCCGACGCCGCCAAGTGGGCCGACGTCGTGATGATGCTGACGCCTGACGAACTGCAGGGCGACATCTATCGCGAGCATCTGCACGACAACATGAAGCAGGGCGCTGCGCTGCTGTTCGCGCACGGCCTCAATGTGCACTTCAACCTGATCGAGCCGCGCGCCGATCTCGACGTACTGATGGTCGCGCCGAAAGGCCCCGGCCACACCGTCCGCTCTGAATACCAGCGCGGCGGCGGCGTGCCGACCCTGATCGCGATCCACAAGGACTCCTCGGGCAACGCCCATGACCTCGGCCTGTCCTATGCGTCCGCCATCGGTGGTGGCCGCGCCGGCGTCATCGAAACCACCTTCAAGGAAGAGTGCGAGACTGACCTGTTCGGCGAGCAGGCTGTTCTGTGCGGCGGCACCGTCGAACTGATCCGCGCCGGCTTCGAGACGCTGGTGGAAGCCGGCTACGCGCCGGAGATGGCCTACTTCGAGTGCCTGCACGAACTGAAGCTGATCGTGGACCTGATCTACGAAGGCGGCATCGCCAACATGAACTACTCGATCTCCAATACCGCCGAGTATGGCGAGTACGTCACCGGCCCGCGCATCATCACTCCGGAAACCAAGGCCGAGATGAAGCGCGTGCTGACCGACATTCAGTCGGGGAAGTTCACCCGCGACTGGATGCTGGAGAACAAGGTCAATCAGGCTTCGTTCAAGGCGACCCGCGGGCGCAACAATGCTCACCAGATCGAGGCCGTTGGCGAGAAGCTCCGCGCGATGATGCCCTGGATCAAGGAAAAGGCGCTGGTCGACAAGACCAAGAACTGATCGTTCTTTCCGGACGGACACAAGGAGCGGGATCGCGCAAGCGGTCCCGCTTTTTGTTTGTGGGCGGGGCGAAGAGTGCGCCGTCTGAACTGCCGATCATGCTGCTGCGCAGCATGCCGGGCGCAGCTCCCCGCGCTGCTGCAGTTTGAACGCGGGCTGAACGCCGCCTGCGGCCAAAGGGCAAATTGCACCTCCATGACAATTTCATTACGTTTTCGTGACACGCTGCGGTGACCGGCCGCGCGGTTGCCTTCTGGTCTTCTCCAGCGGGGCGTCAGAGCCGGGTTGGTATTCGCGTCAAAGGCCATGTTGCCGCCGCTGACATCCGTCTTCGCCAGTGCCGCTGTTGCGGCCGATGCGTCTCGTCCTGACGGGGCCGCATCATGACCCTCGCCACCACATCGAAGCACGGCAACCGGTTTCAGCGGGTGTGGGCGCGGATTGGCGCCCTTGGCTGGCTCTGGAATCTGCGTGTCGTGCTGATCGTAGCAACGCATGTTGCGGCGGTGTGCGTGCTGGCATCCGTCGAGTATGGCCCCTTCGCCAACACCGTCGCGCTGCTGACATGGGCCTTGCTGAATTTCCTGTTTCTGATCGTGCTGCGGCGTCCCGGCGTAGCTGCCGTGCTGTCGCTGGCGTTGGTCGCGCTGCTGATTACGCTCTCGCAGTTCAAGTATGGGATCACGCAGCTCACGCTGACGTTCCTTGATTTCCTGATCATCGACCGCGACACGTTCTCCTTCCTGCATTCGATCTTCCCGCAGTTGAAGACGCAGTCCTGGATGCTTGCCGTCATCGCAGCGCCGGTGATGTGGGTGATCTGGCGCGCGGACCCGTTCCGCGTCCGCCGAGCGGTTTCCACGGCTGGCGCGGTTGCATGTGTTGCAGCGATTACCGGGCTGTCGGTGATCTATCCCGAGCAGCCATGGGAGCCGTTCCAGGGCGTCAATCACATCTCGAATCTTGCGCGGTCCGGCGTCGTGTCGGTGTCGCATCTCACATCGACGGGCTGGATCGAGGCCGATCCGCCGAACCTGATCGGTTCGGCGCGGGCCACGCCGTTGACGGAATGCGAGCCGGGCAAGAAGCGGCCGAACATCGTCATGGTGCTGGACGAGTCCAGCTTCGACATCAGCGCCGCGCCCGGCATCAAGGTGCCCGCGAACTATCGCGATTACTTCAAGTCTGCAGACGGAAAGCAGCGTTCGTTCGTGGCGGAGTCGGCGGGCGGGCCGACATGGTACACCGAGTTCAACGTTCTCACAGGCCTGTCGGCGCAGTCGTTCGGCAAGCTCAAGTTCTATGTGACGCGCATCGCCGCGGGCAAGATTTCGCGCGGACTGCCGCAGGCACTGCAGCGCTGCGGTTATCGCACGTTCTCGCTGTATCCGACCTATGGCGACTTCCTGAGCGCCCGCAGCTTCCAGACCTCTGCCGGAATCGAGAAGTTCATCGATATGGCGGAGATGGGCGTCAGCGAGGACATGCAGCCCGACCGGTTCTATTTCGATCAGGCGCTGCAGCTGATCGCGCGCGAGAAGAACGCCGATCAGCCGCTGTTCGTGCTGGTCTATCTCACCGCCAATCACTTTCCGTGGACCACGAGCTATCGTCCGGACCTGACGCCTGAGGGCTGGACCGCTCCGGGCAATACCGCGGAAGTGGACGAATATATCCGCCGTCAGGCGATGACTGCTGCGGACTACAAGAGTTTCGTGGCGCGGCTGAAGGCAGATCATCCGAACGATCCGTTCCTGCTGGTTCGGTTCGGCGATCATCAGCCTGCGATCTCGCAGAAGCTGCTGGAGCCGAAACTGCCTCAGGCGGCGCTGGCCAATCGGATTATGACGCACGACCTACGCTACTACAAAACCTACTACGCCATCGATGCGCTGAACTACAAGCCGGACATGTCGCTTGCGCTGGAGACGCTGGACGCGCCTTATCTGCCGCTCGCGGTTCAGGAGGCGGTGGGCATTCCGCTCGATTCGACCTTCGCCGAGCAGAAAAAGATCATGCTCCGCTGCAAGGGGCTGTTCTATGCCTGCAAGGACGGGGCGGAAGCCAAACGCTTCAACCGCTTGCTGATCGACGCGGGCTTTGTGAAAAATCTCTAGCGCTTCGAAATCCTCTCCCACAGCCATCGCGCCACCGCATCCGGCGAACTATCCGCGTTGCCGCCCGCTGCGCGTAGATTCGCTTCGCGCATCGCGGTGATGTCGATCTTTCCAAGCAGTGGCTGCAAGGCGTCGCGGAGCTTGGTATCGTTCGCGCGCTTTGGCGAAATCAGCACGACAGCATCGTAAGGCGGGATTGCAGATTTAGGATCGCCAAGCACGGCAAGATCGTACTTCGCGATCAATCCGTCGCTGGTGTAGCCCGCGATCACATCGACATCGCCGGACGCGACCGCTGCATACATGAAGTCCGGCTGCATCTGCCGTTGCTGGCGGAACGACAGATTGTAGGCCTGCCTGATCGAGGCCCATTCCGGGCGCGAAAAGAATTCATAATCTCCGGCGATCGACATCGATCCCGCCAGCGGAGCCAGGTCTGAAATGGTGCGAATGCCAAGTTCGTCGGCGCGCTTGCGCGGCATCACCAGCGCGTAGGCATTTTCGAAGCCGAGATCTCCGAGCTGGGTAATGCCGTATTTATCTTTAAGCGTGGTTTTCAAATCGTCGAGCAGCTTTTCGCGGGGCTCGACAGCTTGTTTGAACTGATTGACCCACAAAGTTCCGGAATAATCGACATAGACATCGATATCGCCGGAGGCGAGGGCCTCAAAAATCACGTTGGACCCGAGACCCTCGCGCGAGCTGGCTGAAAGTCCCGCTGCCTGCAGGCGCTGCGCGATCAGCGACGAGAGGATGTACTGTTCGGTAAATGTCTTCGCGCCGACAACGTAACTTGTCTTCGCCCGCGCCATGGACGGAACCAGCGTTACGGCGACCAGCGCGATGAGGCCAAGACAGCCAAGCGCGATACGCGCGCGGCTGTGCAACCGCACGCCGCTTTCGATCAAAGCCAGCAATTGATCGACGGCGAGTGCCAGCACCGCCGCAGCAACGCAGCCGAACAGCACGAATACCCAGTTCTGGGTCTGCAATCCCGCGAAGATGTAGTTGCCAAGGCTTGTCTGGCCGATCGGTGTCGAGAGTGTTGCGGTGCCGATGACCCAGACAGCAGCGGTTCGAATTCCTGCCATGATCACCGGCAAGGCCAGCGGCAGTTCGACCATCGTCAGCGATTGCCGCTGCGTCATGCCGACGCCTTCCGCGGCCTCGATGATCGCCGGATCGATGCCCTGCAGGCCGGTGATGGTGTTCCGAAGTACGGGCAGCATGCTGTAGAGCGCCAGCGCCAGCACCGAGGGCAGAAAGCCGAAGGCCGAGAAGCTGGTGCCGAACCATTGCAGCGATAATCCCGCCAGCGCCAGCAGCAGCGGATAGAACAGCGCCAGCAGTGCAAGGCCGGGAATGGTCTGCACGATGCTTGCGACACCGAGCGCAATGTCGCGCGGCACCGGATGCCGCCGCACCATCAGCGCCAGCGGAAAGCTGACGGCGAGGCCAAGCGCAATGGCCGTGAGGCTGACGCGGACATGACTGCCAAGATAATCCGGCAATCGCGTCAGCGCGTCGCCCCAGCGCGGATCGGAGAACAGGGTCATGCCGTGCCTTTGGGCAGTAGCTCCTGCAACCGTTCAGCCTGTCGGCGAGGGGTGTCGAGCAGCTCACGGACATAGGCGTCGGCATTTGCCGAAAGTTCTTGCGCTGTGCCCTGTGCGACCAGACGCCCGGCGCGCATCACTGCGACGCGATCCGCGAGCAGCAGCGCTTCCGCCATGTCGTGCGTGATCATGACGGTGGTCAGTCCAAGGCTGCGATGCAGCGCGCGATAGTCTTCACCGAGCGCATCGCGGGTGAGTGGATCGAGCGCGCCGAACGGCTCGTCCATCAGCACGATCTTCGGCTTTGCCGCCAATGCACGCGCCACGCCCACGCGCTGCCGTTGGCCGCCGGACAGTTCATGCGGAAAACGGTCACGATGCTCACCCTCAAGCCGGACCAGATCGATCAGCTTATCCACGCGTTCGGAAATCTCTTGTGCTGATGTTCCGAGCAATCGCGGCGTGATGCCGATATTGCCGGCCACGGTCATATGCGGAAACAGGCCGCCGCTCTGAAACACGTATCCGATGCTCCGGCGCAAGGCGATGGGGTCGTGTGCGCGGATGTCGTCGCCATGCAAGCGCACTGACCCGCTATCGGGAGCAATGAGGCGGTTGACCAGCCGCAGCAGGGTGGTTTTCCCGGAGCCTGAGCCGCCAACAATGGCGAGGAACTCGCCGGTGGCCACGCTGAGCGAGACGTTGTCGAGCGCGCGAATACGGCCGCGGTCAAAGCTCTTCCGGACATGATCAAAGGCGACGGCGGGGGCGCTCATGCCTTCAAACGCTAACATGGCAATCTGCGAAAAGCGATCCCGGGAGACTTTTCAGAAAGCGACAATGAAACAGCGGCTCCGCAATCGGAGCCGCTGCAATCGCTATTTGTAAAACGAGACCACTCAGAGCGGCGCCCGTTAGATATGGTTTTACTTGAGCGCATCCACCACGGCGTCGAAGAACGCCTGTGGCGGCAGCAATTGCATATTCTGGGGCTTCGATGCTGCGCTCGTCATCGCGATCACGACACGCTCCTTCGGATCGATATAGATGAACTGGCCGAAAATGCCGCGGGCCATGAATGCCTTGTCGGCGCGCGCCTTGTCGCTGGTCGCGATCCACCACATGTAGCCGTAGTCAAGCGGCGTGCCCCCCTTGAGAACCTTGGGCGTGCTGGCCTCATTCATCCAGCCATCGGGCAGGATCGATTTGCCGTTGATGACGCCGCCGTCGAGATAGAACTGGCCAAAGCGGGCGAAGTCACGAAGCGTGACGGACAGGCCGCTGCCGGCAATCTCGAGACCGTTTGGCGAATCCAGCCACCACTTGGCTTCGGATTCCATGCCGTAAGGCTTCCAGATTTTCTCGGAGAGATAGTCGGCGAGCGGCCGCTTGATGGCTCCGTGGAGAATTTCGCCAGCCACCTGAGTCTCGCCGGTGCTGTAGTTGAACTTCGTGCCCGGCTCAACGGCACGCGACAGCTTCGCCATCACGTCCATGGCGGCGGGGCGCTGCTGAGATTCCTGCGCCTTGAGCAGGTGGCGGCGATCGGAATTGGGATCGGTGTATGTCTCGTTCCACTTTGCGCCGGACGACATCATCAGCACGTCGCGGATGGTCACGCCGTCATAGGCGCTGTCCTTGAGGCGCGGCACATACTTCGTGACGGGCTCGTCCAGGCTCTTGATGTAACCGTCCTTCATGGCGGCGGCGATCAGTGTGGTGGTGACGGACTTGGCGACCGACATCGATGTCCAGCGCGACTTCGGCGTGTTGCCGAGCTGATAGGTCTCATAGGCGACCTTGCCGTCCTTCAGGATGATCAGCCCGGAGACGCGATCCACCGCAAGGAAATCGAAAAGATCGTAGGTGCGGTCATTGACCGTGAACTTGACCTGCTTGAGCGGTTTGTCGGCGGGCGGCAGAGCTTTTGGACGCGATGACGGCGTCACGGTCCGTGTCGGAAACAGACGGTCGACATTGCGGAGGGTGTTGACGGTGAGCTCGGGGGTGAGAAGGCCGTCATAGAGCTGCTGGCCAGTGCCGATCTGTTCCTTCGCATGCGGATAAACGTCTTTCGCGTGCGCGGGCACGGCGGCCGCCAATGCCAGGGCGGTCCATATGCCGCCTGCGGCGAGCGTCATTTTCCGAGAACAAATTTGCGAGTGCCGGTGTGTGATGTGTGCGTGATGCACTGCCGTCTGGCGATTGAGCATTTGAGTTTCCAAGGTTGTCGATTTTGTTTTCGTTGTTTTGCGCGAGACATCCGCTACCGCGGTGCGAAAGCGAGGCTGGCGTGCCTTTGCAGGCTCATGTAGCGTTAGGCCGAGCAGCTGGAGAGTGCAATGAGCAAAAATAACGGCAAGATAAGCAAAGCCGATCTGTCGTCTTATGTCGCTCCGTTCAGGATCGATGGTTCGCGCGAATTCCATCTGCGTTCGCACAAGCCGGGCGAGAAGGGCGATCTCGATAAAGAGTCGGCGCACAGGATCATCGATACCAATCGCGGACGGCTGCGGGAGTTGCAGGAGAAGCTTTACGCGCATGACCGCTGGTCGGTGTTGCTGATTTTTCAGGGCATGGATGCTTCGGGCAAGGACAGCGCCGTCGAGCATGTGATGTCTGGCATCAATCCGCAGGGCTGTCAGGTTTTTTCATTCAAGACGCCGTCGACGAAAGAGCTCGATCATGACTTCATGTGGCGCACCTCGATGTGTGCACCCGAGCGCGGCCGCATCGGGATCTTCAACCGCTCCTATTACGAAGAACTGCTGATTGTTCGTGTCCATCCGGACATCCTCGCGAAGCAGCGGATTCCGCCGGAATTGGTGACGAAGAATATCTGGCGCGAGCGTTTCGAGGATATTGCCGCGTATGAGAAGTATCTGGCGCGCAACGGCACGCTGATCCTGAAGTTCTTTCTCAACGTGTCGAAGGAAGAACAGCGCCAGCGCTTCCTCGATCGCCTTGAGCAGCCGGCCAAGAACTGGAAATTTTCGCTGGGCGACGTGGCCGAGCGCAAGCTCTGGGACAAGTATCAGGCGGCCTATCAGGATCTGATCCATCATACGTCTGCGAAGCATGCGCCGTGGATTGTCGTACCTGCGGATCACAAATGGTTCGCGCGCGTGGTCATCAGTTCGGCCATTGTCAGCGCAATGGAAAAGCTCGACCTGCGTTATCCTGAAGTCGACAAGACCGACGCGGGCGAGTTGAAGAAGGTGAAGGTCGCTCTCGAGAAAGAAGCCACGCGGGTCTCCAAGGCGAAGAAGGCTTGAGAAGTCCTGATGGAACTTTGCCGGATTATGAAGTTGTGACGGTGCGCCCCCACAATCCACAGGGATGTGGATCGCCTGTTGCCCGGGGGCCTGATTGGACATACCAGAGGGACGGGCGAGGATTTCGGCTGGTGGCTAGACTGCGCAAGTCTGTGATGTTGGTTGTCCTGACCGGCCTGTGTGTCGCGTTGGGCGCAGGCTCATTGCGCGCCGAATGGTGGAAAATTTACAGCCCCAAGGATTTTGAGGACTGCTCCACCAGTGCCGAACAACCGGGCCTGGCGAAGGATGCGAAGGCGAAGATCATTTCGGAATGTGACGCCAAGTTTCCCGGCCGCCGCAAGCCCGGCGGCGGTTACAGCTATTTCGACTTTATGCAGAACCGCTATTTCGATATCGCCGGTCCAAAACCGACGCCGCAAGAGCTGAAGCGGATGGATCAGGAGTATCTGGCGTATCTGGAGACAAATCCGGAAACGCCAGCAGACGCTATCGATCCCGGGCAGGCGCTTGCCGCGATCAGCAAGCAGATGAAGCCGCTTCCCGATCAGAAGCAGGCGCGGCCTGCCGTTGCGGACAAGCAGCCCCCGGCTCCCGCGCCAGTGCCGGTTCGCAAAAAAGCGGCCTGTAAGGACGATGCCCTGTCGTGCGGATTGGCGAAAATCACCGCGACGGTGAAGAATCTCAAGCAGGCGGTGCTGGGCTCTGATCCCGGCGTGAGGCGTCCTCCCGGTGACCTCGCCAGACCTCGGGCCGGCTCGGCTGACAAGCCCGCCAAATCGATAGGGCAGGCCTCCTGACCGTTTTTTGGCGTTGCGGGGGCTTGCCTTTCTCGTCTAGAAACATTCGCACCAGACGCTTCGGCAACCAACCGTCAACGGTTTCGAGCCGATCATGCGTTTTTCGGGGATTGAATCGATGATTCGCGGCGGTATCCAGGGACAGCAGGGAACGGTGGCCATTGCCGCCAGCCTCATTGCGCGTCCTGCTGCCGGTTCGTCCCTTCTTGGCGGGCTTCTGCTTCTTAGCTGCCCCTGAGGGCCGTCTGGGCGCGTGCGCCTGGGCACTCAGGGGTTCGAAGACAGCACCGAAACCCGAGCGCCCCGATGTGGCGCATCTGACCAGAGGATTTTTCCCATGACCACCGCGAACAAGTCCGACAAGGACCGCGTCGTTATTTTCGACACCACATTGCGTGACGGCGAACAGTGCCCCGGCGCGACCATGACCTTCGAGGAAAAGCTCGAAGTCGCCGAGATGCTGGACGACATGGGTGTCGACGTCATCGAGGCCGGCTTCCCGATCACTTCGGAAGGCGACTTCCAGGCCGTCAGCGAGATCGCCCGCCGCTCGAAGAATGCGGTGATCGCCGGTCTGTCCCGTGCGCATCCTAAGGATATCGACCGCTGCGCCGAAGCGGTGAAGTTCGCCAGACGCGGCCGCGTTCACACGGTCATTGCGACGTCGCCGCTGCATATGCGGGCCAAGCTCAACATGACGCCGGAGCAGGTGATCGAGACCTCGGTCACCAACGTGACCCGCGCGCGCAACCAGATCGATGATGTCGAGTGGTCGGCGGAAGACGGCACGCGGAGCGAGATGGACTTCCTGTGCCGTATCGTCGAGGCGGTGATCAAGGCCGGCGCGACCACGGTGAACATTCCGGACACGGTCGGTTACACCGTGCCGGAGGAATACACCCACTTCATGCGCACGCTGATCGAGCGCGTGCCGAACTCCGACAAAGCCGTGTTCTCGGTCCATTGCCACAACGATCTCGGCATGGCGGTGGCGAATTCGCTGGCCGGTCTGGCCGGTGGCGCGCGGCAGATCGAATGCACCGTCAACGGCATCGGCGAGCGTGCGGGCAATGCTGCGCTCGAAGAAGTCGTGATGGCGATCAATGTCCGCAACGACAAGTTTCCATACTGGAACAAGATCGACACCACGATGCTGACGCGCGCATCGAAGCTGGTGTCGGCCGCGACCTCGTTCCCGGTGCAGTACAACAAGGCCATCGTCGGCCGTAACGCCTTCGCCCATGAGAGCGGCATCCATCAGGATGGCGTGCTCAAGGATGCGCAGACCTATGAAATCATGCGGCCGGAATCGGTCGGCCTGAAGCAGTCGTCGCTGGTGCTGGGCAAGCACTCGGGCCGCCATGCGTTCGTCCATAAGCTGGAAGAGATGGGCTACAAGCTCTCCGCCAACCAGCTGGAAGATGCTTTCGTGCGGATGAAGGCGCTCGCCGACCGCAAGAAGGATATCTACGACGAGGATATCGAAGCGCTGGTCGACGAAGAAATGGCCGTCGCTCATGACCGCATCAAGCTGATGTCGCTGACGGTGATTGCCGGCACGCACGGCCCGCAGCGCGCGACCATGAAGCTCGACGTCGATGGTCAGACCAGGATCGAGGAAGCCGAAGGCAACGGTCCGGTGGACGCGGTGTTCAACTGCATCAAGGCGCTGGTGCCGCATGAGGCCAAGCTGGAACTCTATCAGGTGCACGCCGTGACTGAGGGAACCGACGCTCAGGCCGAAGTTTCGGTGCGGCTCGCCCATGAGGGCCGCTCCATGACCTCCAAGGCCGCCGATCCCGATACGCTGGTGGCGTCGGCGAAGGCGTATCTCGGTGCGCTCAACAAGATCGTCATGAAGCATCAGCGCGACACGGCTGTCGCTGCTGCAGGTCACTGATCGCGCGATTTGCTTGCGCATGAACAAAGGCGGCGCATCTCATGCGCCGCCTTTTGCGTTGCAGCAACGATCACTCGTCATACCCTTCTAACGGGCAATAGCCTTGACCCGCTTCGCCTGAAATGATCCGGTCCTCACGGATTCAGGACCGCGATGATGCTCATGGTCCTCAATCGTTATCGGAGGAAACATGAAAAAACTCATTCTGGCTGCGGCCTCGGTTGCGGTGCTCGCTCTTGTCGGACCCGCCACGGCGCAATCGCCGATTGTCATCAAGTTTAGCCACGTCGTTGCGCCGAATACGCCAAAGGGACAGGGCGCGCAGAAGTTCAAGGAACTCGCCGAGAAGTACACCAACGGCAAGGTGAAGGTTGAGGTCTATCCGAACTCGCAGCTCTACAAGGACAAGGAAGAGGTCGAAGCGCTTCAGCTCGGCGCCGTGCAGATGCTGGCGCCGTCACTCGCCAAGTTCGGCCCGCTCGGAGTAAAGGAGTTCGAGGTATTCGATCTGCCTTACATCCTGCCGGACAAGGCGGCTCTCGGCCGGATCACCAAGGGGCCGGTGGGTCAGGGCCTGCTGGCCAAGCTTGAGCCGAAGGGCATCAAGGGTCTCGCCTACTGGGACAACGGCTTCAAGATCATGACGGCCAACAAGCCGATGCATAAGGTCGCCGATTTCCAGGGCATGAAGATGCGCATCCAGTCGTCCAAGGTGCTGGAGGCCGAGATGCGTGCGCTTGGCGCTATTCCGCAGGTGCTGGCCTTCTCCGAAGTTTACCAGGCGATGCAGACCGGCGTCGTGGATGGCAACGAGAATACGCCGTCCAACGTCTACACCCAGAAGATGCATGAGGTGCAGAAGCACGCCACCATCTCCAACCACGGCTACATCGGCTATGCGGTGATCGTGAACAAGAAGTTCTGGGATGGTCTTCCGGCCGACGTGAAGCCGCAGGTCGAGAAGGCGATGGCGGAGGCGACCGAATTCGCCAACGACATCTCGCAGAAGGAAAACGACGACGCGCTTGCCGCCATGAAGAAGGCGGGCACCACGACCTTCTACGAACTGACCCCGGCCGAGCGTGCCGAATGGATGAAGGCGCTGGAGCCCGTGACCAATGACATGGCGTCGCGCGTCGGCAAGGAGCTGATTGCAGCCTTTCAGAAGGAAGCCAACGCCAAGACCAACTAGGTCTGGTTTCGTGACATGAAAGTGGTCCGGGATTCGACCCGGACCGCTTTCGTCTGCTAGGCTGAGGCGGGCGTCAGCAAGGTTTAATCGCGCGAAGACGCGGGCTGCGGGTGGGGACGAAGTGAAGCTATTCATGCGCATCCTCGATCGTCTCGAGGAAACCCTGATCGGTACGCTGATTGCGGCGGCAACGATCGTCATTTTCATTGCAGTCGCCCATCGCTACACGACGGATTTCGTGGTCAGCCATCGAAGCTGGCCCGGTGCGATGCAGGCCTATGCTTTCCTCAGTAAAATTCATCTGTCCTGGGCGCAGGAACTGTGCATTTTCATGTTTGTATGGATGGCAAAGTTCGGCGCAGCCTATGGCGTGCGCACCGGCATTCACGTCGGCGTCGACGTGCTGGTTCTGGCGCTCAGCCCGAAGTGGCGCAAGTGGACCATCCTGTTCGGCCTGCTCTGCGGTGCGCTGTTCACCGGCGTCATCGGCACCATGGGCGCAAGCTTCGTCTACGGACTGTCCCATACCGACCAGACCTCACCCGATCTCGAACTGCCGAGTTGGATCGTCTATCTCTGCATTCCGCTCGGCTCTTACCTGATGTGTTTCCGCTTCCTGCAGGTTGCGTATTCCTATTGGAAGACCGGCGATCTGCCGCATCACGATCACACCCATGTTGAGGGGATCGAGGTCGATACTGCGATTGGTCCGACGCCGGAGGGCGTTCGATGACCACGCTTATTATTTTCGCATTGCTCATCGCCCTGATGCTGACGGGCATGCCGATCTCGATCGCGCTCGGCCTGACGGTTCTGACGTTCCTGTTCTTCCTGACCAGCGTGCCGATCGAAGCGGTGGCGCTGAAGCTGTTCACCGGTATCGAAAACTTCGAGATCATGGCGATCCCGTTCTTCATCCTTGCCGGCAACTTCCTGACCCACGGCGGCGTCGCCAAGCGCATGATCAATTTCGCGACCTCGATGGTCGGGCACTGGTATGGCGGCCTCGGCCTCGCGGGCGTGATGGCATGCGCGCTGTTCGCGGCGATTTCCGGCTCGTCGCCCGCCACCGTGATCGCCATCGGCTCGATCCTGATGCCTGCGATGATCGCACAGGGATTTCCCAAGCGCTTTGGCGCAGGTGTGATCACGACATCCGGCGCGCTCGGCATCCTGATCCCGCCGTCCATCGTGATGGTGATCTATGCAGTCGCGACCGGCGGCAGCGTGGCCTTCGGTCCCGGCGGAGAGCGCGTCACGTCGGCGTCGGTCGGGCAGTTGTTCATGGCGGGCGTCATCCCGGGTCTGATGCTGGCCTCGCTGCTCGGTCTGACCACGGTGTACCGGGCATGGAAGTTCGATTATCCGCGGCTGCCCCGCGCGACATGGGGCGAACGGATCAAGGCATTCCGCGAATGCATATGGGGTCTGTTGCTGATCGTGATCGTGCTCGGCGGTATTTACGCGGGTCTGTTCACGCCGACAGAAGCGGCGGCCATGAGCGCGGTCTACGCCTTCATCATCGCGGTGTTCGTCTACAAGGATCTGACGCTCAAGGATGTGCCGCGCGTGCTGCTCGGCTCCGCCAGCATGAGCGCGATGATCCTCTACATCATCACCAACGCTGTGCTGTTCTCCTTCCTGATGACCAGCGAACAGATCCCGCAGCAACTCACAGCATGGATGCTGGAGAAGGGCGTCAACTGGGTCACGTTCCTGATCTTCGTCAATGTGCTGCTGCTGGTCGCGGGCAATGTGATGGAGGCCAGCTCCATCGTGCTGATCACCGCGCCGATCCTGTTTCCCATTGCCGTGAAGCTCGGCGTTCATCCGGTGCATCTTGGCATCCTGATGGTGGTCAACATGGAAGTCGGCATGTGCCATCCGCCGGTTGGGCTTAATCTTTATGTTGCGTCCGGCATTGCCAAAATGGGCATCACGGAACTCACCGTCGCGGTGTGGCCATGGCTGCTGACGATGCTGGGATTCCTTGTGGCGGTGACATTCATTCCGGAGTTGTCGCTCTGGTTGCCGCGTACGCTGGGCATGTTGAATTAATGCGCGTTCACGTAGGTGTCCAAACCTTAAGTTGAAAGCGGGGCCGTTGCTGCCATCTTCGAGGAACCATCACCTCGGAGATGCCCCATGAAAAAAGCCATTCTTGCCGGTGTCGCGGCTGTTGCGATCCTCGGTTCCACCGCCGTGTACGCACAGCACCGCTACCATCACCATCATCGTATGAGCACGGAAGACCGGGCAGCCTTCCTCGATGCGAAGATCGCCTCCGTGAAAGCCGGTCTCAAGCTGACGCCGGATCAGGACAAACTCTGGCCTCCGGTCGAAACCGCCGTGCACAATTTCGCCAAGCAGCGCATGGCGCAGGCCAATGCGCGCGCCAGCGAGCGCGAGGCTCGCCGGGCAGCGCAGGACCAGAAGGGCACGCAGGATGGAAAGTCGGCGGCGGCCGATCAGACCCGCGATCCGGTGGCCCGGCTGCGCGAACAGGCCGACAGGATGGCCGAGACCGCGGCTGGCCTGAAGAAGATCGCAGATGCCGCCGATCCGCTCTACAAGACCCTCGATGAGGGCCAGAAGCGGCGGCTGACGATGCTGACCCGGATGGGCGGCCATCATGGTTGGCGCGGCCGCGGCTTTGAGCGCGGCATTGACGACCGATTCGACCGCGATCGAGGTCCCGGACGCGACGGCAGTTCCGAGCGCCTCTAGCAGAGCCGGAATTCAAGCCTGCCGAAACAAGAGGAACCGCCGGATTTCCGGCGGGTTTTCTCGATGCGCGGGGCTCTCAAATCCTGTGATT
>CAZQMD010000057.1:0-21550 GCA_964594185.1 uncultured Afipia sp. | reverse complement strand
GAGACCCGTCGTAATATCGTTGCGGGTCGTCAGTTTGCCTTGACCCACCAGCGTCGCCATTTCTCCGATAGCTTTTGGAATGTGGGGACGATGGTCCGAGATAATGAAGCCCTGCATGTTGACACGCTGTTTCAGGACCTTGGTGAGGTCGGGACCCGGCAGCGGTTTTGTCAGGTTGTAATGCGCGCTCAGGCCGCACACGACGACGCGTGCGCCGGCATTGAGAAGCGGCCAGATTGCATCGAGCACATCGCCTCCGACATTCTCGAAGTCGATATCGATGCCGTTGGGACATGCATCCGCGAGCCGCGCGGCGAATTCGGAAACCTTGTAATCGACGCATGCATCGAAACCGAGTTCGTTGACGACGTAAGCGCACTTCTCCGGTCCGCCAGCGATGCCGACGACTCTCAGGCCCTGAGCCTTTGCCAGTTGACCGACGAGGCCGCCGACGGCGCCTGCGGCCGAAGACACGACCAGCGTTTCGCCTGCAGCGGGATGTCCGAGCTCAAACAGGCCGTAGTGTGCGGTCCAGCCGGGCAGCCCCATCGGGCCGAGCCACGCCGCGTCGGGCAGGGCCGGATTTATCTTTCTCACATCCGGCGCCTGCGTGAGCGCATAGTCCTGCCAACCTCCGGTCAGGAACACCTTGTCGCCGGGATTGAAAGCGGGATCGTTGCTGGTCACCACTTCGCCGACGGTATGAGCCGTCATCACCTGTCCGAGTTCGACGGGCGCCATGTAGGACTTTCCGGCGTCCATTCGTCCGCGCATGTAGGGATCAAGTGACAGCAACCGATTGCGGACAAGAACCTGATTGGGGCCGGGCTCCAGGAGCTTCTTCTCCACAAACTCGAAATCGTCCGGCGTGGGCAGTCCCGAGGGGCGGCGCTTGAGAAGGATTTGGCGGTTTGTCGGCATATGGATCTCTTAATTGGATTTCCATAATCAATATGACCGGTCGTCTTAAGTCAAGAACAGTTTTATTTCCAGTGGATTAACGGCTCTCCGCGATGGTCGAAGATATTGAGAATGCTGAGTTTTAGTCTCGGTCGACCCGCACCACGCGGCCCTTGTCGATGGCGAGCGCGAGGCGGCCCTTCTTGAGCGACAGAGCGGCTTCGCCGAATAGTTCGCGCCGCCAGCCGTGTAGCGCGGCAACATCGGCATTGTCGTCGAGCGCGATCTGTTCGAGATCGTCAACGGTCGCGATCACCTTGCTGGCGACGGCGTGCCGTTCCGAGGTCATGCGCAGAAGAACTTTCAGCAGTTCGACAGTCGCGCCGCCGTTCGCATTGCCGCGCGACTTGTCGAGCTTGGGCAATTGGGTGAGATCGCGCGCGATGCCGCGCTTCACCGCGGCGACGATGTCCTGTCCCCATTTCGATTTATCGAATCCCTTCGGCAGCGACCGCAGGCCCGCGAGCCGCTCAAGAGACGTCGGAGCATGGGTTGCGATGTCGCCGATGGCGTCGTCCTTCAGCACGCGCGAACGCGGCACGTCGCGGCTCTGCGCTTCCTGTTCGCGCCATGCTGCGACTTCCATCAGCACCGCGAGATCCTTCGGCTTGCGGACGCGGGTCTTGAGCCGCTCCCATGCACGTTCGGGATGCACATCGTAGGTCTTGGGTGAGGTGAGAACGTCCATCTCCTCGCTGACCCATTCGCTGCGCCCGCGCTTCTTGAGATCGGCATCGAGTGCGGCGAACACATCGCGCAGATGCGTGACGTCGGCGACGGCGTAGGTGATCTGGTCCTGCGACAGCGGGCGGTTCGACCAGTCGGTGAAGCGATGGGTTTTATCGGGACGGTGACCGGTGATGCGCTCGACCAACTGGTCGTAGGCGATGGAATCGCCATAGCCGAGCACCATGGCCGCGACCTGGGTATCGAACACCGGATGCGGAATGATGCTGGCGCGATGGAAGATGATTTCGATGTCCTGCCGCGCGGCATGGAACACTTTCAGCACGCTCTCGTTGGCCATCAGGTCGAAGAACGGCTTGAGGTCTATGCCCTCGGCGAGGGTATCGACAACGACGGCCTCGTCCGCGCTGGCCATCTGAACGACGCAGAGCAGCGGATAGTAGGTGGTTTCGCGCAAAAACTCGGTATCAACAGTGATGACGCGGTGTTTGGCGAGGCGATTGCAGACGGCGGCGAGTTCGTCGGTGGTGGTGATCATTTCCATGCGGGGGTTATGGACGCCTTGAACGGAATTTTCCATGCGAAAATGCCCCAATCTGGCAGGCTCACTGGTCATGGCAGGGGACATTTTTTGCTTGTGCTGAACCGAAACGGCGGGATTCGCGACCAAGGAATGTTGTCGCAACGCACTATTTTGGAAGGAATCGACGGCCATGGCCGTAAAATCTTTCAGCAGCGCCGGAGTTGCTTTTTGTCTGGCCGCGCTTGTTCCTGCCGTGGCGCTGGGGAACAACCTCAATGTCAACACCGGCACGCATATTCCGATGCGGCCCCATGTCAACCTCAACAACACAATCAATATCGACGTAAAGGCCCGCGCGTTTCGCGAAATTGACCTGTCGCAAAACTGCCAGGCCGAGGAGCGCATCAAGGTCAGGGGCAAGCGGGAGTGGCGCTGCCGGCAGGATCGCTAGAGCCGTATTTCGCAAAGTGAAATCAACGGAGCCATGCGGCGCGTGATGGGGGCTGCATTGCGCGTAGCGGCATGATTAGGTGCGGTTCCACATGCGAGCTTTGCCATCATCATGATTACTGGACTTGATCACGCCGTCGTTCTGGTTCGCGACATCGAGGCCGCTGTTGCCGGCTATCAAATATTGCTTGGCCGCGCTCCGGCATGGCGTGCGACCGGCAATGGCGCGGCAAGCGCGATCTTCGCACTCGACAACACTTCGCTCGAACTGATGGCGCCTTCTGGAGACGGCGAGGCCGCTGATCGTGTGCGCGCTGCGCTGGACAAGCAGGGCGAGGGCCTCGCCAGCCTTGCATTCGCGGTCGATGATATCGCCAAGGCGCATCACCGCCTCACGCGGCTTGGTCTTGCGCCGGAGGCGATCGGCGACGGGACCAGCACCGATCTCGCATCCGGCCGCACGCTGACATGGCAGCGCACCCGCGCATCGGCGGACTCTACTCACGGCATCCGGCTGTTCTTTCTTCAGCGCAACGAGCGGCTGGAGCGTTCAGCCGAAACAGCCCCCGCAGCGGTCTCTCTGCTTGAGCATCTCGTGATTGCAACGCCCGATCCGGAGCGGACCGCGGCGCTCTATGGCGCGCGTCTCGGCCTCGACATGAAGCTGGACCGGACCATCGCCGCGATCGGAACGCGCTTTCTGTTCTTTCGGACCGGCGGACTGGTGTTCGAGATCATTCACCGCATCAAGGACGGCAGGAGCGACGGACCGGACAAGATTTACGGGGTGTCCTGGCGCGTGGCGGATGTCGAGGCGACGCGCACGCGGCTTCAGGAGGCCGGTCTGGAGGTCTCCGAGGTGCGTGAGGGGCGCAAGCCCGGTACCCGCGTTTTCACGGTCCGGACCGGGACATTTGGGGTGCCAACCATCGTGATCCAGCAGAGCCAGCCCGGGGACGGTTAACGGCGGCGATCGAGCGGAAATCAGTTACGTTACAGGATAAGTTCATCGAACTGATCCGGATAAAGATCGCGCGTATCCCAAAACGGATTCGCCCGCTCGCTTCTTCGGAACCAATAGTAGCGTTGAGGGGCAATGATCCGTTCTTTTGGTGCGCCCAGGTAGGCCGCCCACCAACTGAAGCTTGAATTGCTGATCGCGATTCGGCGAGACCGCGACAGCATGTAAAAATCGAGCAGAGAATTTTCGAACTGCAGAACGTGGATGTTACGGTCTATGTCGCTGCCCGCAAGGAATTCTCCCAACCTCACCTTATCGTCAGTTGCAATCACCAGCGGCCGACCGCCGCTCATCGATGCGATTGCATTTCTAAAGTATGACTTGGGAAGCGCTTCCATCGGCCCCTGGTCATGAACAACGTGGCTATAAAAGCGAATATGCAGTGCGTCGAACGCCTGCAGGCTATGTTCCCTGCAATAGGCATCGAGTTGCACAGTGATGACCGGAGGCTCTGCATAAAGCTCCCGGATGCGATCTCTAATACGGAAAAAATATTTTTCTGACTGAAAGTTGCCTCTCAGGTCAAGGCCGTAAATGAAAGGCAGCTTTTCATAATAGAAATGCCGTTCGCTAAACAGTGCGCCCGTGCAACGTCCGTAATACTTTTTTACCCAAGGGAAATACTGCTCATAGTCGGTGTCACTGGCCTGGCAGTACCACCGTGGAAGTCGTGGACGGCAACCGTACTCGGCTGCATAACCCAAAACTGCGGCAATCTGAAAAAGCTGGTTGCCGAACTGGCCCCAGCGGCCCATGCGCGAGAAAGTCACGGTTGATGTCCGGCGCAGAATTCTCTGACCAAATCCGAGAGAGTGTTCTGCAGGTGAGAGCGGCACGAGGCTTAGCCTTGTGCAGCGGTAGCGGGCTGCGAGTGCGCTGAAGCGTCGTTTGCGCGCCTGCGCAGAGAGGTCGCGTAGTTCTCGATATAGCGCTCGAGATGAGGCGTGCGCAGCCCCGAGAAATGGCAGATGAAATCACCGTACGACCAGATTTGTCCTTCGCGCGTCGGATGGAACAGGCGCCGCTCCACGGGAAAACTGTTGATCTTTTTAGGATCATCCTCGATCGCCACGAGCGATCTGATCTCGTTTGATACGTCCATCAGTACCTTGAGAGAATTTTGCTCCCATGTCCCGTTGTTGATATCGGAGTCGTTGAGCCAGATCAGATCCAGCAAACGATAGGCCGCGCTGATGTTCTGAACAAACATAACGCCGCTATTAATACCGTCCTCGTCTTCCGTGACCAGAACGGGGCACTTTGTTTCTGCCAGCTTCGCAAACATGTTTTCGATGCTGAAATCCGGGTTCGTTACCATGGCATCTGCATCAATGAAGAGGATGCGTTTGTATCCGGCGAGCAGCAATTTCGCGATGAGGGGAATTTTCATCCAGGCTGCGGGCCGGCCCATATAGGGAGGGGGTTCGTGGAGCACGCACAACGCGATATTTCGAGATGTTGCAAATCTCTCATGGCTATCCAGGCAAAGCGCTACGCGCCTCCTGAAATCAGTACCGAGCGCCACCGTGCACACGACGGTGTCAGAGTCCTGCGCCGCGCTGAATGCCGGCGCAATCGCCCCGATCACGCGCGAGAGGCCGTAGCTTACTTTGATGTCACGCGGGTCTTCCGACGTTGGGTTGCTCAGCGCGGCGAAGTGGTCTCTGACGACCGGCTTGCTGTAGAACCCAAGCATTTTGATGCCGGTCCCCGTATCAGTGAGGAGCGATCGGGTGGTCCGGATCGAGGCTACCAAACGTTGCCCGTAAATCCTCAGCTTTGATAACAGTAGAAATCCAGCCAGAAATGCAGCTAGTGCAACAAAGGTTGCCAAAAAAATCAGCATAAAAAATCCAAGCTATAACATCAATCTAATCTGGCTAACTTAAACGAATGCGATTGCGCGGATCAATACAAGGGTTGCTGCGGTTCCCGCGTTGGCGGGCGTTATATTTTCTCTTTTTACGAAGGATTTTGTTTGATGCATTTAAACGAGCGTATTCTGGTTACAGGGGGATCGGGCTTCATCGGTTCCCATTTATGCGACCGCCTCATCGCGGATGGTCATGAGGTCCTGTGCGTGGATAATTTTTACACAGGCTCGCGGCGCAATATTGAGCATCTCTTGCCGCATCGTCACTTTGAGTTGATGCGGCACGATGTGACCTTTGCGCTCTATGTCGAGGTCGACAAGATTTACAATCTGGCCTGTCCGGCTTCGCCAATCCATTATCAGTACGATCCGGTCCAGACCACGAAGACCAGCGTTCACGGCGCGATCAACATGCTGGGACTGGCCAAGCGCCTTAAGGCGAAAATCCTTCAGGCATCGACCTCTGAAGTGTATGGCGATCCGGCAATACATCCACAAACCGAAGACTATTGGGGAAATGTAAATCCAGTAGGTCCGCGCTCTTGTTATGATGAAGGCAAGCGCTGCGCCGAGACTTTGTTTTTCGATTACTGGCGGCAGCACAAGACTCGAATTAAAGTTGCCCGCATTTTCAACACTTACGGTCCGCGAATGCATCCGAACGACGGCCGGGTTGTTTCGAACTTCATTGTTCAAGCGTTGCGTGGAAATGACATAACGATTTATGGCGACGGGTCTCAAACGCGTTCGTTTTGCCACATCAGCGATCTGGTAAACGCTCTGGTTCTGATGATGGAAAGCGGGGACGATCTGACGGGTCCGATCAATTTCGGTAATCCGGAAGAAATCAGCATCAGGGCGCTTGCGGATCTGGTGATCGATTTGACGGGGTCTCGATCGAAGATCGTCCAAAGACCGCTGCCCGATGACGATCCCAAACAACGGATGCCGGACATCGGTCTTGCCCGCGCCAAGCTGGGCTGGAATCCCACGGTCGCGCTCCGTGACGGTCTGACGGAGACGGTGGCTTACTTCAGGCACATGCTCGCATCGTAAGACCGTCGGGGTCCCACAACGGCGTTGCGGCCCGGTTTGTTTTTCTCCTGTGGCGCGTCTTCGTCGGGAAACGGCAGCGGGCGCATTGTTTTTATTAATCTTTTTCGCGCTATGCGGGCCCGGAGACCGCACCATCCGGTTGCCGCGTTCCCTTCGCTCGGGTAAACCCTGCGCGCGCATACCTGCGCCCGTACCCCCTGATTCTTGTCTCTGACCGCCGATTTCCAGGATTTCCATGCATCGTTATCGTTCCCACACCTGCGGCGCGCTCCGCGAAGCCGACATCGGCCAGGACGTCCGGCTCTCCGGCTGGTGCCACCGCATCCGCGATCATGGCGGTCTGCTGTTTATCGATCTGCGCGACCACTACGGCATGACCCAGTGCGTGGTCGATCCGGATTCGAAGGCGTTCGGTCTGGCCGAGAAGCTGCGCGCCGAGTGGGTGGTGAAGATCGACGGCAAGGTCCGTCGCCGTCCCGAAGGTACCGACAATCCCGAACTGCCGACCGGCACGGTCGAAATCTTCATCAACGAGATCGAGGTGCTGGGCGAGGCGGGCGAGCTGCCGATGCCGGTGTTCGGCGATCAGGAATACCCCGAGGAAATCCGCCTCAAGTATCGCTTCCTCGATCTGCGCCGCGAGAAGCTGCACCAGAACATCATGACCCGTGGCGCCATCGTCGACTCGATGCGCTTGCGGATGAAGAAGGCCGGGTTCTTCGAATTCCAGACGCCGATCCTCACCGCGTCGTCGCCGGAAGGTGCGCGCGATTTCCTCGTGCCGTCGCGCATTCATCCCGGCAAGTTCTACGCGCTGCCGCAGGCGCCGCAGCAGTATAAGCAGCTGCTGATGATGTCGGGTTTCGACCGTTACTTCCAGATCGCGCCATGCTTCCGCGACGAAGACCCGCGCGCCGACCGTCTGCCGGGCGAGTTCTATCAGCTCGATCTGGAGATGAGCTTCGTTACGCAGGAAGACGTGTTCGCTGCGATGGAGCCGGTGATCACCGGCGTGTTCGAGGAATTCGCCAACGGCAAGCCGGTCACCAAGAAGTGGCCGCGCATTCCGTTCGCAGAAAGCCTGCGCAAGTACGGCACCGATAAGCCGGACCTGCGCAATCCTCTGGTGATGCAGGATGTGTCCGAACACTTCCGCGGCTCCGGCTTCAAGGTGTTCGCGCGCATGCTGGAAGACGCCACCAATCAGGTCTGGGCGATCCCCGGACCGGGCGGCGGGTCGCGTGCGTTCTGCGATCGCATGAATTCGTGGGCGCAGGGCGAAGGCCAGCCGGGCCTCGGCTACATCATGTGGCGCGAAGGCGGCGAGGGTGCAGGCCCGCTTGCCAACAACATTGGACCGGAGCGCACGGCTGCGATCCGTGAACAGCTTGGCCTGAAGGAAGGCGACGCGGCGTTCTTCGTCGCGGGCGATCCATCAAAGTTCTGGAAGTTCGCAGGCCTCGCGCGCACCAGACTCGGCGAAGAACTCAATCTGATCGACAAGGACCGGTTTGAACTGGCCTGGATCGTCGACTTCCCGATGTACGAGTACAACGAGGAAGACAAGAAGGTCGACTTCTCGCACAATCCGTTCTCGATGCCGCAGGGCGGCCTCGAAGCGCTGGAGACGCAAGACCCGCTCACTATCAAAGCGTTCCAGTACGACATCGCTTGCAACGGCTACGAGATCGCATCGGGCGGCATGCGCAACCATCGCCCGCAGGGGATGGTGAAGGCGTTCGAGATTGCGGGCTATGGCGAAGAAACGGTCATCGAGCGTTTCGGCGGCATGTATCGTGCGTTCCAGTACGGCGCGCCGCCGCACGGCGGTATGGCGGCGGGCGTTGACCGCATTGTCATGTTGCTCTGCGGTACGAACAACCTGCGCGAAATCTCACTCTTCCCGATGAATCAGCGTGCCGAAGATTTGCTCATGGGCGCGCCATCGGAAGTCTCGCTCAAGCAGTTGCGCGAACTGCATATCAGGCTCAATCTGCCGCAAAATTGAATCGCATAACCGTCGCAAGGCGGGACTAAACAGTCCGCTGCACAAGACGGGCTGATAAGATATCGGGAGTGGGTATGGCGTCGACGTTGTCTGAAGAACTGCGCCTTGCGGCGCTGGCATATCACCGCCTTCCACGGCCCGGTAAACTCGAAATACAGGCGACCAAGCCGCTCGCGAACCAGCGCGATCTCGCGCTGGCTTATTCTCCGGGCGTTGCCGCCGCCTGCGAAGCCATCGCTGCCGATCCGGCGCAGGCTGCCGAACTCACGGTCCGCTCCAACCTTGTCGCCGTGGTCAGCAACGGCACCGCTGTTCTCGGCCTTGGCAATATCGGCCCGCTCGCATCCAAGCCTGTTATGGAAGGCAAGGCGGTCCTGTTCAAGAAATTCGCCGGCATCGATGTGTTCGACATCGAGATCGCCGCCGACACCATCGACCGGGTGGTCGAGACCGTCGCCGCGCTGGAGCCGACCTTCGGCGGGATCAACCTCGAAGACATAAAAGGTCCTGAGTGCTTCGAGATTGAGGAGCGGCTCAAGGCGCGGATGAAAATTCCCGTCTTCCATGACGATCAGCATGGCACTGCGATCATCGTCTGCGCGGCGGTCCGCAATGCGCTGACGATCAACGGCAAGAAGCTGGAAGACTGCAAGATCGTGGCGTCGGGCGCGGGCGCGGCCGCGATCGCCTGTTTGAATCTGCTGGTGTCGCTTGGCGCGCAGCGCAAGAACATCTGGGTCTGCGATATCGACGGTCTCGTCTACGAAGGCCGCAACACGCTGATGGACAAGTGGAAGGCGGTCTACGCACAGAAGACCGACAAGCGCACGCTTGGCGACGTGATCGGTGGCGCGGACATTTTCCTCGGCGTGTCGGCGGGCGGCGTGCTCAAGCCCGAGATGGTTAAGCAGATGGCGGATCAGCCGCTGGTCATGGCGCTGGCCAATCCGAACCCGGAGATCATGCCGGACGAAGCGCGCAAGGCGCGCCCCGATGCGATGATCTGCACCGGCCGTTCGGACTTCCCAAATCAGGTCAACAACGTCCTTTGCTTTCCCTTCATCTTCCGTGGCGCGCTGGACGTCGGCGCGACCGCCATCAATGAAGCGATGAAGGTTGCCGCCGTTGACGCACTGGCGCAGCTTGCGCGCGATCCGCCGTCCGATGTTGTGGTGCGCTTCGACGGCGGCGAGACGCAGGGCTTCGGTCCCGGTTCGCTGATCCCGAGCCCGTTCGATCCGCGGCTGATCCTGCGCGTGGCGCCTGCGGTGGCCAAGGCCGCCATGGACTCCGGCGTGGCGACACGGCCCATCACCGACTTCGACGCCTATATCGGCCAGCTCGACCGCTTCGCATTCCGCTCCGGTTTGGTGATGAAGCCGGTGTTCGCGAAGGCCAAGACCCAGCCGGTTCGCGTCATCTATGCCGAAGGCGAGGACGAGCGCGTGCTGCGCGCCGTACAGGTGGTGCTCGAGGAAAAGCTGGCGCGACCGATTTTGGTCGGACGTCCGACCGTGGTGGCCGCGCGCATCAAGCGGTTCGGCCTGTCGATCAATCCCGGCAGCGATTTCGACCTGATCAATCCCGAGGACGATCCGCGCTATCGCTCCTATGTGCAGAGCTACATCGATCTCGCCGGTCGTCACGGCATCACGCCGGAAGCCGCACGCACGCTGGTGCGCACCAATGCGACCGTGATCGCCGCGCTGGCGGTGGCACGCGGCGAGGCCGACGCGATGCTGTGCGGCGTCGATGGCCGCTATATGAGCCACCTTCGGCGCATCCGCGAGATCATCGGCGTCACGCCGGGTCTTGCGGACTATTCGGCACTGGCGCTGGTGATCACCAGCAAGGGCTCGTATTTCATCGCAGATACCCAGATCCGGCCCAATCCGACCGCGGAGGAACTGGCGGAAATGGCGGCGCTCGCTGCCGTCCATGTGCAGCGCTTTGGCATCAAGCCGAAGGTGGCGTTCCTGTCGCATTCGGATTTCGGCAGCTACGATTCAAGCTCCGCTCAGAAAATGCGCCGCGCCACCGAAATTCTGGTGAACGATCATCCGGAAATCGAGGCCGACGGCGAAATGCAGGGCGATTCCGCGCTGACCGCGCTGTCGCGCCAGCTTGTGCTGCCACATTCGCGGCTTGAGGGATCGGCCAACATCCTGATCATGCCGAACCTCGATGCGGCGAATATCGCCTATCAGATGATCAAGATCCTGGCCGATGCGCTGCCCGTGGGGCCGATCCTGATCGGACCGGCGCGGCCCGCGCATATCCTGACCCCGTCGGTCACGGCGCGCGGCATTCTCAACATGACGGCGGTTGCCGCAGTCGAGGCGCAGGAGCGGGCGGGGCGGCAGCAGCCGACGCTGTTCGGCTGACGGCATCTCCTGTATAGTCTGCGCTATTGGGGATTTTACGGGGCCACATATGCCAGCGATTGTCACGGTCGGACGCGTTCTGTTCGTCGTCCTGTTTGTGTTTTCCGGCGCATCCAAGCTGTTCGACATCGCCTCGACCACGCAGGCGATCACCGACAAGGTGGTCCTGCCGGCCATGCTGACGCCTTACACCGCCCAGCTTGAGGGCTTAACCGGAATGCCGACCGCACAACTGCTGGCGATCCTGGCGGGCGCGCTGGAAGTCATCGGCGGCTTGTTCATCGCGCTGAATTTCGGCACCCGGACCTTCGCGTGGCTATTGGTGCTGTTCGTCGCGGTGACGACGTTCTACTTCCACAATTTCTGGGACATGACCGGCGCGGACAAGATCAACAACATGATCCACGCGCTGAAGAACCTGTCGCTGATCGGCGGCCTGCTGGTGATCGCGGGCTATCCGCGTCCGGTCAGGATGGAAGACAGCGGGCGTTACACAGGCGTCTAACTTCGCCGCCATGCGGTGACATCGACGCGGTGATCTGCGTCGAGAATGCGTCTTTCGTCAGCCTTCAGCCCATGCGCAGCGAGGATATCCTGCGGCGATTGAGCCGGGATTCCGGGAAAGCCGCCCATGCCGCCCGGAATGGTCAGGGCGTGCGCCTGCGACAGCCAGAACGTGTCGTAGCGGTCCATGAACATCCCGAACACGACAGGCCCGCCGATGATGGCCGCAATGCCGTCCGTCACGCCGCTCATCCGGCAAGCGTCATCGAAGGAAGCGCCTGCCGGATTCCACAAGGTTGCTTTGGGATTTTCCGGATCGCGGGCCAGTGCAGGAATGCTCCGCGTCAGGATGATGCGGGTGCGCTCGGGCGAGCGCGGCTGATCTTCATATGAGTTCCTGCCATGGACGATCAGATCCGCCGCGTCGAGCGCAGACTCGAAAAATTTCTGGTCGGCTTCGAACTTGAGCGAAGCGGGCATGACACCGCTTGCATCGGCAAGCATGCCGTCGGCAGAGACGATCACATAGCCTTCAATACGCATGGGATGCGGTTTAGCTATTTCCGGGACAACCGCAAGGGTGCGTTTGCCGCTACTCGGAGATGGTCTGCACCACGCTGTTCACCGGACGAGAGCTGACCGTCGGCAATTTCACGTCCTTGACCAGTTCCTCGTCATACTTCGCGATGGTCTGCACCGGCGCCTTGGCTTTCACCTGCACGACCTTGTATCCGCCAGCCTTCAACCGCTTCATGATTTCAGGCAGGGCTTCGGCGGTATGCTTCTGGAAGTCGTGCATCAGGATGATGCCTTTGCCGTTCTTTTCCAGTTTCGACATCACGGTATCGACGACCTTCTGTGCCGTGCGCGATTTGAAGTCGAACGAGTCGAGATCGCACGACCACATCGAGATGTTGCGCTCACCGAGATAAGTCACCATCGCTGGCGGGTGCTGAAGTGCTGGAAAACGGAAGAATGGCGATGGCGCGGTACCCAGCGCCCATTTTACGGCGCTGAATCCCTTTTCAATCTCGTCCTTGCGCTGGTCGTCGGTCAGCTTCTTGTTGTTGAGATTGGCGTGAGACCATGTGTGCGAGCCGATGGTGTGTCCATCGGCGGCGACATGCTTGAGGATTTCGGGATAGTAGGTGGCATGCTTGCCGATCGGGAAGAAGATCGCCTTGGTGCATTCGTCGGCGAGCGTCTTGAGCACTGCAGGCGTGTTCACCGGCCACGGGCCGTCATCGAAAGTCAGCACCACTTCCTTATCGCGCAGAAAGTCGAGTTGCTTGAAATGCTCGAAGCCGAAACCGGGGCCACCGGTGGTGTCGATCTGCACCACGCGCGCGACGCCAAGCGCATTCGGATTGGCGCAGTTGGTTTTTGCGGCAGTCGGAGCAGGCGCAGCGGCCGGAGCAGCAGCGGCCGCAGGGGCTGGCGAAGGCGCTGGAGCCGGTGCTGCGGCGGCAGGCGCTGGCGGCGGGGTGGTGCGCTGCGGGATGAGGGCCTGCGACCAGACGCTGGTGAAAGCGCAGACCGAAATGGCGCTGGCGGCGAAAAATGTTGCCTTGATACGCATCGAAACACCCCTGAACGCAAAATCCCCCGCGTCCGGTCCGTCGGACGCCAACGTAGTCCCCGAAACGGAGCCTAATCCTGCATCCGCAATTGCGCCAACCTGTTTTCAACAGGAGCGTTGGCAGGGTTAATTGAGGCGGTTTTAAGCGAGCGCGCGGGCGATGGCGGTGACGACACGCGTATCGGTCGGCTCGACGCGTGACGAGAACGCTTCCGCGATGTGGCCGTCGCGGCCGACAAGGTATTTGTGGAAGTTCCAGCCGGGAACATCGGTGGGCCGCTCGTTCGCCGCCCACTTGTAGAAAGGATGGGCGTTCGGTCCCTTCACCGAGGCTTTGGCCGTCATCGGAAAGCTGACATGATAGGTCTGCTCGGCGGTATGGGCGATGTCGCTGGCGCCGCCCGGCTCCTGCGCGCCGAAATCGTTCGACGGCACGCCGATCACGACGAACCCGCGATCCTTGAACTTCGTCCAGACCTCCTCAAGCCCGGCATATTGCGGCGTGAAGCCGCAAAGCGAGGCGGTGTTCACCACCAGCAGCGGTTTGCCCCTGTAGTCGGCGAGGCGGATGGTGCCGCCTTTCAGGCCTGAGAAGGAAAAGCCGTAAGCCGTCATGCGGCTCATGCCCGCCTGTGCGAAGACCGGCTGCGCCGCGAACGGAAGGGTCACACCAGCCGCGATGGCGGTTATCACGCTTCGGCGGTCGATCATGATGCGCTCCCTGAGAAACCTGTCGGCAAGATAACGGATCACCGCCTACGCGGGTTTCAAGAAGCCGTGACGATGCTCACTGGCGCTTGGGCGGCTTGTCGCACCAGGGCATCGGCAGCAGCGGTTGGTAATACTCGTTCCACTCGCAGATATATTCCGGACCGCTGCGCTTCAGCACATGCTTGATCGGTTCAGCCTGACTGACGGCGACATGGGCGACGATCAGCGCAGCGCCGGTCGGATAGGCCCATTTGCTGAACCGCAGATCGTTCAGCCTTTCCAGCAGCAGTGCGCCGGCCAGAATGATCAGCGGATCGGTCAGGATAAAATATTCGGCCTTGAGGTTTCGCCGCACGCCAAGCGCATCGATGCCGATGGCGGACAGCAGAAGGATCGCGGCCTGAATGGCAGTCTGACGCTCGCCCTTGATCCACGCATAGACAATGCCGGGGAAGACAAGCCATGTCAGGAACACGGTCGGGCGCGGCGAGGTGAACAGCACGAACGAGTAGCGCTGCAGCACCGACTTGACGCCGTCGAACAGCAGCGCAATCGCGGCCCAGATTTTTCCGCCTTCGGTGGCCGACGTGGCGGGCGCGTCCGCAAACACCAGCATCTTCTCGATGGGATTGATGACGGCCACCACGTTCTGCGGATCGAACGCGATATAGAGCGCGAGCAGTCCGAGCGATGCACCGGCGGCGATCGCGAACATCGACGTCAGCGTTTCCGTCGCACTGATGCGCCATAGCGCCGCGAAAGCGACCATGCCGATGCCGATCCAGACAAGCATGGCGATCTGGTAGATGCCAAATCTTCCGGCAATCAGCGCATGAAGCTGGGCAATGTCGATCGTCTCGGGCTCGAACCCCGCAGCGATCAGCGGCCACGCGAAGGCAAGCATGACGCCGGCCGCAATTGCCGAGAGCAGCACTGCAAGCCAGGCCGTCGAGCCGCGCCAGAACGCGGTGCTGGTGCTGTCCGCGCTGCCGAAGGGCAGCATGATCACGGGGAGCGCGGCGATCAGCAGAATGATCTGCACCTTGTTTTCCATGCCGAGAACACAAAGAGCCGCTGCGGCGCCGATCGCCAGCGGCCGCCAGGTGCCGGGACGGCGCGCCGCCGCGATCAGCAGCATGAGGGCGAATGTGAAAAGAGAAGCGGCGATCAGTTCGCTGCGCAGGATTCGCATGTGAACCGCGATGCCGCCGGAAAAGGCGAAGGCAAATGTCGTCAGCAGCGCGATCCGCCAGTCACGAAAGATGCGGCGGGCGAGCGCTGCAAAAACAATGACGAAGAGCGTCGCGGTCAGCCATGCCACGATGCGGCCCGCGCGCACGGCGCTGGTCATCGCCGCATCGAAGCCGGGAACGTTCAGCGCCGATGGGATCGCCGACAGTTTCCACGCATCGAGCAGTCCCAGCGAATGCATCAGCTGAAACCAGGTCTTCACCGACAGGATCGTGAAATAGGACGGATGATCGAAGAACGCCTGCGGCTTGCCGTCGTTCATGACAAGCGCGTTGTAGACGATCATGAAATCCATGTCGGCATTGCGCCAGTAAATGACGAAATAGCCGGCGAGGAAGAACGACAGGGTAAGGAGGACAAGAATGACGGCCATGCCGCCGTTCCAGCCGAACGGCGTCAGCCGCGCGAGCGCATCGCGGCGCGGGTCATTGGGAGACGGTGCGGTGGCGGTCTGGCTGTCGGGGGAGGCTGTCATGACCGGCGCGTTCTAGCTTAACGCCGGTCTGAAAGCCAACCGTATGCCCCGTTTATCGCAGTGGGACGATGAAATCCGTACCGCGGCCGGTCTCGTCGCCGAGGCCGCGGTCCGACACGGTGATCGAGCCGCCGGGAGCGATTGCCGAGGCGATCCGCTGCATGGTCTCCTCGGGAATGGTCAGGCGGTCGAGGGCTTCCTTGGGCGACGACGGCTGGGCGGGCGCCGTGACCACAGGCGCTTCGCCGCGCTTGCGGCGCGGAGCTTCTTCCATATGCATCGGCGCGGGAAGCGACACCACCGACCAGCGCAGCGCATCCGCGTCGGCCTTGTCGGCGCGCACCGTGAACACATGGGTGCCGAGCGGACGGTCCGAGGCGGCGATAGTGACAGGTGCTTCAAACCACGGTTCAAAATTCTGTCGCACGAAAATCTTGTTTTCCTTCCGGCTGACAAGGACGGCGAGGTGGCCGCTGCGCGGCTTTACCGGACCGACGAACTCCGCAGAACCTTCGAGGAGTGGGGTCACATTGGCGGGCGCAACCGGATCGGTGGCGCGAGCCTGATCCTTGTCGTTCTTGGGAGTTTCCGCCGAAGCTTCCTTCGGAGTTTCCGTCAAAGTCTCTTTGGGAGCCTCGCTCTTCTTGTCGTCGGATTTTGCATCGGCCGGCTTGTCGCCGGACGCACCGGAGTTGCTGCCATCGGTCTTCGTGGCATCGTCCTTGTTCGCGCCATCGCTGCTGGCACCGTCCTTCGGTGCGGTAGCACCATCCTTCACGCCTTCGGTCTTTTCCTCAGGCGCGGGCGAGCCGTCGCGGCCCGCGTCCCAGCGCTGCGCAACCACGACGTCGCCCGCATCGCTCTTTTGCGGAAGCGCGCCGCTGGCATCGGCGGTGCGGATGGGTTCGCCTTCGGACATCGATGTCAGGCGCAGTTGCGGCTTCTCGTGAGCAGCAGCCTCGACAATCGACGAACGGTCGGACTTCGGAGTCGTCTCGGCATGCTTGTCCGGCGTGGTTGTGGCAGCGACCGGCCTGGTCTCCGGCTTGCGCGCGATCAGCAGCGGATGGGAAATGTCGGACGGAGAGACTTCGCCCGGCGCGATCACAACGCGCGCACCCATGCGGGTCCAGCCCCACATCCGCATCGCGAAGTTCATCGGCATGCGGATGCAGCCGTGGGACGCTGGATATCCGGGCAGCACGCCAGCGTGCATCGCCACGCCGGACCATGTGATGCGCTGCATGTAGGGCATCGGCGCGCCGCTATAGATATTCGAGCGGTGATACTTGTTCTTCTGGATGACGCTGAACACGCCCATCGGGGTGGAGTGTCCGCGCATGCCGGTAGAAACGGGAGACTCCGCGAACAGGCCGTTCTGGTCGTAGAGCTTCAGGGTCTGGTTTTCGATCGAGATCGCAATCGTGATTGGCCCGACCGGCTTGGCGGTCTCTTTCGGGGCATCGGGCAGTTTCTGGCGGGCACGCGCGACACGCGGGCGGCGCGGCTCGAACTGGGGCGGCTCGGCATAAACGCTGCTGCCGGGGTCCATCGGCCAGTAAACCTGGGCGTCGGCGGGCAGGGTGAAACCGGCACTCAGGACCGCGGCCAGCCAGGTCGCCTGCCAGCCCCCAAAACGGGTGCGGCGGGAACCGAAATCGTGGCCGGATGAAAGGATGGAGCCAATCCGATGGACGTCCAAAAAGGGTAACCGATTGCCTTGCACGCGAAGTTCCTCAATTGCTTTCAATATTGGTGTCGCCATCTGGCTAAATGTTCATATGGCCTCGATAGCGCATCCTGCGTGATTCACGGTGCCGAAAAGCTAGCCTTTGAGCCTTCAAAAGCGCTTAACGCGCGGTTGTCCCCGGTCACGATTCCGTGCCTTTCAACCCTGAGAACACACCCCACATGAGGGGGCCGGCCCAGGGTGTCTCCTGGGCCTTGTTGTGATCCCTGGAGCCCAAAGATGTCCTTCCGTTCGATCCGAGTGACTGCCGCCGCACTGCTGGCCGCCGCTTTTGCCGCGCTGGCCGTCACCCCTGTGGCGGCAGCCGACGAGCCGGATCTGATTTTCCGCCGCTCCACCGTGTTCAAGCTACTCAGCCCGGACGACAAGCTCGCGACCTACGGCGTCGACGATCCCAACGTCGAGGGCGTGGCGTGTCATTTCACCATTCCGGAAAAGGGCGGCTACACGGGCTGGCTGGGACTGGCCGAGCAGGTGTCGGATATTTCGCTGTCCTGCCGCCAGATCGGGCCGATCCGCTTCAAGGCCAAGGCGTCGCAGGGCGAGGACATGTTCCGCCAGCGCCGCTCGCTGTTCTTCAAGAAGATGCAGATCGTGCGCGGCTGCGACGCCAAGCGCAACGTGCTGGTCTACATGGTCTACTCGGACAAGCTGATCGACGGCTCGCCGAAGAACTCGACGTCCTCGATTCCGATCATGCCCTGGGGCGCGAACGACACCATCCAGAAGTGCGGAGATTTCATCTCCTAGCGTGGGGTATCGCCACACGCGGCTCATCAGCCTCATGGTGAGGAGCGAGGGTAAGCCTCGCGTCTCGAACCATGGGGCGGTTACTCCGAGCAAACCTCTTCCTTCGAGGCGCGCTCAAAAAAGCGCGCTCCTCAACATGAGGCAATGCGGGTCTCCAACAGTAACGGACGGCTACGCTGCCGACCTGTTCTTGAGCATTCCGACAATCGCGGTCAGCACCGCACCGGCAACGCCGCCGCCGGCGGCCTGACCGATGATCGCGCCGATATCCGGTGTCGAAGCTGAATTTGCCAGCATGGGAATCAGCATTCCGAGAATTTGTCCGCCCACGCCGCCGCCGATCGCGCCGGCGATGGTGTTTCCGAGTGTTCCAAGATCGATGTTCTTGGCCGCGCCGCCAGCGACGTTTCCGCCGATGGCTCCGCCGATAATCTGGATCAGCAGACTCACAAGCATGCCCGACATGATTTCGTCTCCCGGTCCGGAGGCAGTTCATCACGACGGCGCCGGACTCATTCGCCGCGCCTCGCAAGTCTAGGACGATGCAACCGCAGGTCACGCTGCACCTGCGAATGCATCTGTCGAAAAGCCCAGCCAAAATTCATCGAATTGTCTTGTCAGATTTCGAATCGGATCTGACGCGCTTGCCTTTGCGCACCGTTTGATCGACGCTTTCACGACAACATCAATGAAAATCAAAGGGCGGACAGCATGCGTCTCAAGGACAAGGTTGCGCTGGTCACCGGCGGCGCGTCGGGCTTCGGCGCGGCGATCGCGCGGCATTTCGTGGACGAGGGGGCCAAGGTCGTCATCCTCGACCTGAACGGCGAGGGCGCGGCGCGCGTTGCCGCGAATACGGGCGGCGCGGCTGCCATCGCTGGCGACGTTTCAAAGCGTCCCGACATCGACAAGGCTGTCGCGCTGGCGCTCGAGAAATTCGGACGGCTCGACATCGTGGTCAACAATGCTGGCTGGTCGTTCCGCAACAAGCCGATCATGGACGTGAGCGAAGACGAGTTCGACCGCGTGTTTGCGGTTAACGTCAAATCGATCTTTCACATGACCAATGCGGCGGTGCCTGTGATGCGAAAGCAGGGCGGCGGCTGCATCATCAATATCGGCTCGACCGGCGGGATCCGTCCGCGCCCGGGCCTGACCTGGTACAACGGCTCAAAAGGGGCGGTGAATTTGTTGTCGGGCGCCATGGCGGCGGAACTTGCGCCGGACAAGATCCGCGTCAACTGCGTCGCGCCAGTGATGGGCGAGACCGCGCTGCTCGAAACTTTCATGGGCGTGCCTGATACGCCGGAGAACCGCGCAAAGTTCATCGCGACGATTCCCCTCGGCCGCATGTCGCAGCCTGACGACATCGCCAAGGCGTGTGTTTATCTGGCGTCAGACGATGCCGACTTCATCACAGGCGTGGTGCTGCCGGTGGATGGCGGACGGACGATTTAGGGCATGATCCCGAAAAGTGGGCACCGCTTTTCGGATCAGATCATGCCCGAAAACTATCTTTTGCCCTTGCGGTCCACGCACTTCTTGGCGCGCTCGACGCCGGTTGCGCCGAGACGCATGCCGCTGACTTCCTTGATCTGGCCTGCGGGACAGGAGCCGTCGTCGACATACACCTTCTGGCCGAGCCGCAGATCGGTGATGTCGGTTTCACGCCCGACAATGTCGGCGCGCGCGAAGGCGGTGAGGGCGAGCAAGGCCATTGCACCAAGGATCAGCGCGCGCGGTGATAAGACTGCGGTCATGCGACAACTCACTTGTTCTGGATCTTCACCCCGTTGGGGCCGACATTGATCTGCAGGCCCTTCGGCTCGCGGTTGTCCTGATAGACCTTGTACCCGAGCACCGCGACCGCGATTACGAGTGCGCCGACGACTGCGTAGAGAATGTTGCGATTGGCCATGAGCGGTGTCTCCGAAAAATCAATGCGAAACTGATGAAGAAAACAGGTTGATGGTGCCGACGCCCGCGATGATCAGCGCAAGCCCGATGACGGCGGGCATGTCGAGCTTCTGGCCGAGCCAGACCAGACCGACGAGAGTGATCAGCACGATGCCGAGACCGGACCAGATCGCATAGGCGATCCCGACCGGCATGGTCCGCAACACAAGCGACAGGAAATAGAACGACGCCGCGTAGCCGAGCGCGGTCAGGATCAGTGGCTTGGGCTTGGTGAACTGCTCCGACGCCTGCAGCGCGGAGGTTCCAATCACCTCAAGGATGATCGCTGTGATGAGGTAGACATAGGTCATGCCTCATCGTAGTCGGCCAACCCTGATTCTCATAGGCGCGGATGCCCCCGCGACGGACGTGCGGCTAGTGCTTCGCGACAGTTTCCCGGACTTCTGTACAGCAGGCGGGGCATTCATAAACGAAGTCGACCCGCGCCAGCTCCCAGTGAGGCCGAACCTCGGTGATCTGCATGGGCAGGCTCAGGCAGCTTGGACACACGGTCATCGCTGCGTGAAAGATCTGACGCTTCGGGTGATGCTGCGCATAGGCTGGCATGATTGCTCTCCTTATATTTTGGGAGCTCGCATTTTCATCGCCGACGATAGTCATCGCGAGACGTTGTTGATTGTCGCCGATGATGCGCCATCCTATCGCGCAAGCCTAAAACACCTCATCAACTCTTGCGAACGCAGGCAGAACATCCGCACAAAGCCTGCGTGTGTGACTGAATCTACACAGTTTATGCCTTGGTTCGGTCATATTGCAGTTGGGCTTTGGCAACGTCACTCATGTGTCGCTCGGCCCAGATGCGCAGGGCATCTACCGTCTCGCTCAGCGTACGCCCCAGCGGTGTGATCGCATACTCGACCGTCACCGGAACAGTCGGCGTCACCTTGCGTGTGACAAGGCCGTCGCGCTCCAGACCTTTCAGGGTTTGCGACGCCATCTTCTGCGTGAGGCCGCCGATCTCGCGGCGCAGTTCGTTGAAGCGCCACGAGCGGCGCGAGAGCAGGATCAAGAGCAGCACGGTCCACTTGTCGGCAATGCGATCCAGCACCAGCCGCGTTGGGCAGTCTTCCGCATAAGGATTGGCGGGCCAGTTCCCGCGCGAGGCTTTTGCGGCGCGCGCTGCCCTGGGTTTCTCCAGAGGAACCATGTCTCGGGAAAGTGCCTTCTTCACAACGGCGCTGCCAGCGGGCATCTGATGTCCATTCGTTAGTTGGTATCCATTGGATACCACGTCGCGCAAAGGACGCAAATCATGAAAATAGCATTGATCGGAGCCACCGGCCGCGCCGGATCGGAAATCCTGAAAGAACTCATTCGCCGCGGCCACGCCGTCACCGCCATTGTCCGCAATCCGGAGAAGGTGCCTTTCGGAGCGAACGTCACGCCGAAGAAGGGCGATGTGTTCGACAAGGCCGGGCTGACGGAATTACTGAAGGGGCACGATGCCGTCATCAGCGCGGTGCACTTCCTGCAGAGCGATCCGCAGATTTTGATCGATGCCGTGAAGGCCTCGGGCGTGAAGCGTTATCTTGTGGTCGGGGGCGCAGGCAGTCTTGAAGTTGCACCCGGCATCGCGCTGGTCACAACGCCG